>NZ_CM001844.1:1299666-1374666 GCF_000384965.1 Bartonella bovis 91-4
GTAAAACTGAATCGTCGCCCCCCCATTTATCGTCAAATTCCCCATCCCCGTTGCATACACCCCACTCTCAACATTTGAAATCGNCCCCCATCATACTAGCACTCCCGTCCCTGCCATCACATACAACCCCGTCCCCTGTCCACTCGTCCCCTTAATCGTCGCCCCCATAATATTAGCCGTTGCCCCACTCTGCACATGCACCCCCCAACTCCCGCTCCCACTCTCAAACGTAATCTCCCCCATATTTATATTCACCGTCCCCTTCTTAACCTCCACCCCCTTCTCAACCTGTGAAATATTCACCCCCATCATCGTCATCTTCGTCCCATTCATAATCACCCCCTTACCCTTCACCCCACTCCCCTCTCCTGTAATCGTCACCTTAGTCAACTCAGCACTCGCCCCATTCTCAACCCTCACCCCATAACTCCCAGCCCCCGTAAACGTCACCGTCCCCCCCATCATCTCCAACGTCCCAGCCTGCATATCCACCCCCTTCTTAACCCCCTCAATCGCCACCTTAGTCAACTCCACCGTCCCCGTTCCCCCCATCCCCTGCACCCCCGTCCCCTCCCCACTCCCCTCAATCTTCCCCTCCATCATCTTCACCGTCGCCCCACTTCCTGACATACTTATCCCCGTCCCCCCATCCTTAACCGTAATCGTCGACTCCCCATTTATCTTCACCGTCCCATTCTTCGCATTCACCCCCACCCTGAATCCTGAAACATTCACCATATTCAAAGTCATCTCCCTCCCATTCTGCATATCCACCCCCTTTCCCGTACTCCCAGCCCCACTCCCCTTTCCCACAATATTCAACATCACCACACTCGCAGTCCCTCCATCCCCATCCATCTGTATCCCATCACCCTTTCCCTTAACAGTCATCGTCACCATCTTCCCCACTCCTATCACACTCGCCTCCCCACTCCCCTCAATCTTTATCCCCGCTTCACTGCCATTATTAAAAGTCACATCCTTCATCAACCTCACCGTCCCCCCACCATTAATCCCCACCTCCATCCCATCAATCCCCGTCACCCCCTTCTCAAAAACAACCATCCCCCCCTTACTAACCTTCACCTCCATCCCATCAAACCCCTTCAACACCCCATTCAACGTAACAGAAGAGTTTTCACCATCAACCACTATCTCCTTTTTTATCGTCACCCCATCAACATCAACCTCCTGATTCAACGTCAGCTGTCCTTTATCAAGCACCTTAATCACTGGTAGACCACTCTTCCCCTTCCCATTGATAACCTTCAAACTCTTCATTATCGTAATATTCGTCCCCGGCCCCGTTACCGTCACAGCAGCCTCCTCTCTAGAGTGCCTATTCATATCTATACTTATCTCACTACTACCACCCCTAGTACTACTCAGTATCCTTGTCTCACCACTACTACACACAATCGGCCCAACAACATTATCAACAACTTTAACACCACCACCACTACCACTCCCACAATTTGGTGTTTGAGCATACGCCTTTGAAGTATGAGATGTTATAAGGGAAAGCCCAGCCATAAGAGCGGTTGAGACAACACATAAATAAACATGATGCTTAAAAACACAACGCATAACCATAACCCACATGTTCCCCTTTAACCTGTCAGGTTAAAAGAGACTAAACTATTCTAAAAAAAGAAAACTAAAACTAAACCATACTAAAATGGCTTAAAACCCCATAAAATCCTCCCAACTCTAACCCTTACCTAAAAACACCATACCCTAATATAAAACACTCTCAACACCCACAAAGCTAAAACACACATCTCCAAACAACAAACAAAACACACATAAAATCAAAACATCAAACAAAGCGCCTAGACCTTAAACCATGACCTAAACCCATAAACAAAAAAAAATCTCTAAAACTAATAAATACGCTAAAATATACAAAATCTAAAACATATAAAAAACAAACACCTCTAAGCATTGAGAGAGTGTTTTCTGTTATACTTTTTTTAGCGGAATGCATTTTCGTGTTAAGAAATGATTGATTGGATAATGTTGTATTTGTGTCTTGTAAGAAGGAATTTGATTTGGTAAGGAAAATACTATATCCTACAATTAAGATCTGAATGAATCTAAAAACTTATTACTCACCTATGGAGGCTCTATATTTATCTCTCATTTGATAAAGCAATCCATAGGTAGAACACTCAAGACTATAATTTCCAACAGTTTCTTTGGCCAATTACGCTACGCAAGTACACTTCACAAATGAATGTGTTATCAAACAACGTTGTCCGAAAATCATGCCTATAGATAGCAAAAGCAGTTTTTTTTAGTCCCATAGTTACTTTAGCTTGTTTGATAGCACTGGAGAGATATTAAGCATTTTAGCTAAGAACTCTATAGATCCTGTCAAATTCTCCAATAAATTGAGAGTGTTCAAGAATGGTAGAATATAAAGTTTCAAGATTTAACTTGAGATGATATACTATTGTGAAAAGAATAGTACCTCAGTCTTTCTACGTGTATTTCTTCTCATTGCTATTTTATAGCAACTAAATTACGTTAATCATTGAGACATATTCAGATTTATTTGAACGCACTTTTGTTTGTTGGGGAAAAATCTGTTCTCTGATGATTTTTTCTACAATTTTATCCCACTAAAACTAAAGAAGCACACATACTTGAAATAGACGCTGTAGTATCCTTTACAAATGAGATAGGGATTACACTTTATGTATAGCTTGTTTATAAGCTAAAATTAACTTCTTCTTATAACAATAATCAAAAAACTTCTTTCAAGATTGAAGAAATAATTGCTACATTTCCTTTTGAAAAAAATTATCAGCTTTAAGTATTTTAAAATTGTAGAATTTCTTTGTAAACTCACTGCTTATAACAAATGAGCGGACTTCCTTGAATATAATAAGTTTTATTTAAAACGAATAATTGAAGATTGACGAAAATTTCTCAATATATTTTTACTAAACATGATGTTAAAATTTTCAAAATCCCGTTTCTATTCGATTATAAACTAATTGCGTGAACGCATAAATCTGCCCTCCGACAAATGGAGCTGTCAGCGCTAAAACTAAAAAAATAATAACGATTTTTGGAATAAATGTCAGAGTCATTTCCTGCACTTGTGTTAACGCCTGAAATAACGCAATAATAATCCCTATAGACATAGCAGCAAAAACTGCTGGACCACTTGCAATTAAAATAGTCCATATAGCAGCTGTTACTATATCAATAGCATCAGCTTCATTCATACTTCAACTTCAGCCTCAACAGGATCTGAATCAGGTTTGCTACCCATAACCGTAACACCCGGACCGATAAGCACTTTTTCACCATTATCTAATGTTGCAACCATACCATCACTGTAGATAGCAACGGATTCAACATATCCTTCAATTATCTCGCCATCAGAATCCTCAAATTGAATATATTTCCCAACATATCCTTCTGCTCCATTAATGGAAGCATTTGAAAGTATCTGATCAAGTTTACCATTTGTCTTTATAGTTTGTTCAACAACTGAAAAACTTGCCAATTGTGCTACAAATTCTGTCGAATCCATAGGATTGGTTGGATCTTGATTGTTCATCTGTGCTATCAATAATTTCACAAATGTATCAAAATCTGTTTCTTTCTTAGCTTCAAAAACGTCTAGTTTTCCGCTATCTCTGCTGTCTCTGCGAAGCAAACTTTCAAGACTACCACTACCAACCACACCTAGTGTCATATCACACCTCTCTAACCTGTCCAACTTCTTTTGCGCTTGCATTTGTTAAAGGCATTTTTTCCATAATTTGCGCTTCTCTTGGAAATAAACCACGAATAATCTTTAATACTTCAAAAATTTTATTTTGCTCGGTTAAATAGATACATTCTTTCAACCCTTCCAAAAGATCACTATCTGTAAAAGTTTGAAGCAACTTTTTTAACAATCCAACAAAAACTGCCAATGCTTGTTCAGCTTCTCCTGGATTAATCAACATAAGTTGAGCAGAAAAATAAAGTTGTTTAAGTGGCGTGTCAGTATCTTCCACTTGCAAAACATGTCCCTCTAAAAGAAAAGTTGCATCATTGAGCAATTCAAAAGTCACTTTACGATCTACACGTAAAACTGCTCCATTAAGAAAAATTTTTTCATTCGGCTTTAATGTCAAATACATTGATTGCCTCCTCACTCACACATCTCTGGATTAGCAGAAAGACCATCGCGGATAGATTCAGAAATCTCAACGAGAACATCAAAATCAGCAACTTCCCCTTCATTTAATTTCTGAATTTCCTTTAAAATAAAAAAACCAATAGAAATCAGAGATGCCTTTAATTCTGGTGGTAAAGCATTTTCTGCCTGTCCGAGATCTTCAATAAGAATGATCCAAAGCTTTTGAGAAAACTGAAATGCCTCATTAGCCTCATATGAACCAGGGCCTTTTGCTTTTGCATCCAAAAGAAGTTTAATGCAACGGTCAAACAAAGACCGTTCACGCTCACGCGCACTTATTGCATCATCTTCCATGACATCTTCGTATCGCATTTGATACATCAAATAACTATACCTTAATTTATTTTAAATAATTAATAAGACTTAACTGGTTTATCCGAGCTGTTAAAGTATAAGAAAGATTTAACATCGCTTCTAACGCTTGAATTCTCTGAACAGCCTCCGTTGTATCAACACCAATCAAATCAATCTTTGCATTCATAAGAAGATTTGTCTGAATCTCAATTCGTTGTGTAGCCGTTTTCACTCTTGCTTCAGCACTCCCTAGTCTGGAAGCTGTAACAATAATTTCATTAACAGAACTACCTGTAGCTGTTTGATCAGTAGAAGTTCGCGCCCTTGAATATAGACTTTCTTGTGCATCTTTTGATAAGCCAATATCACCAAATTCTGCCACTAAAATCATACTTTTCATGGCATCGCGAAATCCTTTTTCATTAGCACTCGCTGCAATATTAACTGTTTCACCATTCGACGAAATACGCTTCTCAATAGAACCGTCTTGAGCGTTTGAGAAAATTTTGGTAAAATTTTCTTCATCAAACAAGCTACTAAACGGCCCATCAATAAATTCTTCCATCTCCTCACTGGTAAGATCTTCCGGTTTTCTATCACCTAGAAATTCATCAAATGTGTCTCTTACGACTTTACTAGGCCCTGTTTCACCACCAACTGTATAAAAGTTTAACGGCGGTTCACTAGTATTAGTCCCACCAAATACATATTCACCATTATAATTGGTATTTAAAGCAGAAATAAATGCACTCAAAGAATCTTGCGCAACAGCTTGTACCACAGACGGTGCTGTATTTCCCGGATCGCTCACAAGCATATTATTAAAAAGAGTCAATGCACCTGGTGCAGTTTCTTCATCACCTGACGCAATCAAACTTTGTATCGCAGCTTGCATAGATGACATTCTTAACATCACCAATTTATTGGTATCACTAAAGCCTTCAAGATAACTCATCTGGCTTTCAATATTTACCAAGCGTCCTGTTTTGCGCCCTAATGTAAGACCTGGATCATACAGTTTTCCGGTAGCCGCTTCATAGCTTGCTTGCATTAACTCAGACTGCCCATTAGCAATTACATCACGCCGTGCATTACTTAAAACATATGTTGAAACTGATGGAACTCTCATTTCATACCTACCGAATTGCTATCATAAGATCGTCTAACATTTTACCAACGGTACTGATAATACGCGTGGTGGCTGTATACGTCTGTTCTAATTGTAACATTAATACCATTTCATCATCTATATTTACACCCGTTCCGTTGGATAATGCTTCAGATGCATGTAAAAGCATTGTGCTATGATATTTTGCGTCTTTATTCGCATCTGAACGTAATCCTTCAAGCCAACCGATTGAATTTCTACTAAAATCCATAATAGATTGTTCGGGAGACAAACCAGTATCTGCTCCAAATAACCGCTTTTGATCAAAAGCATCCACTAACGATTGAAGATCCTCACCAAAATGTTCTGGTCCACCACCTTCTGTATTACTATCAAATATAGAATTAAGCCGTATTCGCCCTGACAAACCCTCAATAGGACCAATGACGCCATCTGGTTGATCACCATCTAAAAACAAGGAAGGAGGTCCTGGAAACATTTGCATTAAAGCATTTGCCATTTCATCCAACTGTTTTTGATATTGTGGCGCTATTTCATCACGTATCCTCAATAATCCACCAAGATTGCCACCCCCATTGGGGTCGACAAAAGATGGATGACCTAATGGCACACCATCAACAAAAACTTGCTTTCCCACAGCACCAGCTGGCAAAGAATTGCTCGATTGAAATGTTACCTCTCGTGGGGTCTTATCATATAAAGTACTACCATCCATACCATAAATGGTCATACTCCCATCAGAATGATACACTGTATTGATACCAATTTCTTGAGATAAAGCCTTTAAAACCGCATCTCTTTGATCCATATAGACGCTATCATCCCGCCCCGCGTTTCTTTCTCGAACCACATGCTGATCAAGATCATGAAACTGTCGCAATAAATCATTAATATGATCAACAGAATCCTGAATGTCGCTATCCGCATCATTGCGTAGTTTTTCAATTTCACGATTACCTTCATTTAAACTATAAGCCAGATCACGTGCACGATCAACAGCTGCATCTCCTGCAGCACGGTGCTGTGGATCATTGGCGTAAATTTGTAATGCTTTTTGAAAATCGCTAAGTAATTGTGAAGGTGCCCGTGAAAACTCATCCACCCCATAAATGTTAGACAAACGATTAAGCCCGTTAGCGACACTGCCAGCAACAGCAGCTTGACTCGATTTGACCAAATAATTATTCAATAAATGGACATCACCGTCACGACGAACCATAAGATGAATAGCACCTCTCGGTCCTGATTCTATATATGAAGTTCGTCGGACATAGTTTGGGTCTTGAGCGCCAACTACATTTTGCGAAACAATACTCAATTGGCCTGTAGTTGCCTTGAGAGAGTTTCGTGCTGTATTAATTGTCGAATTAAATGCCATAATTTGAAATCCCTTTAAATTTTATCTAAATTATCGTTTCAAATTAACAATAACATCCATTAATTCAGAACCCGTTTGAAAGACTTTGGAGTTAGCCGTATAACTACGTTGAGCCTCAATCATGTCTGTTAATTCATCGCTCATCTCAACGTTTGAATCTTCAAGATAGCCTGAGTACAACGAACCAAATACACCGTCTCCAGGACGTCCCATCATTTGACCTCCTGTACGACTATTAACTCCAAAAACAGAGCCACTTAAAACAGTCAAACTTTCTGGCGACGTTACAGTGGTCATACCTACATATCCTACAACACGCATCTGATGATTAGTATATCTTACCTCAATCTCACCATTGCGACCAAAAGTAAAACCATCAAAAGCACCAGATTCCATACCATCTGCTTCAATTTCGAAGGCAGATAAATTACCAACTTGTGTAACCAAAGAGTCTTTTCCTACCCCACCCATGTTCACATCGACTTCAAAAGTACCATTTGCTCCATCACTTTCTGGCAGTGTTAATTTAAAATCGTCTACAGGGTCTTTAAGATTGCCATCTTTATCAAAAACCAAATTCGTAGTACCAACCTGCTCATCTCCGACATAGGCATCAACTGTCCATTCATTGTCATCAGTTTTACGCATATAGAATTCAACCTGAACCTGCTTACCTTGGCTATCATACGTGGTTACAGATTTTTTATGATTATAACTTTCAGGATCACTGGGATCAATATCTCCCCCTGGAGGATCCAAAACCATTGCACTGGCATCAAAATTTACCTTAAAATCAATTTTCGTCGTAACCTCAGGACCAAATAAATCAGTCGGACCACCTTTAATTTGAATTCTTTGTCCATCCTCATCTAAAAGATAATGACCAGTTACATTACGAACATATCCATCCTTATCACGAGAAAAAGAGCCTGCACGCGTTAAATACTCTACTCCGTTTTCATCTGCGACACGAAAAAAGCCATTACCATCAATCATCACATCACCCATCCGGCCTGTTGCACGCGCCGGACCACTAATGGAAATATCATGACCAACATGACTCCTCACTCCACCAGGAACATAAGCATAATCTCCAGAGGGTACTACATAATTAGAAAATTGGACATCTGTACGTTTATATCCAATCGTGTTAGCATTAGCGACATTTTCTGCCACACCAGAAAGGCGTGTCCCTTGAGCGTTCATACCTGAAACACCCGTACGCATCATTCCATAAATACTCATATTATCTCCTGTTAGTGTGAGCCTATTATGTTATCATAAGCAGGCTTTCTTGCGCGAAACTTTTGCTTAATGTTTCTATCAATAATAAAATGATCTTAAAAAAGACACATTTTATAAATAGCTTTACGTTTGATATAAGAGAGAGCGCAATTGTAAGCGCTAAGTGTAATGTATTTTAAGAAAAAAAGTGGAAAACTAGGAAAGTGGGGTATTAAGAAACATTAATCTTTAACTACTAAGCTATATCCAAGAAAACGTTTCGAATCGATGATATCATAGCCAATTTTTAATTTCAGTTTTTTGCGAAGTTTACTAATATGACTTTCAACAACATTTTCTTCGATAACGTCGTCAAAGACTCCATAGATAGCATTGAAGATTTGTGTTTTATTAACACGTTTGCCATAGTTTGCTGTAAGATACTCGAGAATACGTCTTTCTCGGCGTGGAAGAGGAAAGTCTACACCGTTAATGCGTGGATCGCGCCCATCATTAAAGACGCTAATAGGTCCAATTTTTGTTGTAGCGTTAGTGTTGCGGATATTATTTCCGGTGCGTCGGCGAATAGCGGCGATGCGTGCTAGAATTTCGCGTACATGTATTGGTTTGCGTAAAACATCATCAATACCAGCTTGAAAGAGTTCTATTGTATGATCGAGAGTATTTGTTTCTGTCATAGCTAAAATAGGTGCAGCGCTATACGTGCGGATTTCTTTAGGAAGCTCAATTTGATTTTTGCATTTTCCTAAAAGAACTGCTTCAATTGATTCTACTTCATGTTCCGGAGCTGTCGAAATCCATTCACTAAAATCTGAAGGAAAAAGACCTGTTGTAGCTACTCCTTCTCGAGCGAATAGTGTAGAATAGCCATCCGTCACTAATTTACGGTCATCTACTACAACTATCATGTGCTTCTCACTCAAATAATTTAATTTAATTTAAAATCTACTTGCGGAAAAATTTAAATCTTAACAAAAAGTTATAATTTCATCTTTTAAAATACAAGTTATTTTTCTAACTTATACTATATAAATCAATAATTTACTATTTATGATTGTTTTGTTAATTTAACTGCGCAACCTGTGATTGTTTGGTGTATATAAAAATGTTCAAAAATGAAACATCCTGCCATTTTTTTTTCAAAAAATGATTCAAAATGCATTTTTACAAAATGCTCGAGAATTAGGAGTCCATTGACCAAAACCGTTTGCAATCATATTACGCATAACGCGACATACGTAACGTTTTTGAGCTGGGTCATTATTGGGACCAGCATGATAACGTGCAACTGCCATAGTCCAGTTACCTTCTTTTTGACGCAAACTCCGTAAAAAGCGTGCTGCATAATCCACATTAAGGTGAGGTTGTAGCATCTCTGTCACAGAAGAAAAATACTTACGATGATAAAAATAGTTGATTTGCATACAACCCACATCGATTAATTTAACACCACGCTGTTGAGCTGCTTTAAAAACACGCAAAGCTTCCGCTTGCGTTTTAGCAAAAACAGTTTTGCCATCAATATTTAATGCATAAGGCTGAAGCGATTTTTTATGACCTGTTTCTGTTAAACCAATCGCATAAAGAATACCCAACGGAATACCATAACGCTTAGAAGCGTCAATCATTTCTGCTTCACACACACTTCCAGCAGCTGTAGCACTGCTCAGTGTGGCAAAGCTACACAACCAACCGATAAGGATCGTCTGGATCAACATTGTCAATAGAAATATCCAACAACGATGAATCCACCAATAAAAACTGTTTGAAAAACTGCTTTGATTCATTTTGTTCATTCTGATCCTTATGACCAAAAGCCTGACGCTGACCATTGAAATTCTGTCCACTATCATTCTGCCCCACCCCTTGATCCATCTGCGAAGACTGACCATGCTGTATAGTTTGAACACTTTTATCAATAATGCTGACTAATACGCGGCCATCATCATTAGCAGGTACCTTTTCCAAAACACGGATCAACATCTGTTGATTTTCAACCAAAAAGCGCATTGTTTCTTGACGTTGAATATGTAATTCAATATGGAGCCCTTGCGCACTCATGCGTAATTTGGCATCAACCGTCCCAAGCTCAGCAGGTGTTAGCTTCAAACGTAAAATCTGCACATAACCAACCTTTTTATTCAATGTAATCTCAACATCGCTTAACTTATTGACTAAATTAGAATTTTCTTTTTGAAGAGCAAGTTTATCACCTATTTCCAAATCTTCTAGAAATTGAGATTTTTCAACCCCTACATCCAAACGTGTCATTAATGGTTCGCTATTTTGTGTAACACTGTGGGTAAAATTTTGTAAAAACTTTTGTGCAAGCGGATCTTTTCCAACGGCTTTAACTTGGCGCTCTCCTGTAGCTTCACCTTTAACCACATCTGCTTTTGGAATGTCTGCAGTTTCTTGATTTTTCACATTACCCTTTATAGAAATCAAAACATTCTCATTTTTTTCAAATCTGTCTGATTCTTTCGCAATTTTTTCTTGTTTCACAAACTGTTGCACCAAGCTTAAAGGGTAAGAAATATCTTGAAGAGAAACTCCCTTTCTATCGGTTAAACGTTTATTTTTTGCTTTTAAAGATTCAACACTATCCTGTTCTAGATCTTCTTTTAAAGCTTCTTCTACCGCCTGAATATGTGAAGAATCTTTCTCAAAAATCTTTTCATCCGACATCTTCGTGCCTTGGTTAACCAGCGCTTCAAATGCCTCACGCAATTGATTGTCTAGGCATTCTCTTGGTTGAACCGAAAGCTTATTAACTTTAGACACTGATGTAGAAAGAGTATCACACAATTCATCAGTATTTATCATATCTATGTTCCCAATAATTTATCGACTTCGTCTATTTTTTCTTGTGCTTGCTTGATAAGCTGATCTATTTCTGCTGACTTAGAAAATGGAGCCTTTTGCTGCTTAACAGTTTTTTTCGACATTGTCTCCTGCTCTTTTTGACTTTGTGATTGTGCAGAACTTTGTGTCTTAACTTCTCCTTGACCATCCACTAAAGAAGAAGTAACTCTTTGTGCCACAGCCTGCGCAGCAATAAATAATAAGCGATCTTTTTTTGATAAATCTTTGTGTGAAATATTTTGTAACAACTGTTCTGCTTCATGTGCTTTTACAGAACTCGCTAAACTAGCCGCATAATAAAGGCGGACCGGCGCATCATTCACATCGAGTTCATGCGCTAATGTCAGAGCTTTTTGAGCACTCAATTGTGCCCTTTCCATACGCGCCTCAAGCAACGCAGTGCGACTTACATCCATATATGCCATCAATTGTACCATCGGCGGTGCATATGAAATCAATTCCTCTAATTGTTGATCATCTAATTTCTCATCAATTCGTGGCACAGCAATTCCAAACTCACGCCAAAAGTCTTTCGCATAAGGTGATTTTCCAAATCGACTTGCATAATTGCGTACTAATAAAGCCAAAAGGTCTGTATTACCGAGAATCGTCGCAACCTTAATCTCACGACGAATTGCACTTTCTTCAAATAAAGTCCCCGGGGAAAGAAGCCTTACTTGATCTAATTGCTTCATAGCCCAAACAGGGTCTTTTATAATTGTATTACCAACCGTAGAAAGAACTATGGAAAAGAATAAAGCAGGCGGAATAGATTGAATATCTTCATCAGTTAACTTTGCAAAAGTGTTAAAAAAAACTTCTTGTTTATGAGACAGATAAGCCAAAACGCCAGTCATTATATTTTCTGCGATCACTCCTTGCCCATAACTTTTTAAAATCATACGCACAACTGAAGGATTGCCACCATTAAAAAGGTAAATCAATAATGCATAAAGATTTTGCTCATCTTTCCAAACGTCAGGATTAAAATTTAAAAATTTTTCACCAATCTCTCTTAAAAGTTGCGGCTGTTTTTGTAGTGCTTCCTCTTGGCCTGATACAATTTGATCTTGTAAATTTTGCAAAGAACGAACAAGCTGCATTGGATGAGACAAAACAGCTTTTGATCCGTGAGCCTTCTCATAAGAAGCTAATTCTTCTTTTTGTAAAGAAACCTCTGCTCTTTGTGCAAAAATCCCTTCTATAAATGTCACAAAAAACAAAAAACCAGC
Organism: Bartonella bovis 91-4; assembly: GCF_000384965.1. NCBI lineage: Bacteria > Pseudomonadati > Pseudomonadota > Alphaproteobacteria > Hyphomicrobiales > Bartonellaceae > Bartonella > Bartonella bovis. The sequence goes on from NZ_CM001844.1 coordinate 1,312,014, forward strand.
ACCATATACCTTTTTCACAATCACGGTGTCTGTTCCTTTTGAGAAGCTGGTTCCATTTGTTTTGAATGTTTAGACAAGGCCTTTTTAAATGCAGGCATTTTCTGCGCATGATTAACATTTGGATCCCGTACAAAAATGGATATACGTCTATTTTCAGAAGCATAAGGATCTTGTTTGTTTTTTAAATCCCGATCTGCATAACCTTCAACACGCAAAATGCGTTTTTCATCCAAACCACCGCGCACTAACATATAATAAGCCATCTGTGCACGTGATGTTGAAAGTTGCCAATTATCATGTGCTGCACTACGGTAAGGACGTGCATCAGTATGGCCACTAACCACTACATCCCCTGGATGCTTTGCAATAACTTTTGCCATACGATCAATAAATTCAACTGTTTGTGCCGCAGGAACAGATGAACCAACTTTAAACATTTCATACTCAGGCTGATCCATCAATTCAATCATAACGCCTTCTCTAATTGGTACCACACTAGCGAACAAATGATTTTCATCAGCTATTTCTTTAATAAGGTCTTCGACTTCTTTTGCAAAATCACGTGATGCCTGAGAAGGAGCATTTTCCTGCGCAAGTTGTTGCTGTGCCTGACCTTCCTTCCAGTCTATTGTTTGTGCACTCAACGTATTATCAGATGCCGCATTTTTTTTCCAATAATGAGGTGAAAATGGATCATGGTAATCAGTGACTGGTAAATTCTCTTTTGCATCACCCTTGCTCTTACCAATAAGAGCTTCATGATTCCTATCTTTATTAGAAAGATCTTGCATATTTTGCTGTGATTGAACAATTTTTTCCAACCCGCTATAAGGATCACGCATTAATTCTGTTTCTTCTAAAAAAATAGGCTGAACACTTTCTGATTTGCTATCACCTCCACATGCCTGACCAACAGGACAAATTTTGTTCTCCTCACTATCATTTTTCTTCTTAATACTACGACTACTTGCTTGAGAATCCATAAGTTTGATTGGATTAAAATAACTTGCAATAGCTTCTTTAGTCTCTTCATCTTTTGCGTTAACAAGCCACATCACAAGAAAAAGTGCCATCATTGCTGTCATAAAATCAGCATAAGCAATTTTCCAAACACCCCCATGATGTTCGTCATGTTCGTCATGCCCCCCACGACGAACAATAATAATTTCAGAGTGAGGCTGTCCATCATCAGATTTCATTGAACCAACTCCTGCAACATCATTAATAATGGAGTCAGCTGTGTAGCGGTAACCACACTACCGCGACGCAAACGTATCTCTGTACTGTTCGTTGACTTAAATTCAAATTTAGAAGCATCAAAACCCTTCTGTTTTTTGAGCTGTTCAAGCAGTTTTTCATTTCCTTCAAGAATTAAAGGCTGCCCTGCATCGATAACTTGATCTACCATTTTTGTAGCAAATTGCTGAAGCACCTCTTGTGTAATTTTTTCACCAATAAAGGCAGCAAGTACCTGCGCAATATCTTTAGAAACCCCTTGACGCAAATCAGCAAACCCTTCCATTAATTGACTGTGCATCTGAGCACCTAGAGTGTCAACTACACCTTGCTTGGCTGCTTCAATAGCTTTGGCATGCTCTTTTTCCATTTGCTGTTTTTCAGCCGCAAATTGTTTTTGCAACCTTTCTGTCGTTTCTTGCTCAACCTGATCAAAAGTCTTTTGTTCAGCAACTTTAAAATCGGCAGCATTATCAGAAGCAATATGGAGAGGCAACATTTCTTCCATATCTTCTTCTAAAAAATCAGTATCGGATAACAAAAATTCTTCATATTTCTCGCTATCACATGCCTGTTCACTTTCATCACTAAAAAGTAAAACCTCTGTGTCTTCATCTTCGTTGACAGATGAAAAATCACTCAAAAATGAAGCAAGCGTACCACTTGCTTCATTTTTTAATTCTTCACCTATCTTTTCCATTCCATTAATCGCTTCCATTCAACATCTCACTTTGCAAATCTATGCGAGCTGTACAGTTGCATTGGTATCATTAACCCATTCGCGTAAAACCTCAGCAAAGCGTTGTTCATCTATTTCTACCATTTGCTCAAGGCGATTTTGAGGTGGTACACGCATACGATTGCGTAAATTGTTAAGTGTATCATCTTTCGCCCCCGCAATTCTACCAAATTCTCCATTAGTGTTAGATTGATTTTCCAAAGCAGGCACATCTTCAAGGCCTGTTAGAGAATTTTCTTCAGCACTAAGAGCCTTTTGCCCCTCACGCATTTCACGCATCAAAGGGCGCACACCTAAGAACAAAATTAACAAGACAGCAATAACCAAAGCCAATCCGTTAACGAAACTGGATAAATAACGTGATAATGATTTCCAAATAGGCGTTTGTATAGGTGTTAAATCTTTATCAGAATAACCAATAAAATCAACTGCTGTAACATTGATAACATCACCACGTTTTGGATCAAGTCCTGCAGCTGTTGCCACCATCTGCTGAATACGATTAATTTCATCATTAATGAAACTTTCAGAATTTCCATTGTCGCCTTTTGCAAGAGCCAAACGTGCACGATCTACCACAATGGCAACAGCTAACTTTTTCACGCTATAACCATCCTTAACAGTGGAAATAATCTTAGAGTTAATTTCATAATTAGTGGTTTCTTCACGACGGTCCTTTTTATCAGTTGACCGTTCTCCACCACCATTAGCAATTTCCTCTTGTGGAATGTTTTGTTCCACTCCAACAGCATCATTATTACGGCTATTTTGGCTATCAGCTTGATCACGCACAGAACGTATAGAACGCACAACCTGAGATTCCGGATCAAAAACAGTTTCATTGATCTGACGACGATCCGTATCCAAATCAACCTGCACACTCGTTTGGAAGTGATCAAGACCAAGATAAGGTACTAATTGCTTACGAATATTAGCATCAATTTGCGATGCAACTTGTTGCTCAAGCAAAGCCATCTGAATAGAAGCCCCATTCGCCGCATCAACCCCAGAAGCCAACAACTGCCCCCGTGTATCCATAACCGTCACCGAACTTGCTTCAAGCGAAGGAACGGCCGCAGCTACTAATTGACGAATAGATTGAGCAGATTCGGCTGCAAAACCACCATCTGTACGTATTACAACAGAGGCTGTAGGCTTCTGATTAGCCTTACGGAATGATCCTTTGTCTGGTAAAACAATATGAACGCGTGCAGCCTTTACACCTTGCACAACTTGAATTGTGCGAGCAATTTCACCTTCTAAAGCACGTTGGCGGGTAATCTCCTGCATAAAAGATGTCAACCCCAATGACCCCATATTATCAAACAATTCATACCCTGCATTATTTGATGTTGGAAGCCCTTTTTCCGCAAGAAACATTCGAGCCTTTTCCGCCTGCCCAACAGGAACTTGAATAGAACTTCCATCGGAAGAAACATCAAAAGCAATTCCCGTTTCGCCCAAAGCCACTCCCATACGGTTCACATCATCACGAGAAAGGCCAATATAAAGTGTTTCATAAGAAGGACGCGTTAAATAAAAACTGGAAAATAAAATCGTTCCAAACAGCGTGATTCCAACTAGCCCAAGCGCAATAAGACGCTTTACCCCTAGTTTTTGAAGAGCCCGCCCCGAAGAAGAAAGAAAAGCCAAAAATTTATCAAGCATACAGTTGCACCATTTTTGTTGAGAAAAAACATTTCGAACTAAAGAAAGACAACTTTTCTATAGCTATTTATCTACTCCCTTACCCTAAAATTATAAAACATAAAACTTGCGCGAAAATGACGCCCACTCTCAACAAAAAAATTTCATGATACCCATTGATTATTATTTTAAAATATTACGTTTATAGTAATATTATTTTTTGATAAAAAAATAAGTTAAAAAATTAACCTTTACACTATATTTATGAATACAATACAATTATACATAAATACAATATGATTTTTACATATAAACAATATGTATTTTACTATAATTTTATCTTTAAATATGTAAAATTATTTTTTCCTTTACATATAAATCGTAATAAAATATTTATTGTAATAAAATATTTATTGTTCTCAAATAATCCATCTGTGTCCTTCTTATAAGCGGGGAGGGTTCTGTATGGGGTTTATAAGTAAGGAAAGTATTATGCATAAAAAGTCCCTTTTATTGTCCACAGCAACTGCAGCTATTGTATTAGCTAGTGCTCATTTTAATGTGCATGCGGAAACTCTCAGTACTACTGATGGTAAAACAGCAACAGTTTCTGGTCAGAAATATGAAGCTGCAAAAGAAGATGGAAGCGCTGTTAGTGCGACAACAGGTGGTAAAATCGATGGCACCAATTTAACTCTGACAGGTACAAGTGACAACAAGAAAGGAACTGGTGCAAGCGCTAGTGGCTCTGGAAGCGTGATTGATTTGAAGGGTGAAACAACCATTAAAGATGCTGCGACTGGCCTTAAAGTAGAAGACAGTGGTAAGATCACAATGACTGGCGGCTCTATTAATACGTCTGACACAGCAGTGGAAGCTAAAGATAAAGGTACCGTAAATTTAAATGGTAATGTAATAATTGATTCTCAGAATGTTGGGTTGTCTGCAAAAAAAGAAGCCCAAATTACAATGACTAGCGGCCTTATTAAAGCAACTGGTGTAGCAGTATCTGCTACAGATAAGGGTGTTGTTATATTAAACGATGTGTTAATCGGATCTGATAAACAAGGGTTGTATGCAGAAGGTGGGGCGCACATCACAATGAATGGTGGTTATATTGATGCAGGTAAAGGTGATGATCTTTTTGATGTAAAAAGCGATAATACTATTATAGCTGTAGAAGCTAAAGATAAGAGCGTTATCACTTTAAACGACGTTGAAAAAATCATATCTGATGGCGTTGGATTGTTTGCGCAAGGTGAAAATACGATAATCACAATGAATGGTGGTATTATTAGTGTAGCTACAACAGCAGCAGAAGCTAAAAATAAGGGTACCATCAACTTAAACAAAGTAGCAGTTGAGTCTGGAGATCGCGGGTTGTTCGCGCATAAAGAAGCACAAATCACAATGAATGGTGGTTCTATTGATGCAAACGTAGCAGTAAAAGCTCAATACAACAGTACTGTTACATTAAACGATGCTGTAACAATCAAAGCTGAAAATAAGGGTTTATCTGCAGATAAAGAAGCGCAAATCACAATGAATGGCGGTTCTATCGATGCAGGTAAAACGGCTGTAGAAGCTGTAGATAAAAGTGTTGTAAAATTAAACAATGGTGTAAACATCACGTCTAAAGATATTGGATTAGTCGCTAAAAATGAAGGGCACATCATAATGAATGGTGGTTCTATCGCAGCAGATAAAACAGCAGTCAAGAGTAAGGATAAAGGTCTTATCGAGCTTAATAATGTAAAAGTCACGTCTAAAGATATTGGACTATTTGCAGAAGATGAGAAGACAAAAATCACAATGAATGGTGGTTCTATCGATGCAGATGAAATGGCTGTAAAAGCTGAAGACAAGAGCACTGTTGAATTAAATAATGTAAAAGTCACGTCTAAAGATGTTGGACTATTTGCAGAAAATGAGAAGACAAAAATCACAATGAATGGTGGTTCTATCGATGCAGATGAAATGGCTGTAGAAGCTACAGACAAGAGCACTATTGAATTAAATAATGTAAAAGTCACGTCTAAAATTGGACTATACGCAGAAGGTGAACAAACACAAATTACAATGACGGGAGGAAAGGTTACTGCAATAGCAGGAGATCCTGATACACTGAGTGGTATCGCCTTTTTAGTAAAAGATGGAGGGAAAATTGATATTACCAGTGTTTCTGCAACAGCAGATAAAGTTGGTTTAGAATTATCCAACACAAAAAATAAAGGTAATGACGTCAGTTTCACCAATACAAAACTTATTGTTAAAAATGGTGTTGGTATTTATCTTGCTAACTTTCTTGTCGATGGGGAAGAAGATCTTCGAGAACAGGACCAGTTTTCTACATCATCTGAAGAGTTTGATAATAATATCACACTTAAAAATTCTGAAATTCGTGCTGATGTTTTACTATCGGCCACAGAAGAAGCTAAAGCTACTCTAACCGCAGATCATTCTATCTTAGAAGGTCGTGTAGGTGTTGGAGAAAAAGATAATATAATCTTTAATCTTAACGATGGTTCTCAATGGATTTTAAAGGCCAGTAAAGCAGAAAAGGATCATGATGATCAGCTTCTTGATATAGACAAAAGATCCCGCTCTGATATTTCTGTACTTAATCTTAATGATAGTTCCATTGTTTTTGATGGTCCAACAGAAGATCATTATCAGACATTGCAAGTAGGGTCTGGAACACCTGGTACTAAAGCAGTCTATAACGCAAAAGGTAATGCGAAACTCTACCTAAATGCTGAATGGAGTGATGGTAAAAAAATAGGTGAACAAAAAGCTGACCATCTGCTCATTAATGGTGATGTATCAGGATCAACAACAGTGTATGTTAACGTTAAAGGAAATGCTACAGATGCAACTGGTTCTCTCCCTTGGAATGAACGTGGGATTTCTCTGATCCAAGTCTCTGGAAAAGCAGAAGAAAATTCTTTCAAATTAGCGAATGGTTATACTACACTTGGTGGTTCACCTTACAAATATACATTGAATGCTTATGGGCCAGAATCGAGCAAAGGCTCAGCTAGTACTGACCAAATATTATTTGAGAAAGAGCCAGTTGTAGATGATCAAAATATCCGTAATGAAAACAATAAAGGTGATGATTTCTGGGATTTCCGTCTACAAAATCAATATCTTGCCAACTCAAACGTAAAGGCTCTTGTGCCACAAATGGCAAACTATTTGGTGATGCCGAGTGCTTTATTTTCCGCTGGTTTTACTGATATTGAAAATCAAAATGCTTTCTTAACCGATATCCGGATAGCAATGCCACAGGAAATGCAAAATGGTAAGAAGAATCCTTTCTTCCTATCTTCTTATGGAAGTAAAACGACCTTATCATCTAACCACACTGCTCTCGAATATGGCTATGGAGCTGATATCGGCTATGCTGCACTGCAAACAGGTGTTGCATTAGCTGCATTGGAAAACCAAAATGTCTCCTCATACTTCGGGCTTTTAGGAACGTACGGAAAGTTGTCTTTCACACCACAAAATATGGCAGATGTTGACAAAACTGCACTTGAAAAATGGGGTATTACAGCTTTCAGTAGTGTACAGCATAATGATGGGGTGTACTTAAATGCGCTCTTATCCTATGGCTTCCTGAAAGGAAATGTCTCTAATGCCATCATTGGTCGTACTGCAAAATTAGACGATGCAAACACATGGAGTGCATCTGCTACTCTGGGTAAAAAACTAGCAACCAGTGTTGAAGGCTTGGTATTTGAACCACAGGTACAGATTGCTTATCAAAAATTGCTGTTTAACAGTATTCAAGATGCCGATAACTTTAAGGTAGATATGGGTAATCCTCATCAGTGGGCTGTTCGTATGGGTGGACGTTTAACTAAAAATGTTAGCCGTGTCGAAGATGGTCATATCTTTTCCTTCTATGGTAAAATGAACCTTATTAGTACTTTTGGCGATGAAGGAACAATTCGCGTCGGTGATGACTTCCGTCTTGATCCTATGGGATCAGCAATTGAAGGAGGAATAGGTGTTAATGCGCAACTATTCCAAAATATCGCACTCCATGGAGATATTAGCTATAAGCAAAAGCTTCAAAAAGCTGGTATATCTGGAACAACTCTCTCAGGGGGATTAAAGTATCATTTCTAAAATAATACTAATATTCACTTTGATTAAAAAGGCAGCACAACATGCTGCCTTTTTTGTATGCTAAAGTGTTTACTTTATCGCACAAGAACTGCACTACCAAAAAGAAGAATCTTTTATTTCTGGAAAAAAATGAATACACAATGTTGTTGTGATTAACGATTAAAAGTGCCTAACATTAACAGTTGCAACTATTCTCTCTATGGTCAACTCAACCCTATCAAAACTCTTGGCAATGATACAACAATATAGCTGATAGTAGCCGTTCCCTTTCACCTTTTATAAGATCTACATTAAAAAAGAGCAAAATTAATACACAGTGGTGCGTTCAAAATATCACACTCTATAGGAATATTAATTATCAACAAAAGTTTCAAAAAGCCGGTTTATTCGGATATTTTTTAAGAGCATTGTGCTATCGTTTTTAAAATATGTTTATATCTTTAAATAATAAAACATATATTGTGTTTTTTATACTTTACATAAAATACAGAATAAGTTAAACGCTTTTTAAAAGACTTTAAGGGGAAAGAATGAATACTTAAGGGTATATAGATGCGTAAAAAAAGCTTTTTATTATGCACAATCAGTGGGATTTTATTTTGTTCTTATTATAACATAAACTATGCGCAAAGTAATACTAGAGGGAGAATTTCAGCTGATATTAATAATCAACCAATGGTGCTGGATAATATTAACGTTTATGACAAAGAAATTGCAATAGAGGCTGATCGTTATCCTTTAACAATTACAATGAGTAACGGGAATGTTTCAGGTTTTTACACTCTTAGTGCAAGGAATGGTGGAAGTATTAGTGCTATGGGTATCCGTGCAATAGCAGGGCACGTTGGTTTACTAACCTCAGATGGTAAGATCGGTCTTAAAGATTCAACCGTAACTATCAAGCGTGGAATCGGTATAGTCTTTCAACCACAAACAATACCTCCAGGAGGATACAATACCAATGCGGTAACGCTTACTAACACAAAGTTGTTTGTTGAAAGTGGTGTAGGTATTTTGGGGCCTTTTGCAGATGGTGTAGTTATTCTTCAAAATTCAGAAATTGATGCCGATGTTTTAATAAAAAATAAAGTGCATTCAGACAACAATAATGCTACTCTTGTACTAACAGCAAATAATTCTATCTTAAAAGGTGGTACAAGGCTTTCACAAAAAGAAGGTAGTACGAGAGTTTTTGAACAAAGAGCGACAGGTGTGACACAACATCACAATAACCAATCTTTAAGCTCTTCTACTTCAACACGAAAAATAATTCTTAATCTCAACAATGGTTCCGAGTGGACCTTAAGGGCCAGTAAAACAGAAACAGGCGAGAGAGACCATATGCTTGGTCCTGTTCGAACATCTTTAATCCTTGATATTGCTAAAAGATCTCATTCTGACATTTCTGTAATTAATATTAATGATAGTAGCATTATTTTTGAAAGTCCGACAGAAGGTCATTATCAGACATTGTATGTGGGAGCAGAAACAGATGGTCGTGAAGCAGTCTACAATGCAAGAGGTAATGTAAAACTCTACTTAAATGCTGAATGGAGTGATGATAAAAGAGCAGATCAACAAGCAACTGATCGTCTTCTTATCTTCGGTAATGTAACAGGAACAACAACGGTTTATGTCGATGTTTATGGAGATCCTACAGACATAGTTACCTCTGTTCCTTTGAACAAACGTGGACTTTCTTTAATTCAAGTTTCCGGAAAAGTGGAAGAAAATTCTTTTGAATTAGCAAATGGCTATACCACAGTTCATGATTTACCTTACAAATACGTGTTAAATGCTTATGGGCCAAAATCACGACATGGTTTAGCTGATATTAACCAAAGATTGTCTGGTGTAAATCCATATAATAATGCTTTTTGGGATTTTCGTCTACAAAATCAATACCTCCCCAACTCAAATGTAAAAGCTCTTGTGCCGCAAATGGCAAACTATTTAGTGATGCCGAATGCTCTATTCTCTGCAGGGTTCACTGATATTGAAAATCAAAATACTCTCTTAGCCAGTATTCGTGCAATGCCATGGGAAATGAAAAACTATAAAAAGAACTCTTTCTTTTTATCTTCTTATGGAAATAAAGCGACTTTATCATCTAACCGCACTGCTCTTGAATATGGTTATGGTGCTAATATCGGTTATGCTGCACTACAAACAGGTGTTGCGTTGGCTGCATTGGAAAACCAAAATATCTCTTCATATTTCGGTCTTTTAGGTACGTACGGAAAGTTATCTTTCACACCGCAAAGTATGGCAGATGTTAAAAAGACTACATTCGATAAGTGGCTCTTCACAGTTTATAGCAGCATACAGCATAATGGTGGAGTGTACATCAACACGCTTTTATCATATGGTCTTTTGAGAGGAAATATCTCTAATGCCATTATTGGTCAAACTGCAAGAGTGGATGATGCAAAAACATGGAATGCGTCCGCTACCTTAGGAAAACAGTTGATAACCAATATTGAAGGTTTGGTGTTTGAACCACAGACACAAATTGCTTATCAGCAGTTGATGTTTAATACCATTAAAGATGTTGATAAATTTAAAGTAGATATGGGAAATCCTTACCAGTGGTCAGTCCGGATGGGAGGGCGTTTGGTTAAAAATGTTAATCAATTTGAAGACGGTCGTACCCTTTCCTTCTACGGTAAACTCAATCTTATCGGTGTTTTTGGTGAAAGAAAAACAATAAAAGCTGGCAAAAAGAGCTTCCAGCTTGATCCTATAGGATCTGCAATTGAAGGGGGGGTAGGTGTTAATGCACGACTTGTTCAAAATGTTACATTCCATGGAGATATTAGTTATCAGCAAAAACTTGAAAAAGTTGGTATATCTGGAGCTATTTTCTCAGGAACATTGCGCTACCGTTTTTAAAAATGTTTATATCTTTAAATAATAAAACATATATTGTGTTTTATACTTTACATAAAATACATAATAAGCTAAATGTTTTTCTAGAGATTTGGAGAAAAATAATACTTAAGGGTATGTAGATGCGTAAAAAAAGCTTTTTATTATGCACAATCAGTGGGATTTTATTTTGTTCTTATTATAACATAAGCTATGCACAAAGTAACACGGAGGGAGCAATTAAAGCTAGTACTAAAAATGGTTCCTCTACAGTTTCTAAGGAAAATGTGAGTGTTAACGTAGGGGGGGGGGTTGCAGTAAATGCTGATGGCTCTTCTGCGACAGTTACAATAGTAGGAGGAGATGTTTCAGGCTTTTATGCTCTTAGCGCAACGAGTGGTGGAAGTATCTATGCTACAGGCATTCGTGCTACAGGTAACGTTGGTTTGCTCGCCTCAGATGGTAAAATCAGTCTTAAAGATTCAATCGTAACTGTCAATCGAGGAGCTGGTATTGTCTTCTTTTCTTACCAAGAACCACGTGAATCAAAATCAAATAATAACATAATAAAGTTTTTCAACACAAAGCTTTCTGTCGGAAGTGGTATGGGTATTTTAGGACCTTTTACAAACGGTACAGTAATCCTTAAAAATTCAGAAATTGATGCCGATGTTTTAGTAAAAAACAGAGCGCGTAAAGTAAATAGTAGTGGTATCCTTATACTAACAGCAGATCACTCTATTTTAAAAGGTGGTACAAGGATTTTACAACAAAAAGATATAGATGAAATAAAAGCGCGATTGATCGATGCAGAGGAGTACAGTGATAGAATTAGAGGGGGGCCTTTACAGCAGAAAATAGTTTTAACTCTCAATAATGGTTCCAAATGGATCTTAAGAGCTAGTAAAATGGAAACAAAAGTGGAAGATAATATGCTTGCTCCTTTCCAAGAGCGTTTAATTCTTAATATTGCTAAAAGGTCGCGTTCTGGTATTTCTGTACTTAATATCAATGATAGTAGTATTGTTTTTGAAAGTCCGACAGAAGACTATTATCAAACATTGTATGTGGGAGAAACATTGTATGTGGGAGAAAGAGTACCTGATACTCAAGCAGTCTATAATGCAAAAGGTAATGCGAGGCTTTATTTAAATACTGATGGACAAAGAGCTGATCGTCTATTTATTAAAGGCGATGTGTCAGGATCGACAACAGTATATGTTAGTGTCGATGGGGATATTATAGATGTAACCAATTCTCTTCTTTTGGGTAATCTTCCTTCTTTAAATGAGCGAGGAGTTTCTCTGATCCAAGTTGACGGAGAAGCAACAGAAAATTCCTTCAAGCTAGCTAATGGGTATATTACAATCAATAATACACCTTATAAATATGTGTTGAGCGCCTATGGACCAACCTCGCACGGTGGTCCGGCTAGTAAGAAAGAAAAATTATATAAAAGTAATAATAATAATTTTTGGGATTTTCGTCTGCAAAATCAATACCTCCCCAACTCAAATGTAAAGGCTCTTGTGCCGCAAATAGCAAACTATTTAGTGATGCCGAATGCTCTATTCTCTGCAGGGTTCACTGATATTGAAAATCAAAATACTCTCTTAACCAGTATTCGTGCAATGCCATGGGAAATGAAAAGCTATAACAAACTTTTCTTTTTCATATCTTCTTATGGAAATAAAGCGACTTTATCATCTAACCGCACTGCTCTTGAATATGGTTATGGTGCTAATATCGGTTATGCTGCACTACAAACAGGTGTTGCGTTGGCTGCTTTGGAAAACCAAAATATCTCTTCATATTTCGGTCTTTTAGGTACGTACGGAAAGTTATCTTTCACACCGCAAAATATGGCAGATGTTAAAAAGACTACATTCGATAAGTGGCTCTTCACAGTTTATAGCAGCATACAGCATAATGGTGGAGTGTACATCAACACGCTCTTATCATATGGTCTTTTGAGAGGAAATATCTTTAATGCCATTATTGGTCAAACTGCAAGAGTGGATGATGCAAAAACATGGAATGCGTCCGCTACCTTAGGAAAACAGTTGATAACCAATATTGAAGGCTTGGTGTTTGAACCACAGACACAAATTGCTTATCAGCAGTTGATGTTTAATACCATTAAAGATGTTGATAAATTTAAAGTAGATATGGGAAATCCTTACCAGTGGTCAGTCCGGATGGGAGGGCGTTTGGTTAAAAATGTTAATCAATTTGAAGACGGTCGTACCCTTTCCTTCTACGGTAAACTCAATCTTATCAGTACTTTTAGCGATGGGGGAACGGTACAAGTTGGAAAGGAGGGGTTCTATTTTGATCCTATAGGACCTGCAGTTGAAGGGGGGGTAGGTGTTAATGCACAGCTTGCTCAAAATATTACATTCCATGGAGATATTAGTTATCAGCAAAAACTTGAAAAAGTTGGTATATCTGGAGCTATTTTCTCAGGAACATTGCGCTACCGTTTTTAAAAATATTATTTTTCTTTAATCAAAAAGTTAGTACGATGTCTTTGTCTTTTGGAGATGCTAGAGTTTTATGCTTTACCAAAAGGAATTGATCTACTCAAAAAGTTCTTTTTTATTTTTGAGAAAGAATTAAGGCAGGGGAAGTGTTTTGATTAGCAATTGGAAGTGTTTGAGCACTAAGTTGTTTTTGTATCTGTAAAGCTAATAAACGTGCTGATTGAGCATTCATATTAATGTCAATCAAAGCTTTAATATTTGAATCGATATTTCTAGCTAATGTTTTAACAAGTTCCGGTTGAATACCAATTAAATCAATTGTAGAATTAATTTTAGCTTTTGCAATTAAAGTCGAAGCAATTGAATCTTGAATATTATTTTGAAGACTTTTAAGGAGGATGTCCCGTATTTCAGGGGATAATTGATCAACATCCTTCATTTTCACAAAATCTACTAAAGAAATACCATCTGCAACTATTTTAAACTCAGCTTTTGCTTTATTTAATATTTCACTATTTTTTGCATTGTCCCCAACAGCTTTTTGAGCATCATTATATGTTATTTTATTAGCCCACGAAGAATCAGCAGTGTAATGATTTTTTGTTTGAATAAAAGCATCTTTTAATTTTTGAAAGGTTTTTTGTGCCGTATCAAACGCCACTTTGGCCGCATCAAAATTTGTTGTTGTGTCTGTATTAAAAATATTCTTCAAAATGCCCTTAGACATATCGATTGTACCATCAATATTAAAAATGCCAAAGTTCAATTCTGGACCACCAGTTTCAATGCTATCAACATAGACAGTTAGACCTTCACGCCTATAAAAAGAAGGAACTTTGGCTTTCATTCCACCATTAGCAATAATACTCCTTGCACTAACAAAAGCCTCTTCAATAGCATAGGAGAGATCTTTTACATGTTCCGCAATACGATCTTGAATCTTTGAAAGATCTTCAGAACTATTTGTGTATGCAGAAATCACCAACTTTTCAATTGTATTTAACGAATCTTTGGTAAGATCAACCACAGCTTTTGCAACTTCAACCTGCTCCTTGCTCTGCTTAATAGCATCAACAACTGAAGCTATTGTAGCACTGCCATATTTCATCATTGATGAAATTGATTCATAAGCAGTATGATCTGATGTATTGCGAAGCTTTAAATCTATTTTGTGCTGATTGAACGCTCTGTCTAAATAATTATCAATTGATTGCGGTGTTTGTTGTGATGTTTGCAACGCAACAATTGCTGATTGGTTTGTAAATAAGTTTACAGCCATAATTATAGCTCTCAAAGACAAAATAAATGGGATATGGATATGCTAGGGGCTCTCCCCCAAGCTTGCATCAAAACAATAAATATCTATTAGCAATATAAATTAAAGTATATATTTATATTATAATAATAAAATACTTTGTAAAGTATTTTTATACTTAAAATATAAATATATATCTAATATAGTTAATGGTTATATTAACTATATTAAAAAGACCTTATTAAACTTCCAACAAGCAGATTCCAGCCGTCGATTAAAACGAAAAATAAAATTTTAAATGGTAAAGAAATAACTGTTGGTGGAAGCATCATCATTCCCATAGACATGGTCAATGTTGCTACAACAAGATCTATTACCAAAAAAGGTAAAACAATAAGAAAGCCAATTTCAAATCCACGGCGTAACTCAGAAATCATAAAAGCAGGAACTAAGACACGAAAATCGATATCAGCCCCTGTTTTAACATTAAAAGAAGGATCAGAAAGATCCACAAACAAATCAAGGTCTTTTTCACGAACCTGCGATATCATAAATTCACGAAAAGGTTGACTAATTTTTTCTATCGCTTTCTGTTCACTGATTTCATTTTTTATTAACGGCTGGACACCCTGCTCCCAAGCAGTATTAAATGTTGGCGCCATCACATAAAAGGTCATAAATAAAGCCAATGATATCATCACGAGATTGGAAGGTGTTGTTTGCAACCCTAAACCTGAACGCAAAAGTGAAAAGGCAATAACAAAACGAGTGAAACTTGTCACCATAATTAACAAACCAGGCGCCACTGACAAAACGGTTAACAAGCCAAAAAGCTGAACAATCCGCCCACTAATTTTGCCGTCAGTCGGTGCTAAGAGCCCCGAAAGACCACCAGTGCTTGCCAAATTTGTTTGTTGTGCAAACACGTCTGTAGCATCTGTTGTTACCAACAAAAGCATCATGAATACAAAACCGACAAATTTTTTCATTGTTCTATTACCATACTCGAAATCAAAATATTGCTTATTTTATCGTCAGAACGAATTTTAGCACGATCAAAAAGATCAGCACGTAAATTCATTAAACCCGATGGTCCTTTTACCTGTTCAATTGTCATTTGATGTAAAAACAATAAAAAATCATTCGATATATCGGCTACCATATCCGGTGAAATATTTTCACCAGGTTTAACAACTAAAGCAACTTCCATTCGAATCCAAGTTTTCTCCGATACCGCCATATTAGTCAAAATAGGAGGCAAAATAATCATATGTGAATCGGACATAATTAAACTTGCTGAAGTTTTTGTCACCGGTTCTTTAAAATCATTGGAACTTTGTGTTACTTCTTTACTCACCCATATACCAAGAAGCCACCCAGAAGCTGCAGCAACAACTGTCAAAACAACCCCAACAATCAATAATGTTTTCACACCATTGTCTTTTTTTTCTGTTTTTTCTTCTTCTATCAGCGCTTCTGCCATAAGAACCCCTTATTATACGCAAATAATGAAGTAAAATTATTTCGTTTATTGCCTGCGATTATTATTAAACAAATCTCAAATTTTAAAAGACCCTTATAATATAATTGAATTAAAAAGGTGCAATTTGATTGAGTAACTGTTGACCGTAAGGAGGTTGTTGTATTTCACTCATACGTCCACGCCCTCCATATGAAATGCGTGCTTCAGCAATTTTGTCATAATCAATCATATTATTGCCAGAAATATCACGTGGACGAACCACCCCTGCGATATTAAGAATACGCATTTCATAATTAACCCGCACCTCCTGCGAACCACTAATAACCAAATTACCATTTGGCAAAACATCCGTTACAACAGCAGCAATTGAAAGGCGAATATTTTCTTGTCGCTCTACTTTACCATCACCTTTAGATTGATTTGATGATGATGCTTCAACACCACCTGCAAGCTTTTCTAAAAATGAATACTCTGTTCCAACAGTATATTTAGAACTTGAATCACGCTTTAAGTCACTTTTATTGTTGAAACTGGCACGGTCATTAATAAATATTTGCACAGTTAACACATCACCAGGCTTCATTGCCCGTGGATCACGATAAAAGTTGTTGACGACATTAGGACGATAAAGCGAATATTTGCTTTCCTTGGGAGCCGGCGGATAAAAATGAGCCGCGCGTGAAGGTGCAAAGCCTAAATCCGCACGCACGGGAGAAAAATCTGGTGCCGAATTAAAATCCTTCGGATTATAAGAGCAAGCAGCCAATGGCACTAACATCAAGATTATGCCAGCCTTTAAAAAAAAGTGCAAAGAATATCTATGATCGTGTTTCATTTTTTTCACTCTCAATTATTACTTTGTATCAACCACTTGTTGTGTTTGTTTCTTTTTTGCCGACGCTTGTTGTGCACTCACAAGTATTTGCGTCAATTCAGCTGATTTTTCAGGAGGCAACTCATTCATAATAGCACTTGATATTTTAGGACTAAGCTTAAGCACAAGTGAAGCTGCCACAAGATCACTCATCAAAGCTAATTGAGCAGCAGCTGCATCGGGACGCATTTTTGAAATAATCTCAACCAAAGAATCCTCTGCCAGAGCCAAAAATTCATTGCGTTTTTCAAGCCAAACTTCATACTCACGCCGTTTTTCTTCTAGAATTTTCACACGCTCATTAATTTGATCGCGTAATTGTTCCAATTGTTGACGTTGCAATTGAAAACGCGCATCTGCAGCCTGGCTACCAATATTGTCACAAAAACGTTCTACCTCTTCTGTCTCTTTCTTAGACATACTCTGTGTCGATAAAACAGATGAAGCCTTTGTCTCTGGAGTATTATCTGTAAGTATCTCTGCAGACGTTGTTGCAGATGCTTTTGTAGGTGTTGTTGTAGATTCTTTTACCTGATTCAACCTGTTTTGTGCAGATTTAACCTTCTTTGTGGATGAAGGAGCTGACGCCGATTTTTGTGTTGGATTGACAACAGAAGCAAAAATAAACTTTGGTGTGGGGCTTAAATCAAGCGCGCCTTGCGCATAACCTTTACCCATTCCACACACAATGAGCATCGCCACATAAAACCAAGAAGAATAAAATTGTAATTTTATCATTGAACAACAAGCTCCGCATGAAGAGCACCTGCAGTTTTAATGGCCTGCAAAACTGCTATAATGGCTGTTGGTTTGACACCGATCTGATTAAGCCCTTTAATGAGATTATCCAAATCTACTCCATCTAAAATACCAATATTGGATACTGGCTGATCAACATCAACAGATGTTCTAGGCACAACAACCGTATCACCATCACTAAAAGGGTTTGGCTGCGAAACTTCTGGCTCTTCTGTTACACGAACCGTTAAACTACCATGTGAAATCGCCACACGTGAAACACGCACTTTTTCACCAATGACAACAGTTCCTGTACGCTCATCAACAACCACACGTGCCACTTCATCTGTAGGAACAGGAAGCATTTCAATTTCAGCAATAAAGCGCGCCATTGAAATATTACGCGGTTTATTCAAAACAACAGTCTTCGCATCACGTTCTTTAGCAACATTATGCTTATAACGCTTATTGGCAAAAATATTAATTAAATCTGACACGCGAACAGCTGTTGAAAAATCAGAGTTGCGCAATTCCAAAATAACCTCGTTACTCTGGTTGAAATTGCCCTCAATTTTCTGCTCCACCAACGCACCATTAGGAATACGACCTGATGTTGGAACACCTTGCGTTACACTTTCTGCTACTCCTTGAGCACCAAAACCAGAAATAACCATATTGCCTTGCGCTACTGCATAAGTTTTACCATCTGCCCCAAGAAGTGGCGTCATCACCAATGTTCCACCTTGCAAAGACGTTGCATCTCCCAACGCAGAAACCGTCACATCAATGCGTGATCCTGGAGTAGCAAAAGGAACCATCTCAGCCGTAACAATGACAGCAGCAATATTATTGGCACGCGATGCACCAGGAGGAGGACTCATTCCCAAATTATCAAGCATGGCTCGCATAGCTTGCTCTGTAAAAGGTGAATTTCGCAAAGAATCACCTGTACCATTCAAACCAATCACCAAACCATAACCTACCAATTGATTAGAGCGCACACCTTGAATTTCTGCAATATCTTTCAAGCGTGCGACCGCACTTGGACGAACCAAATCTGCGTAATACATTTTAGCAGGATCACCACCAGATCCTAACCAAGAAGCATCAGATGCCGCCGGAAAGGTATACTGCTCTACATTTTTGCCCCCTTCATCCGCAAACGCTGGGATAAAGACTGAAAAAAAAACTATAAAAGAAGCAAAAAAGAAACGAGAAAGAGAACGCTCAACCATTAAAAACCTACTCTCACGTCACCATTTTGTAAAACAGTGCCTATCACGATACGGCCTGAATCAGCATTACGAACTCGAATAACATCGCCTGAAGATCCTGACTGTAAAACCACACCCAAAGCAGTAATCTGCAAATTATTTGTTTGAAAAATTAACTTGGTTGTTTGACCACGCTCAACTAAAACTGGATCTCCCAAAGAAGCAAGTGAAATGGGGCGACCAGCTGTTAAAGTGCGTTTTGCAACCTTATTAAGAAGCTGATTCATCTGTGTAGCATACAAAGAAGCAGCTTCAGATTTTATAAAAAAACTTTTTTCACTTAAACCTACATCACTCACACGCTGTCCAGCATAAACGGACTTATTAGGAACGAGAAAACTGACCCTATCAGCATAAACTACTGCCGATGAAAAGCATGATAACAAAAAAGCTGTAAGTAAAAGCAAAAGCCTTTTCATAGCATTTACCTTAAATTCTTAGAAACAACCGCTGCCATTTCATCTGACGCCTGAATTACTTTAGAATTCATTTCATAAGAACGCTGCGCTGCGATTAGTTCTGTGATTTCTTTTACAGGATCAACATTAGAAGATTCAAGCATTGCCTGCATAATGCTGCCATATCCTTCATCCTTTGGAAAACCTGGTACCGGTGCACCAGAAGCAGGTGTCTCACGGAAAAGATTATCCCCTACTGCTTCCAAACCAACTGCGTTGACAAAGTTAACCAAATTAAGGCGGCCAGCTTCCACAGGATCAGGATCCATATCAGTTTGATAATAAACAATCCCATCAGGGCTTACTGTTATATTCTTACTTCCCACAGGAATCGTAATAACAGGTTGCACTAAATTGCCATCCAATGTTTCAATCTGCCCTGTTTCACTTAAATTAAAAGAACCAGAACGTGTGTAAAAAACATTGCCATTAGGATCTTGCACTTCAAACCAGCCATTTCCGTTAATAGCTAAATCCAATGCATTGCCAGTTTGAACAAAGGCCCCTTGCATATTGACCTTACGAACTGCTGCAGTGCGCACCCCCATTCCAATCATCGCACCCTCAGGTACAATGGCTTGATTGAGCATATTGGGAACACCAACTGCACGATCTGCTACATACATTAAATCGGCAAATTCTGCACGCGCACGTTTAAAACCGGTTGTGTTAATATTCGCTAAATTATTAGCAATAACATCAAGGTTTGTTTGCTGAGCAGCCATACCTGTTGCAGCAATTGAAAGTGATCTCATGACCATGTTTTTTTCCTATATTCTTTTAAACTTTCTTTAGCCTATCTAAATTTGCATCCGGCTTACTTCAAGATATGCTTGCACCATCTTATCACGTAAAGCAATAGCCGTACTTAAAGACCGCTCAGCTGCCATTACAGAATTTACAACTTCACGCACACCAACATCACTGCCAGACAGGCCACCAATAGAAAGACTTTCTGCATTTTGCAATTTCATTTCAGCTGCTCCCACAATTTCAGACAAAATTTTACTAAAACTGACACTGCTACCTTCTTCAGCCGCACCGACGGGTAAATGTTGCACAGCAGCACTATTCATCTGCCCACTTATTTGGTTTAATGAATCAAAAGAACTATGAGACATCATAGAAGTGAGGGCTTGGATCATTTTTTAACGCTCCTACAAAAATTCAAATATAAAATTCGCTGATAAAGAAATTCATGGCTTTATCATTTCAGTAAATCAATTGTCTGTGAAACCAAATCGCGTACCTGGCGGACAACTTGTAAATTCGCTTCATAAGAGCGATTTGCTTCACGCATATCTGCCATTTCTACAATAGAATTGACATTGGGATATTTCACATAGCCATTACTATCAGCAGCCAAATGCCCTGGTTCATAACGCATAATAAAAGGCGCTTTATCATTACCAATACGTGTTACTTGTACGCCCTGTGTGTCACTATAAGGGTTAAGAGCAGCTTCAAAACTGACAGTCTTGCGTCGATAAGGCGCCGCACCTGGAAATTTTCCTGTTGAATTGGCATTGGCTAAATTTTCAGCGATAATACGCAAACGCATTGACTGTGCACTTAAACCTGTTGTAGCAACTTGCTCTGCCGCGATTAGTCTATCAGCCATAATTACGATCCTCCTTTAACTGTCACCATCATCATACGATGAAAAGCTTTAACAATGGCAGTATTGAGAGACATCTCACGATTAATCTCCCCGCCTTTACGCATTTCTTCTTCTAAATCAACATTATTCCCAGAATGCGTAATTTCCATCACATTTTCAGAGCGAATAGCTTGGGCTTCCATACCATTGTCAGTCAAATCTATATGACGAACATTGGTAACAGCCATAGAAATCTTTTGATTTTGCAAAACAGTCGGAAAATCTTGAACATCACGAGCTTTGTACCCTGGTGTATTAGCATTAGCCACATTACTAGCGATCGCCTTCTGGCGCACAGTTAACCAATCTGCTTGTTTATTGGCAATATCAAAAAGATTGACTGAATCCATAATCTATAACCTTTAACTCTTGGGAGAAGTAATAAGAAAATAATCTTGTGCGAGCCTTGTCTGTATGTTTTTTAAAATAAAGCAAAAATATCGACTTATATTTATTCTTTTTAAAAAATAAGCTAAAAAATAAATTATATAATGTATAAATTTTATATAAACCTTTCCTTTTATAAGTCATAAAATCAAGACAGTGACTCTTATTTGAAAATTAGCTCTTTAGTCTCATAAACTAAAACCATCTCTTCCTTTATAGATATAAAGTATTGCTATCTACAAACAAAATAACCTCTTTGAAAACAAATACTTTTTGATTTTGTTTCTTATAAACAATTATTGACTTTTCAACAGTTTTGCCAATTCATCATAAGGGTCATTAACAAGCGGCATATCAGGGCCTTGTTTCATAGCAGCATAAATAGATGGCACTAAAAAGATTGCCTGATCAAGGATATGATCTGCCCCCGCACGATAAGCGCCCATTGCACGTAAATCACGTGTTTCTTCATATCTAAAAATCATTTCCTTCAAATTTTGAACCAATATGCGCTGTTCATCTGTCCAGCTATGAGGTGCCAAACGCGAAATAGAAGCCGGAATATCAACAGCAGGAAATCTTCCCTGTGCAGCAATAGCACGATCAAGCACAATATGGCCATCTAAAATCCCGCGAATTGCATCAGAAATAGGGTCATTATGATCATCGCCATCAACCAAAACTGCGTAAACACCCGTAATAGATCCTTTGCCTTCTCTACCTGGGCCTGCTCGTTCTAATAAACGTGGCAACTCACTAAAAATACGGGGAGGAAATCCACGTGAAACAGGCGGCTCATGAGCAGAAATGGCAATTTCGCGCATCGCTAATGCATAACGCGTGATAGAATCAACCACCAGTAAAACATTGTCACCTAAAGAAGAAAAATATTCAGCAATTGTTGTTGCCATGATTGGAGCTAAACACCGCATCATGGGGCTTTCATCACCTGTCGCAATCACCCCAACAACCTTGTCTAATTTGCTGTGCAATGTATCATCAAGCATATCACGCACTTCACGGCCACGCTCACCTGTGAGAGCTAAAACAACTGTATCAAAATGATCAGCTTGCATCATCATTGACAAAAGAGTGGATTTTCCAACCCCAGAACCAGCAAAAATTCCAATACGCTGACCAAAACAAAGAGGCGTGAAAATATCAATCACTTTAACGCCTGTACGTAACCCCTTCTTTACACGTGCACGTTTAAGTGCTGGCGGCACGTCACCCTCAACCGCTATATTGCGTGGACCAGAAAGAAGTGCCCCTTTACCATCGATAGCCTCCCCCAAAGCATTAACAACACGACCACACCAAGAACGATCTGGCGCTACAAAAAGCGGACCTTGTGGAAAAACAGAAGCCATAAGAACAGGAACAACGGTTTCATCATAAGGCTTAATTAAAACATTTTCTTCATTAACACGAATAATTTCACCTCGTACTGCCTGCCCATCACAATCAATACACACTGTATCCCCGAGCAACACAGACTGTGATAAGCCCCGTGCAACCAATGTACCACGCGCCACATCGCTTATAACGCCCCCTTGGGTAACCAAATGAGAGGAATGATCATTTTTACGTGTTACAAAAGAAAGCAATCGGCTCAAAGCTGTAGGTGAAGTATCCGTCTGCACCCCTTTAGCAGAGGAAGCAGCACCCTCTCCATCTGTAAACTCTGCATTCACAAGATCTGCATCTGTAAGAGGAAAAGTCTTTGTATCTGAAGAAACCACTGGCGTAGTATCTGTTAAAGCAACCGTTGATGCAGGATCATTTTTGCTTTTTTGCATTGTACAATACACTCTTTATAAAAGACTTGTGTGGTCAACCACTTTAAGATTTTCCACCAAGAATTTGAATAGATTTAGAACGCATTTCTTCCTGCTGACGCAACATTGCTTCAACCCTTTCAAAAGCACGGCTTACTTCGATAAGGCGCGTCATCTCGGCAACACCATTCACATTAGAACTCTCAATATAACCTTGTATAACTTTATCACCACCACCCCCCTCTGACTGCATAGCAGGTCTATCAGGAATAACAGAAGAATTGGGACCATAACGCAATTGAGTCCCTTTCTGAAATTGAAACAGGCCAATTTTTCCAACCAAAACATCCTTTTGATAAATGCTCCCGTCTGCCGCAACACGAGGAGTACCCCCTGCAGGATTAAGCTGGATTGGCGCACCCCCATCATCTAAAAAAGACAGTCCTGTCACCGAAACCAAACCACCCTCTGGTGTCATAATCATTCGACCATCGCGGGTATAAACTGGCCCAAAAGAGGCTTGTATAGAAAAATATGAATCACCCCCTACAGCAACATCAAGAGCATTACCGGTTTTCACCAAAGCACCTCGATCTGTTGAAATATATCCCTTACCAGCGCTCGTAAAAAAGACCTGATCCCTTTGTTCACGTGCAACGGGAGATACCAATGTGTCAAACTTCATACCACCAGAACGAAAACCTGGTGTATTAACATTTGCCATGTTTTGCGCAATTGTTTCCATCCGGCGCGCCAAACTGATTTGACCCGACACTCCCACATAAATCGGATTTTGCATAAATCTGCCTCTTTTTTCTTACACTATGAATGATACCTTTTAGACGCCACCCCGTTTAAAGGATTGTAAAGCTACCATTGTTTCATGGGAAAACGCTAATCCGCTCCCTAAATTTGAATCTTGTAAAAGTGTGAGAGCAGGGTTTATGTCTGTTCGATTTTTTGCGTCATACATAGCAGAAAAACGCGCAATAAACTGCTCTAATTTCCTTGGATCTTCTAAATCTTCAAGTGACATGCGTGATTCTAACAATGATTTTTGCGCTTCAATTTTTGATGAAAGCACACTTTCTGGAATATCCAGAGCCGTAAAAACCACAGCCGACAAAGCTTTATCACCAAGAATTTGATAAGCCCAATTTTTTTCTGAAAGAAGACCGTTTCTAGTCATTTCCCCAATAGTACGGGTAAAATACAAAGCCAAACGCGTTCCTTCATTTTCTTCACCAACTTTTACTTCTAAAGTTTGCTGCATATATTTATTCACAGTGCCTGTTTTTGCACTCTCTTGTTGAGTGGCTTCTTCACCATAAACACTAAAATTAAAAGCTGCTGCAAATTGCTGATAACGCTTATCTGTTAATTGCGAAGCATAATTAGGGTCTGAAAGTACTTTACGCATCATACCTTTTGCATAAATCATATCTTCTAAGCCGTAAGCTTTCATAGCATAGTTATAGATTCGATCGTCTGCCAAAAAATCATCAACTGACCTTATACCTATAATATGGCTTACATAATAATCTGTTTCTCGCTTAACCTGAGGTTCATTAAAAAGCTGACTAGACGTCTGTTTCATATTATCGATTGTACTTCTATAACTCATATATGTGCTAATCATAGCAAACCTCTCTTTAGACAGATTTTTTAAAATATAAAACTTGTCTGAAACTGATGATAAAACTGCTTTTTATTGTAACAAAATTTTATTACAATAGTATTTTTAATTTAGCTTTGTTAATATATTTAAAGTTTTTTCATAAATTCTTGCGCATTTTAACACTTTTTTACAGCATGACATAAAATTACAAACAATTCACCATGAAAAATTGGTAAGCTTTGCGCAAGCATAAATATTTATCTTTCGCTTAAATTATAAAAATAGGAGGGCACGGTATTGGGTGTCATCATAGGATTAGTACTCACTTTAGGATGCATAATTGGCGGCTATATGGCCATGGGTGGGCATCTTAATGTTTTGGTGCAACCATGGGAATTTGTTATTATTTTGGGTTCAGCTATTGGTACTTTCATCATCTCTACTCCTTTTAACGTAATTAAAGATACAATGAAAGCAACATTGGAAGCAATAACAGATGCTGTTCCTAAACAAAAAGATTTTTTAGCAACCTTAGGTTTGCTCTATGTTCTTATGCGGGAAATGCGCTCAAAATCACGCTCTGAAATGGAAGGTCATGTTGACAATCCTAAGGAATCTTTACTCTTTCAGCAATATCCTTTAGTTTTAAAAGATGATTCTTTAACCAACTTTATTTGTGACTATTGTCGTCTTATCATTATGGGAAACGCTCGCCCTTTTGAGATTGAAGCCTTAATGGATGAAGAAATTCATACAATTTCAAAAGATTCTGAAAAATCTTCTCAAGCTCTCCAAAATATGGCCGATGCCCTACCAGCTCTTGGTATTGTTGCAGCTGTTTTGGGTGTGATTAAAGCCATGGGGGCTATTAGTGAACCACCAGAAGTGTTAGGGCATTTGATTGGAGCAGCTCTTGTTGGAACATTTGCCGGTATTTTCTTTTCGTATAGTGTTTTTGGCCCTGTTGCCACAAAAATCAAAACAGTGCGCCATAAAAAAACACGCATATATATTGTTGTGAAACAAACACTGTTGGCTTATATGAACGGTGCAATACCACAAATCGCATTAGAATATGGACGCAAAACCATTTCAGCAAAAGATCGCCCAACAATTGATGTTGTAGAGCAACACACAATCGTTGGTTCAGGTGCTGAAAAAGAGGCCGCTTGAACATGACTGAGCAGACTGAACACAACATCAATGAAGAGAAAAAACAAGATGTGTTGGCCCAACACATCTTGCGTGCTGCTGGTCTGTCAAGTGATGACCTTATGTCATTTCAATATGTGTTTCGTGATGCAGCAAGCAATCTTTGTGCACAGTTGGGTCATTATACATCCTTAGAATTTGCTATCGATGTACAATCGCTTGATACACTCAAAGCTGATAAGCTTGCTCAAGCGATAGCAGCAGATACATTATTGATTTATTTTAGTTCCAATCTGTGGGGAGACGATGTTATCTTTGTTCTAGATACAGCCTTGGTTGATCTTATAACAGAAGCGTTTTTTGGTGCAGCAGAGCCAAAGATTATAAACCGTAATGGGCGCCCCTTCAGTCCAACAGAATACAAAATAAGTGAATATTTTGGAAAATTGCTGGCTAATACAATGGACGGCATATTTGGTACAGGAGATGGATCTCTTTTACTTTTCAAGCAAACACTCAAAGCGCAAGAATTTAATTTAGAAACCTTTCATCAATCACAGATGTTTTCTTGCAATCTTGGGGTTAAATGTAATGAAATAGAAGCAACCGTAAATATCTTAATGCCACGCAGTTGCCACCGCCCTATTCAAGAAGCCGTTACCCGAGCTTTGCGTACACCTGCAAAACACACAGATCCGCTTTGGGCTAAACGTTTAAAACAAGAAGTAAGCCGAACGCACGTATGTATTGAAGCTTTTATCCAACAAGGATCAATGACTTTAAATGAATTATCAAAGCTTCAAATAGGGCAAGTTCTGCCCCTTCCTGCCAATAGTGTTAAACAGATAAAATTACGCAGTGGCAAGAAATCTCTTTATAAATGCTCCCTTGGTAAAAAGGGGAAAAATTTTTCCATCCGGGTCACTGACCCTATTGATGAAGAAAAGGAAATGATTGATGAGCTGGTTCATAGTTAATATAGCAAGTGCGCTTCTAGCACTGATATCGTTAAGTATTTTTATTATAACCACACGAAAATTGACAACAACAATCCATATGGGTCGGGAATTGGCTAAACAAGTTCAAACCGGAACTGTTTGCCTTGATCGAGCGCTTTCAATATTGCGTGAAGAACATCAAGAGTTTCGCGATGAAAACCGCAAAATGGATGCACGTATTATTGAATCAACACGGATTCGGCGCAACATTGATCGCTCGGTAGCTCATATGGAAAATATCCGCAATCAACTACAAAGTGATCTTGACCATTTTCGTACAACTTTAACTGCTAAAGCTCCTAGGCCTACAATGAAATCTAGTGCACAACATATGCATCGACAACCACCAATTGTTCCTAAAAACTTTCCGGTTTTTGTACAGCGTAAAATACATTAAAATTCTCTAAATAATAAAATATAATTTTAAAAAATAGAAAACCTTAAAACCTTTATACACGAAAGAGTATAAGGTCAAAAAACAAAGAATACGGTGACAGAATGACAAATGATATAAATCCTCCTGGAGGGGGTAAAGGAGTTAATCCAACAACACCACCTCGCCCTGCAACACCACCTCGTCCTACAGGGGCAAACCCTGGGATGCCAAGTAATGTTGGAACAAGTGCACACCAACCAGGGGCTGGTGCCGCTAGTGCAACATCAAGCAGTGGCCCTGCTTTTACATCAGCAGGAAATACCGTTGGAAGCATGGGTGCTACAAATGCACAAAAAAATACAAATGGAGTGCACAGTAATCCAGAACTCATTATGAGTATCCCAGTTGAGGTTCAAATTGTTTTAGGCTCAACCACCATGCCAGTAGCAAATCTAATGGATTTAGGCCGCGGCTCAGTGATTACGCTTGACAAGCAAATTGGAGATCCTATTGATATTGTCGTCAATGGCCGTATCATTGCGCGTGGTGAGGTTATTGTCCTAGAAGACGACCCTTCCCGTTTTGGGGTTAGCCTTACCGAAGTCATGAGTAAATAAATCAACTTGCAAAATGTGAAAAACAAATATGACGCAAGCAACAAAAGAAAAAACAACAGAAGTAATAAATGTTGTATCGGAAGACGAATTGGAAAATACGTTACCTGATACACATGTGTATTCTACACTCATTGATACACTTTCTGGGCAACAAAAAGCTGCAGCACTCCTTGTTGCTCTCGGGAAACCTGCTGCTGCGCGTCTTTTAAAACATTTCACTCCAGATGATTTGCGCCGTCTAAGTGGGCAAGCTCATACTTTGCCCAACATTTCTCTTGCTGATTTTGAAGTTCTGGTTCGTCAATTTGAGGATGCCTTTGCTGAAGGAGCTTCTTTTTCTGAAGCTGGTTCACGTTTCGATAATCTGGTACAAGAAACATTATCAGAAGAAGAAGCCGCTTTAGTCCTTGACCCTTCGAAAGCACCAGCTCCCCCTCGCGAAAGCCTTTGGGAAATTATTGCAAAATTAAATATTGATGTTCTGCAAATGCATTTTGCACAAGAACATCCACAAGTAGTTAGCTACATTGTTTCGCGTCTTCCTTCTGAAATTGCAGCAAAAATTTTAATGGCACAATCTATGATTGTTCGCGCTGACCTTACTCGTAGAAGATTGCATTTACGCCCAGTTTCATCAGAAATAGACGCAGTACTTGATGAAGCGCTGCGTCCTATTTTCTCACAAGATAATAATGTAGGAGAAAAAGCTCATCATGGCCAAGTGGCTATCATCCTTAATGAGCTTGATAAAGCAGATGTTGACGAGATGCTTGCAAATCTCAATGATTTAAGTCCAGAAGATCTGGAAAAAATCAAAGCAAAGCTTTTTGTTTTCGAAGATATTCCACGTTTGACAGAACGAGCACGATTACTGCTTTTTGATAAAATTACAGCTGATACCGTTATTACAGCTTTGCACGGTGCAGATAATCAGATGAAAGACCTTATTTTAAATTCTCTTTCACAACGCACACGTCGTATAGTGGAAGCAGAACTTTCTTCAGGTAATGACTCCATCAAACAAGAGAAAATTATAAATGCACGCCGTAATATTGCCCAAACAGCAATCAAATTATCAGAACAAGGAACAATTAATCTCTTAGGTGAAGAAGGAACGTCTTAAAAGGCGCGCTTAAATCAATATGTCAGATGAAAAGCCCGATAAAGAGAGCCAAACAGAAGAACCAACAGAACACAAAATTCATAAAGCAGAAGAAAAAGGAAATCTTCCCTTTTCTCGTGAACTGCCTATTTTTTCTTCTCTTTTAAGCTTTAGCGTAATTTCTATTTTTATCGCTTTTCCAGCTATATCACAGCTTTCGCATTTCTTGCTTCAATGGCTTGAACGCCCAGAGTCTTGGCGCATTAACACTGCAGAAGATATTAAACATTTGATTTATTTGGTAGGTGGCAATGTAGGCTTAGCCTTAGCACCTATTTTAATTATTATACCCCTGATCGGTATAAGTGCATCAGTTATACAAAATATACCACGTATTATTATGGAGCGTATTCAACCAAAATGGTCACGCGTTTCACTCAGCAATGGATTTGAACGCATTTTCAGTAAAGCAGGATTGGTGGAATTTTTAAAATCATTAACCAAGCTGATTGGTGTGAGCATAATTGTTTATATTATGTTTTTCAAAAACAATACAATTTTCATCAATACATTATTAACAGATGCATCAGCTTTGCCCGAATATATTCGTAAAAAACTTGTAGGCTTGTCGCTTTCTTTTATTGTGGCCGTTGCTGCTATTGCAGGATTTGACTTAGCATGGTCACGTTTTCACTGGTACCAAAAATTACGTATGAGCAAACAAGAAATTAAAGAAGAGCATAAAAGCCTTGAAGGAAACCCTATGATCAAAGCACGGATGCGTTCCTTAACACGCGACCGTATTCGTCGGCGAATGATTGCCAATGTTCCTACTGCAACCTTAATTGTAGCCAATCCAACCCATTTCTCTGTTGCTTTGCGCTATAAACCACCCCTTGATTATGCACCAGTTGTGGTTGCAAAAGGACAAGATATTTTAGCTTTACAGATTCGTGAAATTGCTGTCGAAAATGACATCCCTGTTATTGAAAATGTAGAGTTAGCACGCACATTGTACAAACAAGTTGAAGTCGACCAAGTTATTCCACCTGAATTATATGAAAGCGTTGCTGCTTTAATTCGTTTTATCAACAGTCAAAAAATCCATTAAAAATGAACATTAATGACTTTTTTTAAAAACATTCAACACCAAATTAGTATAAACTCTAAAACACCAAAGTAATAATACAAAGTCACAAAATGAAAAAAAATTATATAACTGAAATCCGTGAAATGGTGCTGGCAAAACAAGTAGCGCAATTTATTCCAGAATTGCGACTAATCGACGTAGGTGACTTAATTACCTGTATCCACACAGAACGTTTTAACCATCTTTCCGAACTTATTGAAAGCGCTACAGAATTGCGTTTTTACCCGCATACCATGCGTTTTGCCCGTAATGCCAGTTATGAATTAGATTGGGACACTACACCAAAAATCTTGCTTCATATGGAATTTTCAAATGAAGGTGTACAAGCCTTTTTTCAGCTCATTATGTCATCAGAAGAATTTGGAATTGAATTGGATAAATGCATTTTTGAAAACCACTCCGATGAAGAAACCAATACAAGTCATTTGATGAATGCACTCAATAATGCACGAATACAAAAAAGACTCACCCACTAAAACACGCATTATCCCATTAAAAGACGAACTGCATTCGTCAACTAAAAATGAACTAACAGCATCACGTTTGAAAGATAAAAAGGATGCAAAATAAGGAACAAAGGGTGCTTAATAAAAAGCCGCTTTGTTGACAATAAAATAAGCCGTTCTTTTTACACGCCCCCCTCACCCCGCGTGGACTCATTAAAGTAGACATATTCAATACAAAATTAGCACTAATAATTTCCGCAAGAAACCTTTCAAGAAAAAAACTTTTAAAGTACAACCTTTTAAAACTTTATGCTTCAAAAAAGCTTCTCAGGCTATAGTGTAAATATTGCTATCATGTATGATTCATATCGCGCACTTTATCAGCTGGAAGATAATTAAATTGTTTCACAAGCAAATCTTTCAAAACAGGCGTTGGAAAATGCTGATTAACTTCATCTATAATCTGTTTTTTGACCGTCTCAAATTTTATTTTCTCAACCGCACGCACATCTGAATAACTGTCCCAAAAACACTTAAAAATAGCATCATTAATCAATACCCCTAAAGGAAAAGACATTTCTTGCTCAACTTTCTTATCTATAAGATAAGTTAATTGTGAAATTATATAACCTTGGACAGATCCCTCAACTAAAATGGGAACGCTAATGACTTCTGTCTGACCAGGACTAATCTCTTCTGCGACGGGAGCAGACACTTTTGAAATATTGGGATTTACAGCATTCACTTTGACACTTAGCATCAAAGTGCTCAGAGCCACCAAACATCCCCATACCCCCATCGCAATCATTTTAATCATTTACGACTTCCAGCATTGACTAAAACAGGGTCATAGGTTCCATCTGTTTCTTCTGCGCGAGCAGCTGTTTGCATAATTTGAGAAAGTTCCTTAACAGCCTCTAAATGCACTTGAAGTAATTCACTATTGCGCAGCAACTTTTCCTGTAAATCGGATAGCAAGCTTTCCACTTTACTTGCAACATCTTGATCCATATAGCGCATAACATCTTTCATTGACTGATTAAGATCACGCAGACCACGTGTTTTACGTAAATTAACCTCTTCATAATCTGGAATACCGTGGCTTTCAAGCATATTGCTTTCATAATCAACCACTTCTGTCAGCCCTTTAACAGCAGCCATAAATTTTGTTATTGCCCAATCACGACCAATCAGATCATTGTTGAGAACTTTTGTTTTTAATGCAACATTTTCATCATTACATTGCGCTACAGACATTTTTATTCCCCTTTAACGGTATCAATTGTCATATTAAATTTAAATAGTTTGTGTTCGATATTAATGTGTCAGATCAGCTCATTTCATGAACGATCACATTAAATTATAAATGGTGCTCTTTAATGGGTAGCATTTATTCTGTTTCTCTCTCCATTATATGACCCCTCTTCTCTTTTAGCCTGTTCAGAAATCAACATTTGCGCAATGCCAATCCCTCCAGATACAGCAAATTCTTTAGCCAATTGTTCAGCCATCATAAATTTCCAAATTTGCCCTGCCTGCCCTTTTCCAAAAATAGATTGCATCTCAGTTGTGAACATATTTTCAACAAAAGTCTGCAGTATAAAAGCTTCAAAGTTTTTAAAGGCTTCAGCATTTTTGTTTTCTAGAGTTTGCGGTTTTATATGCACCTGTTGAGATTCGTGGTGCGTTACACTGAGTGAGCTTTTGTAATCAGCATGCACTAACTGAGTAAAGTTGTTCTTTTGGGGTGCAGTTGTGGTTTGTGTATATGCTGTGTTGCGTAAATTGCGCAATTTTTCAACAGAAGCGCGATACTCAAGTGGATCAGCTGCGCGTGCAACATCAAGAACAATATCTGAAGGTGGCTGAATAGCCATGAGCTTCCCCTTTATTTAATTCCATTTGCTTTTTTTTGTTTTAAATTTTTAATTTCGTCTTAAAGACAACAATATATAATTCTCTGTAATTTCATAGAAATGGTCTCTATTCACTTTGAGCAAAAGTATTCCCCTTGTACACAATAACTTGTGTGCGTACAGCTTTTTGCACGTAATGTATTTCTTAACAAAACACAATAACTAAAAAATCACCCCGCGTGGATCAACACAAAAACACTATGTAAAGCAGTTAAAGTGCCATATGTTTCCTCTTTTTAACTACCACTCGCTTCTCTTTGTAATTTATATTCTAAGAACATAGGATTTTTTTTATTCTTTCAATAGCTTTCTAAAACAAAGTAAATCTTATAATATTTAAGCACTATAGAGTATCAAACTTACGTCAAACTGACGTCTTTTACCATTTTATCTGCAACATAATCTTCGAGCATATTACTAAATTGTTGACGTTCTTCTATAACTTGAACCTCTTTACACTTTTCTTCTAACCGTTGCAAACGGCTAGAAGCTTCATGCACAATTTGTTTTTTTTGCACAATTTGTCCTCGAAGCTGTTTTTCTGTTTTGGCTATACATTGTAAACGCCGTGCTAAAAAACTGGCATCCCAAAAATCAGGAGCTCCCTCTTTCTCCATTAAGGAAAAAAGTGTTCGCGTCTCCTCCTCACAAGCAGAAAGCTGATTGTTTAAACCTTCCAATTCAATTTTATGATAAGCTTTCATAAAACTTTGTATTTTGAAAAGCTTATGGTAGCGTTTGCTTTTTTGCACTTTTAAGGTCCCTTATTGAGCCAATTTTGAAGTTCTAAACTAAAAAAATGTAAAAGCTCGGGTATTAAGAAATAAAGTAGAAATATTCCCCCTGCGACAACAAAAGGCAACGAAATAAAATAAACCGGAATGGTAGGTGTTAATTTATTTACTAATCCAATCCCAATATTGATCAAAATCGCATAAGTAATAAAAGGCGCCGCAATAGATAGTGTGGTTAAAAATGCTCGCGATAAAACATCACGATAATCAATCAAAGCGGCTTCCGGATTTGGAACAAAAGATGGTGTGACGACATCATAAGAAGCCAAAAGACCACGAATAACCACCATATGCAAATCGCTTGCAAAAAAAAGCATAACAGCAGCTAAAACAAATAAATGGGCAATTTGAGTTTCTGGCATTGAGTCAATCACACTATGGCCAGGTTGACCTGAATACCCCATAGACATTGCAATAATCGTTGCCATAAATTGCAATGCCCACAGATAAACATGAGCAATAACCCCCAAACTAGCGCCAATAAGCATTTCAGAAAATAAAGCACGTGTAAGGATTGCAATATCAGGTTTATCGCCAAGTTCTTTAAAAAAATCGACGACAAGAGGAAGCATAACAAATGAAAAAGCAATAGCAAGCAGTAAACGGAAATTCATAGGAATACGTAAACTTGATATGCCTGGCATAAACATCAAACAAGCTCCTACCCGAGCAAAAACTAACATGGCAATGATAACCAACTGGTCAATTGGCAAAGACGTCATAGGTAATAAAGACGTCAATGACATCAACTCTTCTCCCGTGAAGAGATGACACCTAATGTTTTTACTTCAACACCACGAGCAATTTCTGCATGAGAAAGAACAGGCAACGTCGAGAAAAGACGTTCCATAATCATGCGAACATAAGGCCGCGTTTCAGGCAATGTGATCAGTACAAAACGCACCGCTTTTTCCATATACTGGCGAATGATAGCTGTTGCTTCGGTTCCAAATTTTTCAAGTTCAACAGGGTCCATATCAAATTCAATAATTTCACCCTTTGCATCACGTTTTAAAGCCTTGTGGAAAGCAAGATCCCAGTAATTTCCCATCCGTAAAACCTGGAGTACACCACCTTCAGACAAGTCACCACAAATTTGTTGCGATAGACGCAACCGTACATGCTCAGCAATCAAATCAGAACGCCGTACATGGGGTGCAATTTCAGCCACCGCTTCCAAAATAAGATTTAAGCTGCGAATGGAGACACGTTCTGCTAATAAAAGCTTTAAAACCGATTGTAAACCAGAATAGGAAAGATGCGCAGGACAAATTTCTTCCAACAATTTACGATATTCGCTACCCAAACGCTCAAGAAGAATGCGCATATCTTTATAAGAAAATAATTGCGCTAAATTATTGCGTAAAACTTCACTCAAATGTGTCAATAATACTGAAAGATTATCTATCGCCATATAACCTTCACGCATTAATTCAGAGCGAAATGTTTCTGAGGTTGCAAAAGCACGCATACCAAAAGCTGGCTCATACACTTGCTCACCTGGAATATTGGGAATAGGTTTATTACTCGGCATAATGAGAACCTCACCTATACGCATTTCGTAAGATGCCACAACTGTGCCGTACAATTTGATCCAATAGCTTTTTGCCGGCACCTTATAATCATCTGATATCTGTATTTCAGGAATAACAAAACCATACTCTTGTGCAAATTTACGGCGCATTTTTGCAACACGGTTAGCCAACTCAACTTTTTGCGATAATAAATGTTTAGACAATTGCTTGCCCATGGCAATTTCAATGCGCATTGTTTCAAGTGATTCTTTAAGAGACTGACTTTCTTCCTGCTGAACCTTTTGAGAATCTTGTGCCAACTGAGCTTCTTGTGCAAGAGATTCTTTGCGTAAGCGATTTGGAATAGAATAACCAATTGAAGCCATAAGCAAAGATAAAAGAATAAAAGGAACAGCTGGCAGACCAGGCATCACCCCTAACATCAATAAAAGAAGAGAGGATACAAAGAGGGCTTTAGGATATCTTCCAAGTTGCCCCAAAACAGCCTTTTCAGCTGTACCACGGGTGCCCCCTTTAGAAACCAAAAGGCCTGCTGCCAAAGAAACAATCAAAGCCGGTATCTGTGTAACAAGACCATCACCCACTGAAAGCTTAGTAAAAACATCTGCCGCACCAGATAATGTCATTCCATGGCGTGTAACACCAATAACAATACCCCCAATAATATTAACAGCCGTAATAATAAGCCCGGCAATAGCATCACCGCGCACAAATTTTGATGCCCCATCCATTGCCCCAAAAAAGGAACTTTCTTCTTCAAGTTCAAGACGGCGACGTTGTGCTTCTTTCTCATCAATAAGGCCTGATGAAAGATCAGCATCAATAGCCATTTGCTTTCCTGGAATAGCATCCAGAGTAAAACGTGCCCCCACTTCAGCAATACGCGTTGCACCTTTAGTGATTACTAAAAAATTGACGATAATAATAATGGCAAAAACAACAAGACCAATAACAAAATCCCCCCCCATCACAAATTGCGAAAAACCGTGAATCACATTTCCTGCGGCTTTATAGCCTTCATCACCATGAGTTAAAATAACACGGGTTGTCGCAATATTAAGTGATAAGCGCAATAAGGTCGTAATTAATAAAACTGTTGGAAAAGCCGAAAAATCAAGTGGCCGCTGAATCCACAACGAAACCATTAAAATCAAAACAGAAAATGCAATGGAAAAAGAAAGCCCCAAATCTAAAATAAAGGCAGGAACAGGCAAAAAGAGAACTGTAAGAATAATAATAATTCCCATCGCAAACACAATATCTCGACCAGAAAATTGATTCTGGTCTCCAATATCGGTAACCGGACTACGCTGCACATTTTTCTCCTTAAACAATCACATTCAGTCCCCCTTGCCAAAAGAACTTGAAAGAACTCTTTAGCGTATTTTTTGTCACAAACTTTAAGTGATAAAGCTTGTGTGAAAGTGGTGTTGTAACTATACAATTAATAATGTTGTGACCACCCCATTTTTACATACTTAAAAATTTACACACCAATATAACAACCTTTTACCTCCTATAAACTATAACGCAAAGCACATCATGCCCCCATTGTCTTAAAAAATAATTTTAAACTTGCCGAATGTTTGATATCAGCGTATATTACAACTCGTAACATTTTGTGAATATACATTGATACAATAAGAAACTGCGAAAGGTTTCTAAAAACAATGAGAGATTTGTTATGACTGATATCGTAAAAACTGCCATGCTTTATTCAACACTGATTATTACTGCTAATGCTATTATTGTTGTAGCTTTGGTGCTTGACATTCAATAAAGTCTTATTGAGATTAGCTCATCATAAGCTCTTTACATCCATAGCAAAATCTGAGCTATTTTGAGCAGTCGAATAGAGGTGTTATATTAAGTAAAGAAAGTCTATAGACTTTAAAAAGTAGTTTATAGAATTAAAGAAGAGAAGAATATATTTTCTTTTATTCAAACTGCATTGTTAATAGGTAATTGTTACCTTAAAAGTTTGTGCAAAAATTTTCGCTCCTAAGGCATTTCAGACGGATTTGTTTTTTTAATTTACTTTTTTATAAGTAATTTTATCGATATTATTTTTTCAAAGATTAAGCATTTTTATTATAACGTCCCTATTAATGACCTTACAATAAGAGCGCTTATTATTTAACTTGATCTTGATTTTAGTACATTATTCTTTTCATAAAATGTAACCAACAATTTAAAACATACTTATAAAATATAATAAACGACAGTGCTTTATGTAGTAAACTGTGTTTTTAGTCTTTTCATCTTTCTAGATAGGGCCAAACATTTTTATTTAAGCTCAAGTCGTTCATAAAAATTTTATTTATCACAACTGTCTATTTAATTAGACTATCATTCAAAAGCACTAAACAAAAAGAGCATTATAGATAGTGTGCTCAAGGATAAATAAAAATGAAGTTGCAGCAAATTGAAGATGGTATTTTTGTCAGTGCTCAAATTAGTGTTGTAGACATCAAAACACTCGCAAAAACTGGATTTAAAACTATTGTCTGCAACCGGCCCGATCAAGAAGAGCCTGGGCAGCCTGATTTTGCCACCATTCAAGCAGCTGCTCATGAATATGGAATACAAGCTCATTATATTCCTATTACACCTTCAACCATAGAACAATTTCACATTAAAGCTATGCAAACAATTTTAAAAACAGCGCCACTTCCTCTTCTCGCCTATTGCTGCTACGGTACACGCTCAATTCATCTTTGTTCTTTAGCGCGTATTTAATCTTGTGTTTTAACAAAACAGAAAGAAACAAATATTAAATCTGCTTATTATAAAACATGAAGCTATGTAAGCAGTAAAGACAAAAACAATGATGAAATCTGATCTTCCAACCGCTGATTCCCCTACCTATAAACGAAAACTTCACCTTTTCTATAACGTTTTGGAATATATTTTTATTCTCATCATTAGTTTAAGTTCCATTTTTGCGATTCTTTTTTCCTTTTTAGATCGGATCATGATGTTTTTTTAAAAGTCAGTAACTGATCCAATAATGAAAGCGGTTGAATTGTCTTTAAAATCGCTTTTGCTTCATTTTCATCGTATTGCATTTGTTTTTTTAAAGGCTCTAGTCCATTAAATTTTTTTTGCGCTCGTAAAAACTGTAGAAAAGAAACTATACAGCTCTCATCATAAAGATCGTCGGCAAAATCAAATAAATAAGTTTCTAAAAGTGGTGCTCCACCATCAACAACTGTTGGGCGACAGCCAAAACTTGCAACACCATCATGTAAAACACCACTAGAACGGCGCAATCGTACGGCATAAACACCATGTGCTAAGCCAGTTTGGGAGGGTAACACCTGATTAGCAGTAGGAAAACCCAAAGATCGACCAAGCTTTTCTCCATGTGTAACGTTTGAGCGCACACGATAATGATACCCTAATAAATGAGCTGCTTTTTCCACCTGCCCTTGTGATAAAAGTTGGCGAATAAAGCTAGAAGAAATTTCCTCCCCCTGTGGGGTACATAAAGAAGGAACTTGAACAACCTCAAAACCACATTCTTTTCCTTTTTGACGCAGAAACTGCGCATTTCCACTTTTTTTTCGACCAAAGTGAAAATTATTCCCCGTTACCACAACACAAACATCAAAAGCTTGTTTTAAAACAACGCTAATAAATTCATCGGCTGAAAGAGCAGCAAACTGTGCATTAAAAGGCTCTTCAATCACGCCACGAAAACCCAAAATTTTGAAGATTTCAGCTTTTTCAGTTGCCTGAGTCAAACGATCAACACAAGCTGAACCTTGAAAAAAACTTCTTGGGTGCGGCTCAAATGTTAACACAAGAGCTGGCTTGTTTTTTACACGTGCTAAATCTAGTGCTTTTTGCAACACCGCCTGGTGACCACGATGAACCCCATCAAAATTCCCAATAGCTAAAACTGCACCACGTAAATCTTCAGGAATCTCTTTGTATCCTTGAAGACGCAAAAAATTAGCCATTACTGAAGTGCCCACATTATCGCTTGTGGCTGATAACCATAATGGTCAAGAAAAGAACGCAAAGCTTCTTCATTGACCACACCATTGTGCGTATAGTCATGACAATGGATCCCACCCAAAATATAAAGGACATCAATACCAAAATCGATGGCACCTTTAACATCGGTCAAAATGCCATCCCCAATAGCCAAAATCCGGCTTTTTTCTATTGTTCCACGGATGTTTTTTAGTTTTTCAAAAGCACATTCATAAATAGGTGCGTGGGGTTTACCCGCAATACGAACCTCACCACCTAAATGTTGGTAAAGCTGTGCCAATGCACCAGCGCACCAAAGTGTTTGATCCCCGTAATGAACAGTGATATCAGGGTTAGCACAAATAAAAGGTAAATCGCGTGCTTGTAGGCGACGCAACATATTTTCATAAGCCTGTGGGGTTTCTCCAAAATCTTCAAAAAAGCCACTGCAAACAACTGCACAAGCTTTCTCTTCTTCAACCAGCTCACATGCTAACCCTTTAAATAAAGCCAAATCACGTTGCGGACCAATAAAAAAAATTTTCTGCGGTGCGCTCAAAATGAGATCACGCGTCACATCACCTGAAGTGATGACTGCGTCATAACAATCACTTGCAATCTTCATTCTTTGCAATTGGGCTATAACATCTTCGCGTGGTCTGGGTGAATTGGTAAGCAAAATAACGCTTTTTCCCACCTTGCGCATTTTTTGCAAAACTTTCACAGCTGAATCAAAAACACGCACACCATCGTGCAAAACCCCCCAAACATCACAAAATACAGCATCATAATGGGTAATTATAGGATCAATATGGGTGAGTTCTTTCATGATTATCTATTTATATTATATTTTTACCGTCTTGTGCCTGCTTTTTATTTTTTTACTTCTTATCTCAAGATCATTTTTTTGTCATCTGCTTTCTTAAGCCGCCACACTTCTCACCCCAAAACCAATTAATCCCTCAAAGGTAATCTTGATTTTCATCTTTCTAACCACTTTTGAGCAATCATATCACGCAAGATATCTTCCAAGCCAATGAATTATTGAACGCGTTTTTTTTTAAGAATAATGCCGATAGCAGGAGATGCTTTTTTAAAAAATCCCTATAGTTATTTGAACCCAGTTAATACCTCATGGATAGTTTTAAAAAGAAATACTAGTCATTTTAACAAAAAACTCCATAGACTTGAAAAATCATCAGCTAAATTGAGAATAAAACTTATTAGATTCAAACATCTAATTTAATATTATTATTGATAAATATCTGCTGTATAAAGCATATATAATATAAAACTAAACACCCCATCTTGGAGGAGAAATCAGTAAACTATTAAAAGAGGAAAAAGATGAGCAAAATCCTTTTATTATGCACGGGTAGTACTCACCGCAGGATTAACCATTGCTGGTTGTGAAAAACATATACCATAGAAGAATTTTAAAAGATGACGAATTGCTCAAAGAATGGATGGCGCTAAATGTGGAGGAGTTGCAAAATCTAAAAATTGTCAAAACGTATTTCAAGCGGATGCTGAAAAGTTTTATTCACAAGAACCTGTTAATACAGATCTTGAACATGAATTTTAAAAAAGTTCAAGTTGCTAAATAAAAGTAAAAGAGGCTAAAGCCTCTTTTACTTTTTAAATATGGTTAGCCAGAAAAATACAGAAAAGTAGACAATAACATAAAGAGGAGGTTTTTCCTTAGGCCAGTGTTTCTTTAATTTATCCAGATAAATTGAGAAACGTGTCTTTCTTAAAACTTTCTCTATTCCATAAAATAAAAATACAGCTGTAAAAGATACAGGTACAAAAATCATAAAATCTTTTATCATTTATTTATCCTTCTCATCTAGTTCAACTGGAATTGTACCCTCAGCACTATCAACTGTTTCTGTTTCATTGGACTTAAGATTATAATAAGCACGAGCTTCCTGCAGAAGGGCATCTTTCAGAGAAGACGGTGGTGTATTTAAACTAAGATTAGCTGCATCTTCCATTCCGGGAACAGAAATGGCCGCTAGAGTTTTGATACTTTTAGGAGCAACGTTATCAGCTGTAGCTGCTTCACGTTTAACAGAGGCTCCCATAGATTGAGGCCTGTTTTCTTGCCTGAAAAAATTGCCCGTCATTCGAGAGGCGTTGATAATATTATCGCTTCTCATACCTCCCACATCATCTCCCATTGCACTGCTTGTTCCTCTCGCGATTCCCATAGTTCTCATACTATCGCTTATGACTTCATCGGTTTTTTGTTCTCGCAGCCGCTGCTGCTGCATCTGCAGCGGCTTCAGTGATTACAGTTTCTGCGGAATAGACCATTTCTTTAATAGTTGAAATAGCACCACTACTTGATTTCAAAATCATAAATACAACCCATTTTGGAGCAATTTTTATGAAAATTACGTATGTTAATGCGTTTGCCATTATCCATATTAACGCAGATGAACCATTATAAACCTCCTGCCACTTCACTACGGACTCAGTAATTTCAAACACTAAAACTGTAAATATAAATAGTTTTGTGTGCATAAAAACAACACAACAAAACGCCATTATAGTCTTTCTTATATACTGAAAAACACTAACACTTATAAACAAAATAGGTATGTTAGTTACAATATACGTTGTAATAACCGTAAAAATCATCAAAACTTCAACGAACCCAAAACATAGAAGAATGATTAGAACACAAAAACTTTTCTCTGCACCAGGTAATGAAAACAAAGTATACTCATTGAGAATAATATCAGTAAGACGAATGGTCTCTCCAAAGAGTTTTCCGGCAAGTAAATTTTTACTTTCCCCAATTTCTTGGATAGTTTCCTCCCATACAGTATTGATAACAGCCATACTCCATTTTTGTGAGTATTCCAAAAAAATAACAAAAATCCCAATAACAAAAATAAGCTTGGCAATTTCCCACACAAAATTTATAGGATCAACTTTTTGCCGTACAAGAGATTTAACGGTACGAAAAAACTGAACACCCTTTAATGCCAAAAAGAAAAGCAAGGTACCTATGTACAATATTGGTTGCAATTGATTAAATAGTTGTTGTAGTGACTCTACTAGATCCTTAAGGAATTTTGAAACATCTAAAGGTGCAGAAAGAAGAGATGTATCCACAAAAAGAACACGACAGATACCGATAAATAAAAAAAACAGAGAAAAAAGATTTAAAGCTTTTGTTGTACAAAACTTTTTCATATTTTAATTTTATGGAATTACTTTAAAATGCATATTTATTGTCTATATAATATATTTTTTGGGGGGATATTTTCTTATTCTGTCTTATTTTTCGTTCTATATTCAATTTTGTTTACTGTGTGACTTTTTTGCAAGATTAGTATTATTAGCAACCAACTCTTGAAATAATTATTGCTGTTTAACCTATTGAGCAG
Source organism: Bartonella bovis 91-4 (assembly GCF_000384965.1). Lineage (NCBI taxonomy): Bacteria > Pseudomonadati > Pseudomonadota > Alphaproteobacteria > Hyphomicrobiales > Bartonellaceae > Bartonella > Bartonella bovis. The sequence continues at coordinate 1,354,117 of NZ_CM001844.1, forward strand.
CAATTCCACTGCCAGCTTGAATGGCTTGCATCTGCTTTACACACTACCAAGCGTAGAGAAACAGATAAAACAACTGCTTATCCAAACCATGAATAAGCCAGATGATGCACAGAGCAATATTAAAACTCAATATTAAAGAGCAGCACGGTTGCCATTAATCGTTTTTGCACCATGGCCATGACTAAACAGAACCGTTATCGCCATGAGGAGTTTTTAGAAGTTCTCATGAATACTTATGAGAAAGTGTAGCGTTATATTATAATTTAAAAAGTTTTACTTCTGATCAGAAATTAATTCTAAAATTGCTTTCTGTTTTACTGGTGTAAGAATTCTAAAATTTTTTAAAAGTAGGTATTCTTCTCTGCTAGATATAATTTCATCATGATGGCAGGAAGTATTTTCTTTTGTTGCGGTATTAGGGTAAAAAAAGGAAATAGGAACATCAAATATATCAGCAATATCTTTTAAACGCCCAGCTCCTACACGATTAAACCCATTTTCATACTTTTGGATTTGTTGAAAGCTTATACCTAAATAGTTAGCTAATGTTTTTTGAGACATTCCCAACATTCTTCTTCTATATCGGATTTTTTTGCCTACAAAAATGTCATTATGAGGATTTTTTTGCACTTCTAGATCAACCCCCCGCCGGGTAGCGAGCGCCCTCGCATTGGTATTCCGGGAGTCAAAACACTGAATTCGAGTCAGCTTTTTTGCTTTTAGTGCCATAGCACCTGGACATCACAAAAACTCCCGGAATCCCGGGAACCCCATATAATAATGGGTTAATTTCTGTGCTCGAATTGTAAGGGGTTTTGAATCCCTTTTGATCGCTGCGTACACGATCAATACACTTTTTAATTTATAAAGTATTTTCAGAAAATTGGCAATAAAATAGTTTTTCAGTTTACAGAGTTTGTTTTTTAACGAAAGGCAGAAAGCCTCTTATTTTGAATGATGTACGAATAAAGTAAAGAATAATGATGCATTCATGTTTTTTGCACTTCTATCCCCCCGCCGGGTAGCGAGCGCCCTCGCATTGGTATTCCGGGAGTCAAAACACTGAATTCGAGTCAGCTTTTTTGCTTTTAGTGCCATAGCACCTGGACATCACAAAAACTCCCGGAATCGCGGGGAAAACCATAGAGTGAGTTAATCTTTGCACTTGAATTTTAGGGATTTTTGAATCCCTTTTTGATTGCTGCGTATATGATCAACACACTTTTAAACTCATAAAGTGATTTCAAAAAATTGGCAATAAAAACAGTTTTCAACTTACAGAGGTTGTTTTTTAACGAAAAGTAGAAAGCCTCTTATTTTGAATTATGTGTAAATAAAGTAAGCTCTCATTTAGTCGAAGATAACCAGGAGGCGATAGACGTAATAAGAGCGCATTATACCACTAATTCCTCCCGCTAAAAATTTAGGAAGGCAAGAGTTGACAAAAACGTGGCCAACACCAGGATAAGATTTTAAAATTTTTGTGGGAATATTTACAGAGATATCAATATTGCCATTTGTTATATCTATAGATCAATTGAAGAGAAATGATAAAAATCTATAATTAAAGTGGAGCAAATATCGCTCAAATAACTTTGATGCATTTTATTGACAGAAAGGGCAAACACCGTCATAAAATATCATGAAACTAATATGAGTGATAATATTTGCATGATTTTTCGCGATTTTTGCTCTTTTTCAAACTCTATTTTTGTTTTCCAAACATAATATATCTTACATAACACATCCTTATGAGCTTAATTAAAAAATTTATAACTGTTGCTTCTGGAACTTGCACGAGTCGTCTTTTTGGTTTTGTACGCGAAGTACTCATGGCGGCATCTTTTGGTACAGGTCCTGCTGCTGACGCATTTAATGCAGCTTTTCGTTTTCCAAACACATTTCGCCGTCTTTTTGCTGAAGGTGCTTTTAATGCGGCTTTTGTTCCCCTATTTTCAAAAAAAATTACTGAAAATGGACCAGAAAATGCACGCAAATTTGCAGAAGAGGTTTTCGGTGTTTTGTTCTCACTGCTCTTACTTTTAACCATTGTCATAGAAGTGAGTATGCCTTTTTTGGTGCGTACTGTAATTGCACCAGGGTTTGCAGAAGATGCAACAAAATTTGAGGCTACAATTCGTTTTACTGCAATCATGTTTCCCTATTTAGCGTGCATGTCTTTAGCGGCCATGATGGGGGGAATGCTCAACGCATTACAACGTTATTTTGTTGCCGCTATTGCCCCTGTCTTTTTAAATATTGTGATGATTGGCGTGCTCGCTTATGCTTGGATATTTCAGCTTGATGCTTGGCAGATTGGGCTAAACCTCTCCTGGGGGGTCATGGTCGCAGGCCTTCTTCAACTTACTTTAATTGCAATTGCTTTGCGTCAAAGTGGAATGAAAATTTCTCTACGTCTTCCTTATCTCAGCCCCAATGTTCGCCAGCTTTTAACCCTGGCATTTCCCGCTGCCATTACAGGGGGAATTACGCAAATCAATTTATTGATCAATACCAATATTGCATCCAGCCATCCGGGTGCTGTTTCTTCTTTGGTTTATGCCGATCGTCTTTATCAACTGCCATTAGGTGTTGTTGGTATTGCTGTTGCGACTGTTCTTTTACCTGAACTAACAAAAGCCTTCCGTAATAAAAATAAAAAAGAAGCCAATTATTTGCAAAACTACGCTATTGCGTTTACCCTGTTTTTAACCTTACCGGCATCGGTCTTTTTTTTCCTGATATCCAACCCCATTGTCAGTCTTTTCTTTGAACGTGGGCAATTTACAAGCCAATCAACACACACTGTTGCGCATTTGCTTGAACTTTATGGATTAGGGCTTCCAGCTTTTGTGCTGATAAAGGTCTTTATTCCCAATTTTTTTGCTCATGAAGATACAAAAACACCAATGATTTTTGCAGGCATTTGTGTTCTAATCAATATCGGTTTAGCGCTTACATTATTTCCGCTCTTGTCAGCACGTGGCATTGTGATCGCCGAAATCACCTCTGGATGGGTTAACACACTCTTGCTTTGTAGCACCCTTATCAAACGCGGTTATTGGAAATGTGATATACAACTTATCAAGTGGACTGTGTGCTTGATCATTGCCATTCTCTTAATGGCTGCATCTTTGTATTATGCGCTTGATTTTTTAGCTTTTCCTTTATCTTCACAAGCACCACTTTTCTTGCGAATAGGAACTTTAGCAGGTTTAATTTTCTCTATCCTATTGTTTTATTGTATCATCTGTTTTTTTCTTGGCATGAATTATTTCCCTTTTTTACGTAAAAATTTGAAACAACACCTATAATATCTTATTTGACTTTCAAAAAAAAATTTTACCACAACACGAAGCAACATGTATCATCATTAGAGAAAGGCTTATTCCTATGGAAACCTGCGCATCCCTCGTCTTTTCTGGTGTGCAACCAAGTGGCAATTTGCATCTTGGTAATTATCTAGGTGCAATCAAGCGTTGGGTTGAATTGCAAGCATCCCATAAATGCCTTTATTGTGTTGTGGATATGCACGCACTAACGGTTAACCCTAACCCTCTCGCCTTAGAAAGCTCCACCCGTGCAGTCACAGCAGCCTTTTTAGCTGCGGGTATTGATCCGCAAAAACATATTGTTTTCAACCAATCACGAGTCTTTCAACATGCTGAATTAGCATGGGTCTTTAACTGCATTGCCCGCATCGGCTGGCTCCAACGGATGACACAGTTTAAAGATAAAGCAGGAAAAAACCGCGAACAAGCATCACTCGGGCTTTTTGCCTATCCAAGCCTTATGGCTGCTGATATTTTACTCTATCGTGCAACACATGTTCCAGTTGGAGAAGATCAAAAGCAGCATATTGAACTTACACGGGATATTGCGCAAAAATTCAATCATGATTACGCTGAGCGTATTGCACATTTAAATGTTGGCATCTCCATACAAGAGGGGGAAAACAAGGAACAAGGCTTTTTTCCAATACCAGAGGCTCTTCTTGGTAATACCGGCATGCGTATTATGTCTTTACGTGATGGCTCAAAGAAAATGTCAAAATCAGATCCTTCAGATTTTTCGCGAATTAATTTAACTGATGATGCTGATCTTATCGTTCAAAAAATACGCAAAGCAAAAACTGACTCTGCCCCCTTACCCGATCAGCTTACCGCTTTAGAAGAGCGCCCAGAAGTTGATAATTTACTTGGTATTTATGCAGCCTTTGCGCAAACCAGTAAAGAGAAGGCTCTTTTGGAATTTGCAGGTCAACAGTTTTCGCTTTTTAAATCTGCTTTAGCTGATCTTGTCGTCCATAAATTGGCACCAATTACACAAGAATTACGCCGTCTTCATCAAGAAAATGCTTATATTGATTCCGTTTTGCATGATGGGGCTGAGCGTGCTAGCTTATTGGCAGAAAACACAATGAAACATGTTCGTGAAATTGTTGGTTTTGTACACAAACCATAAACAATAAACTTTGACTGAAAATTGAAAAAAGCTATAGCCGGTATCGTCCTTTCACGAAATACCAAGAAACGATCTACAGTACTATATATGAAAAAACATGTGAACTGTTCTTGATAAATGACCAAGCTACCAACAAACCATTGTTGTTCATGACATAGCACAAAAAAGACAAATGCACCAATATACACTTATGAAAATATGGGTATTGCTTTTGGGTGTCATTTTGATTGTAAACATGTTTTAGATTTTGGTGCATTACTTCAACTTCAAACGACAAGTACCAATTAAACGAGAGGGGCAAATTTGCGCTTGATGCGAAACCTACGGCTTCTTATCGCTCCTTGTTAGTTAAGTGCATCTAGTCCCTCAAGTGCTGCTCCATATTTTCTTCATGAAAAAACAAACGCTTGAAACGTGTATTTTAAACCTTTAAATTAGAAGTTCTATGAGTAAAATTATTGATGCACGCAAGTTCAAAAAAATTTATAGATTTGCAAATTGATTAACAAATATCAAGATATTGCTACCATGTCTTACCTTCTCATGATAACATAAAAGAGATAGGCCTATTTAAATATTTAATCGTCAACTAGGAAGGCAGTTTATCCTTGTTATCGTGCTTTAAACGATCTTTGGGATAAAAATATTGAAGAAGATTATATCAATACTTAAGCTTTTTTGCGTTAATTGTTTTCTTAAAGCTTGTGAAACAAAAGGATAATGTATGTTTATTCAAACTGAAACCACACCAAACCCTGCAACACTTAAATTTTTACCAGGCCGTGTGGTTCTTGATAAAGGTGTATTAGAGTTTCACAACAGCAAAGAAGCTGATCAAAATTCACCCCTTGCTGCTAAACTGTTTACAATTCCAAACGTCAGCAGTGTTCTTTTAGGATATGATTTTATTGCTGTAACAAAAAATGCAGGAGAATGGCAACACCTCAAACCAGCGATCTTGGGTACAATTATGGAACATTTTCTTTCCAATGACCCCACTGTTACCACTGATGCCGCTCTCCAAACACACCCCCCTGCAATTCATGAAGAATTTTATGACGAAAAAGATGCAGATATTGTCATGACAATCAAAGAGATTCTTGAAACACGTGTTCGCCCAGCTGTTGCCAATGATGGTGGGGACATTACTTTTCGTGGCTTTGAGAATGGCATTGTTTATTTAAATATGCGCGGTGCGTGCGCCGGGTGTCCATCTTCAACAGCCACACTTAAACACGGGATTGAAAATCTTTTACGCCATTTTATTCCAGAAGTTTTGGGCGTTGAAGCCATACCGCAAGAGGTTGCTCTATAAACTTGCAAGTAATGCGGTAAGCAAAAAAAAGAAGCCATTTTGTATAAAGATCGTATACAAATCATTTGCTGAAAATCATTTGTTGAAAGCTAAGGGAACTGTTATCATTTATCAAAACTATACTTATCAGCAATCTAAATATAAGAGGGACAATAGATCGGAAATTGAACAGAACCCAAAAGTTTGCATTACACAAAAACTTGCATTATACGAAGATCAAAAAAAGCGTGCATAAATCAAAGCTGTAAATATAAAAATGCTTAAAGAATATAAGAGCGCCTGATAATATACATGCATGCTTTTAAAGTACTTATAAACCTTCAAAACAATAAAAAAACGGGCCATCTGGCCCGTTTCTTTTTACCTATGGGTTTAAGGCGCTTAGAAATCCATTCCGCCCATTCCACCCATTCCGCCGCCGCCCATTGGAGGCATTGGAGTTTCTTTTTTCGGAAGTTCAGCAACCATTGCTTCTGTAGTGATAAGAAGGCTGGCAATCGATGCAGCATTTTGCAAAGCTGAACGTACAACTTTAACTGGATCAACGATCCCCAGTGAAATCAAATCACCAAATTGACCTGTTGCGGTGTTGTAACCAAAAGTGTCTGAACTATTTTCAAGAACTTTGCCAACAATAATCGCTGCTTCTTCACCAGCATTGGTAGCAATTTGACGTGCTGGTGCTTGAAGAGCACGACGAACAATATTGATACCAGCTTCTTGGTCTGCATTATTTCCTTTAACCGTAAGCGCGTTGGCAGCCCGCAAGAGTGCAGTTCCACCACCAGCAACAATACCTTCTTCCACCGCTGCACGCGTTGCATTCAAGGCATCATCAACACGATCTTTCTTTTCTTTTACTTCAACTTCTGTTGCACCACCAACACGAATAACGGCAACACCACCAGCAAGTTTAGCAAGTCTTTCTTGCAGTTTTTCGCGATCATAGTCAGAAGTTGTTTCTTCGATCTGTGCCTTAATCTGGCTTACACGAGCACTAATTTGTGCTTTTTGTCCAGAACCATCAACGATGGTTGTGTTTTCTTTAGAAATATGCACTTTCTTTGCACGGCCCAGCATATCTAAAGTAACATTTTCAAGTTTAATGCCAACATCTTCAGAAATAACCTGACCTGATGTCAAAATTGCAATATCTTCTAACATCGCTTTACGGCGGTCACCAAAGCCTGGTGCTTTAACAGCACAAATCTTCAAACCACCACGCAATTTATTAACCACAAGCGTTGCCAAAGCTTCACCTTCCACATCTTCAGCAATAATGAGAAGAGGCTTACCAGACTGAACAACAGCTTCAAGAACAGGAAGCAAGGATTGCAAATTAGACAATTTCTTTTCATGAATAAGGATGTAAGGATCGTCAAGATCAGCCACCATTTTTTCAGCATTTGTGACAAAATAAGGTGAAAGATATCCACGATCAAACTGCATACCTTCAACGACTTCTAATTCCGTTTCAGCAGTTTTTGCTTCTTCCACAGTGATAACACCTTCATTACCAACTTTTTCCATAGCATCAGCAATGATTTTACCAATTTCTGAAGCACCATTCGCAGAAATCGTTCCTACTTGTGCTATTTCAGCAGAAGTTTGAATCTTTTTTGCTTTTTTGAAAAGGCTTTCAACAACTTCTGCAACAGCAGAATCGATCCCACGCTTCAGATCCATTGGGTTCATGCCAGCAGCAACAGCTTTTATACCTTCTTGCACAATAGCTTGCCCCAAAACAGTTGCTGTTGTTGTTCCATCACCAGCAATATCATTGGTTTTTGAAGCAACTTCACGCAACATTTGTGCGCCCATATTTTCAAACTTGTCTTCAAGTTCGATTTCTTTTGCAACCGACACACCATCTTTTGTGATACGAGGTGCACCAAATGATTTATCAATCACCACATTACGGCCTTTAGGACCGAGTGTTACCTTAACAGCATTAGCAAGGATATCAACACCACGCACCAAGCGCTCACGTGCTTCACGGCCAAATTTGACTTCTTTAGCAGCCATTTAATTTCTCCTTGGATATAAATAAACGAAACAAATTGAGAAAATGGATTAACCCAAAATCCCCATAATGTCGGATTCTTTCATGATTAAGAGTTCTTCACCATTAATCTTCACTTCGGTTCCAGACCATTTCCCAAATAAGATTCGGTCTCCTGCTTTAACTTCTAGAGGCACGCGCTTCCCATTATTATCGAGAGCACCATTGCCAACAGCGATCACCTCACCTTCTTGAGGTTTTTCTTTTGCTGTATCGGGGATAATAATCCCACCAGCGGTTTTATTTTCAGATTCAACCCGACGAACGACAACACGATCGTGAAGTGGGCGGAATTGTGTGTTAGCCATGTTTTAAACCCTTAAAACTTAGTATAACTGATTAATCTTAAATTTTATTAGCACTCTGTAGTTGCGAGTGCTAATTTATAAATTTTATATAAAAACATTGATCCGCAATGTCAAGGATTCTAAATAAAATAATTTATTTTATATTGATTCTAACGGACTCTTTGATTCTGGTCGAAAAATGCTTATCTTTTACTAAATCAATAAATATATATTAAGGGATTGTATGATGCTTAAAACACGCCAAGAAACCGATAGTTTGGGGACAGTTTCAGTTCCTCATGATCGTTATTGGGGAGCGCAAACAGAACGTTCTCGACATAATTTCAATATTGGCTCAGAAAAACAGCCTCTCTCATTGATCTACGCTTTAAGTCTTATCAAAAAGACAGCAGCTCTTGTGAATATGCAAAAAGGAAAGCTTCCGCAAGACATAGGGCAAGCAATTGTCACTGCCGCTGATGAAGTGCTTTCTGGTGCATTTGATACGCATTTCCCCCTAGCGGTTTGGCAAACAGGTTCTGGCACACAAAGCAATATGAACGTCAATGAAGTAATCGCCAATCGTGCTAACGTACTTTTAGGGGGAACACTTGGTAGCAAAGCACCCGTACATCCCAATGACCACGTGAATATGAGCCAATCGTCAAATGATTCTTTTCCCACAGCGCTTCATATTGCCACCACACTGCAAACACGCCAACATTTTTTTCCAATCCTTGATACTCTTATTGCCAGTCTTCAAACAAAAGAAGAAGAATTTGCAGACATCATAAAATTGGGACGCACGCATACGCAAGATGCCACCCCCCTTACTTTGGGGCAAGAATTTTCAGGCTATCGCGCTGCACTAGAAGCTAACCGTCAACGCATTGAAATGGCTCTTACTGATGTTCAAATGCTTGCCCAAGGGGGAACAGCTGTTGGAACAGGTCTCAATGCACCAAAAGGATTTGATGTTGCATTTGCTGAAACGATTAGTCCACTTACAGGGGTAACTTTCACAACTGCTAATAATAAATTTGAAGCTCTTGCCCACCACGGAGCCCTTGCAAACTTCCATGGAAGCTTGAACGCATTGGCAGCTGATTTATTCAAAATTGCAAATGATATCCGTTTCTTAGGATCAGGACCACGTTCAGGCCTTGGTGAATTAAGCCTTCCAGAAAATGAACCCGGCTCTTCCATTATGCCAGGAAAAGTCAACCCAACCCAATGTGAAGCCTTAAGTATGGTTGCATGCCAAGTCTTTGGAAATCAGACTAGTGTGACCTTTGCTGCAAGCCAAGGCCATTTTGAACTAAATGCATTCAAACCTGTTATCGGTTATAATGTTCTGCAGTCTCTTTCTCTTCTTGGTGATTCCATGCACTCTTTCGATATTAATTGCATCAAAGGGCTGCGTGCTAATAAGAATCATATCCAATCCCTTCTCGAGCGCTCTCTCATGCTTGTTACCGCTCTTGCACCAGAAATTGGTTACGAAAAAGCCGCCGACATTGCAAAAACAGCTCATAAAAATGGAACAACCTTACGGGAAGAAGCTTTAAAAGCCGGAATTACCGAAGCTGACTATGACCGACTAGTTGATCCACAGAAAATGATCCACCCACAATAAGGCTATTTTATGGTATTGATGAATTTTTGTCATTATGAATAATAGTTTTAATATCAACGATATATTTTATGTTATAATATCAGGCTGTTCGCGGCCCAAATAGTCTTTTATTTTTAACAATTCAAGCGCTGCTAAAAATAAAGGTTGAAGTACTTTTTGCAGATCTTGAGTGTATTTGCGGGGGATGTTTTTATATTGTTCGAGATAAATGCGTACAGTTGCACCCCCCGTTCCTGTTCCAGATAAACGCACGACAAGCCGTGCTCCATTTTCAAAAAACACCCGCACCCCCTGCCTTACACTAATACTATCATCAATTGGGTCATGATACGCAAAATCATCACAGTGAGTCACAATCAACCCAGCAATCTTTGTCCCCGCTAAGGGCAACTGCGCACGCAAATGTTCCATCATCACATAAGCTTTTTGTGCTTCAACATTCTCATAATCATAGCGTGAATAATAAAAACGCCCGTACTTGTGCCAATGTCTTTGCATAATTTGCGCTACAGTCTGCCCTGTTAGAGCCAAAAGGTTCAACCAAAATAATACAGCCCATAAACCGTCCTTTTCACGCACATGATGTGAACCCGTTCCAAAGCTTTCCTCACCACACAGGGTAACTTTTCCAGCATCTAAAAGTGTGCCAAAAAATTTCCATCCTGTTGGCGTTTCAAAAAGACTAATCCCCTTTTCTTGTGCCACAAGGTCAGCAGCACGCCCTGTTGGCATTGAACGTGCAATCCCAGCAATACCCTGGTGATACCCTTTTATCAGGTGTGCATGTTCTGCCATAATAGCCAGTGAATCAGAAGGCGTGATAAATTGTTTGCGACCAATGATAAGATTGCGATCACCATCACCATCAGAAGCAGCACCAAGATCAGGCCCTTGATCAGACATGAGCAAATGATAAAGATCCTTTGCATGAACCAAATTGGGATCGGGATGAGAGCCCCCAAAATCTGGCAAAGGTGTTCCATTGACTACTGTTCCTTGAGGAAAATTTAAGCGCTTTTCAAAAATTTCTTGTGCATAAGGCCCTGTGACTGCATGCATAGCATCAAATCGTAAGGTTAAACCTTTTTTCACCGCCTGACAAATGCAGTCAAAATCAAAAAGCTCTTCCATTAAAGCAGCATAATCTGCCACAGGGTCGATAACATCTACCTGCATAGAACCGATAAAGCTTTGCCCCTGTGTTTCTAAATCAATGTCTGGAGCTTCAACAATTTTATAAGAAGAAAGGCGTTGCGATGCTGCAAAAATAGCATCACACAAACAATCAGGCGCCGGACCACCATTGGAAATATTATATTTTATACCACAATCACCATTTACACCACCAGGATTGTGACTTGCTGATAAAATAATACCCCCATGTGCATGATATTTGCGAATAAGGTGCGACACAGCAGGTGTTGATAAAATTCCCCCTCTTCCCACCTTAATACAGCCCACACCGTTTGCAGCTGCCATTTTTAACACAAGCTGAATAAGGGTGTCGTTTAAATAGCGCCCATCCCCACCAAGGATGAGTAATTTTCCCTCAAGAGGTCCAACACTATTAAAAATGGACTGAATAAAATTTTCAACATAATGGGGCTGCTGAAAAACCGACACTTTTTTACGTAAACCAGATGTTCCAAGTTTTTGATCATGAAAAGCCGTTGTCAAAACAGTGTTGACGATCATGGAAATAACCTTCCTCTTATTTTCTCAACTTTAAAGGGAACATCTGCTACAACCAACATCTCATCAAATAGCTGTCTACGCAAAAACTTCCCCTAGCATCTTTTTTAGCAGTGCCTTTTGTCAAATGACCATCCCCTTGGTAGCTCCTGTTATTTAAGGGGTTATCATTTGATGAAGCTTTCATTCACTTTTTATCCAAACATGAAATACTTGCAAATTTGTCACAATCTACTACACTCCCAATATTCGTCATTGAAAAACAAAAATCGTTTTTGCAATACAATCCCAAAAGGCTTATAGGAGCGTAATTATGATAAAAAAACAAGTTCCCAATGTAACTTTCCACACACGTGTACGGGATGAATCAGTTGGCGGGGATAATCCTTACCGGTGGCAAGATGTCAATAGTGACACTTACTTTAAAGGGAAACGGGTTATTCTTTTTTCTCTCCCCGGAGCATTTACACCCACTTGTTCAACCTTTCAGCTTCCTGATTTTGAAAAACTTTATGACGAATTTAAAAAAGTCGGTATTGATGAAATTTACTGCCTCTCCGTCAATGATTCCTTTGTCATGAATGCCTGGGGTCAAAAGCAAGGTATTAAAAATGTGAAATTGATCCCTGATGGTTCAGGCGAATTTACCCGCAAAATGGGAATGCTGGTTGCTAAAGACAATGTGGGCTTTGGAATGCGCTCATGGCGTTATGCCGCGGTTATTAATGATGGGGTTATTGAACATTGGTTTGAAGAAAAAGGCTATTCAGATAATTGCCCCACAGACCCATACGAAGTTTCATCCCCCCAACATATTTTAAAAACACTTCAAGGTTAAGTGCACACAACAAAGATCACTTCTTTAAAGAAGATTACATTTTTTAAGATGCACATTAAGACAGCATAAATCACCTTACATTAAGGAATTTATGCTGTTTTTGTTTTTAAACCTATATGGAACCTTAAAAAACAAAGACATCTACCATCCTTGTTTTTCCAAAATATCCTTTACTGCTTGAACCATTTCACTTTCCTTAACGGTTATTTGCGCTGGGCGGCTTTCACGCCATGTTTGATTATCTTCAATTTCAGTAGCTAAACGTGCACCTTCCACTAAATCTTTGATTTGGACTTCTTTACGCTCGCGTTCTTGTGACCCTTGAATCACCACACAAGGTGCACGGCGTCGATCTGCATATTTCATTTGTGCCTTAATACCTGCCTCCCCTAAATATACTTCAGATCGAATATCCGCATTGCGCAATTGCATCACCATGTTTTGATAACGTGCAGCGCTGCCTGGCTCTTGATCCATCATCAACACCACAACTGGGCCTGTCTTTTCCTCCACAGAAAATGTCCCATGGCTTTGCAAAATTGCTATTAAACGTGACAAACCAATTGAAAAACCCGTTGCGGGGACATTGTCATTGCGAAAGCGTGCAATCAACCCATCATAGCGCCCACCTCCACCAATAGATCCAAAGGTAAGCTTTTCCCCGTACTTATTGCAGAATTCAGCTTCAAAAACAGGCCCCGTATAATAGTCCAACCCTCGTACAACCGATGGATCAATCCTCATACAGTCCTCATAATCGTTTTTGACAAAAATTTCCTGCATTTCCTCAAGCTCACGCATCCCTTCACGCCCACGAGGATGATGACCAACTATGTTTTTGAGAAACGTTATTGTTTTTTCCAAAGTCTGAAACTTCGCATCCAACAAGCCAAGGATATACTCAATCTGGTCGTTAGTTAGTTCCGCTCCTTTCGTGAAATCACCGCTTTCATCCAAACGGCCCTCCCCTAAAAGCGAATATACACCTCCACAACCAAGTCGATCAAACTTATCGATAGCCCTAAAAACAGTTAAGCGTTTGCCAGCTTGTTTCTCCCCCCCCAAACCAAGATTTTCTAAAACAGCATCTAAAATTTTCCGATTATTCAGCCGAATGACATAATTACGACGCGACATTCCTAATTTTTCTAAACTATCTGCTGCCATCATACATATTTCTGCATCTGCTGCCACCGTTGATGCCCCTACAATATCAGCATCCAACTGCATAAATTGACGAAAGCGCCCTGGCCCTGGCTTGTCATTACGAAAGACATGTCCAAAACGATAGCTGCGATAAGGTTTTGGTAAAACTTCAAAATTCTCAGCAACATAGCGAGCAAGAGGCGCTGTGAGATCATAGCGCAAAGACATCCATTGTTCATCATCATCTTGTAAAGAAAACACACCTGCATTCGGGCGATCTACATCAGGCAAAAACTTTCCAAGCGCATCTGTATATTCAAAAATCGGTGTTTCAAGCGCTTCAAAACCGTAAAGTTCATAAACTTCACGTATCTGAGCCGTCATTGTCTCAAGCTCTTGTAACTCTAAACCCGTGTAATCAACAAAACCCCGTGGTAAACGCGCTTTAGTTTTTTTTTGTTTCGTAGACATGATGTTTCTCTATTCAGCAATGTATGTTTGCATAACCCTGTTTTCGCGAACGATCATGTCTAGCCCATCAAAATGAACGCCGCAATAACTTTATATAACCCGTGGTTATAGACAATGATTTGGTTTTTAACCTCACAAAACAATATACCCCCATTATCATCAGTTTCTGCTCACACACCAAAGCATCACCCAACATGTTCAAGATTTGGCTGCACTGTATTCCTCTTTTTGTCTCTATATTTACGTATAACCTCATGTTCGCGGCATAAGATGCCATTGTATTTACAATAAATGCCGCAGTAACTTTATACATTTAAGGTTGATACACACCATCACCCCTCCTTCATCACTTTGCCATCATGCTGCCATTGTGTTGCTATCACGTTGCTTTTCCCTCAACAATCAGGCCACTATTAAACCGATTCCATTTTGTCAAAAACTTTCTAAGCTCGTAGCAAAATTTCAAACGATAGATATTTATGACACAGGTGTCTTACTACTGTTTCAAGAAATCTTTTTTGTCTTAAGAAATTCTTTTCTACATCAATACGCAAAGAGCAGACGCGCTATTTTAATCAAATTAAAACTGTTCTAAAGTGATAAAAATTTGGTAAAAAAATTGCAAAATTAAATAAAACCCTCCTTCTCTTAAGAAAACAAATAGTATCAAATTTTTTTAATCAACATTGACAACTATTCAAAAAATACTATTCATCATAAAAATGCTCTTTTCTTAACTAAGAAAACACATATTTTCCCTATCCTAAAAGATGCGTTTGCAGTGTATGAGATGAAATATCGTCTTTAAAGGACTTAAGGAATAAAATGAAAATAACAATTTTTGGCGGTGGAATTTGGGGAAAAGCTCTTGCATTTGCTTTTGCACATAAAAATGAAGTCTGCATTGTTTCAAGACGTGATATCACCCCTGCATTAGACCCTTTAAATAAAATATTGAGTAAAAATTCTCATTCAATTATTTCACAATGTTCTTTAAATGAGAGCTTAGATTCTACACTTTTTGTCATTGCTATTAGTGTTCAAGCTTTAAGAGAATGGTTTGCTTGCACATCTTTGAAAAAAGACTCAAAAATACTTATCACAAGTAAGGGAATTGAGGAAAATACAGGAGCATTTGTCAGTCACATTGCCAAAGATTTCATTTCTCCAGAAAATCTTTGTTTTTTAGCAGGTCCAAGCTTTGCTAAAGAAATTATTCTCAGTCTGCCATGTGCCTTAACTATTCATTCGCACAATTTTACCCTTGCTCAAGAATTTGCAAGCAAAATGCCTGACTTTATCAAACCCTATATTGAAAATGACATCATTGGTGGAGAAGTGGCAAGTGCGTATAAAAATGTCATTGCCATAGCGGGTGGAATTTGTGACGGATTGCAATTAGGTCAGAATGCTAAAGCATCTCTTCTATCACGTGGACTGGTAGAAATGTATCAATTTGCAGAATATTTTGGTGCCAAAATGCAAACTTTCCTAGGGCTTTCTGGTGCAGGTGATCTATTCTTAACAGCAAATTCTCTGCTTTCTAGAAATTACCGTGTTGGGTTAGGATTAGCACAAAACAAACCTTTACAAAATATTTTAAGCGAGCTAGGTGGAATAGCCGAAGGCATCAAAACTTCTAATGCAATCACTCAAATTGCCCAAAAAAAAGGAATTTACGCACCTATCGCTACAGAAATTCAAAAAATCATTCAAGGCAAAAACCCTTTAGAAAGTATGAGCGCTTTGATGAAAAGGTGACTTTAAAATAAAGTTCTAACAAAGAAATTTTATTCAATAAGTTATCAGCTTTTTAGATGCTAATCATTTGAAGAGAGTTTATGAAGAGAGCTTATCTGATATAGATTCTATTGTTAAAGCTTTGCTGCATAATCCTTCAGGTTATTCTGTCTATCTTAAGAAACTAGGTGATCGTTTGTCTAGCCGGCTTGAAACGATTACAGCTGATATTGATCGTGATGATGTTGTGCGTGGACTTATGAACAACGGTATGACCCAAGCTGAAGCTGAACACACTGCAGATCATGCCATCAGTGTTTATCACACAGCAAGATCACAAACTGAGCAGGCGATCAAAAGCTTCAACCAACAAATCGACAACCTGTCTCATCACCTTGAACAAACAGCAAAGAGCGCGCAGAACTTTGCCGATCAAGCAATTGGAACAGCTTCTACAATTGGATGGTGGAGCTTTTTAGGCAGCCTTATTGGCGCTGTTATAGCAACTGTATGCGGCTATTACGGTGCCAAAAGCCGTAAACATTGCTGCCTTTTTTAAAAGCTTTGCTAAAAAAAGCACAATGGATCATACTTGATCATCACAACAAGAAAGCTGCTATAAATTAGCAGCTTTTTTAGTTCACAAAGAAAAGCAACTTTTCTAGCATTTTAAAATATTCTGCTTGAGATACCCACCACATCCACCTTTTTTGGAACAATATAAACGAGAACTCTTTAATTATAGTGTAGCGGTACACATCACTTAAATGACGCTGTTAAACCATATTCCCAAGATAGAGTTAAGTGAGTAAAGCTAACAAAACACTTTCCTCTCTTTTCATTAAGATTTTTTGTCTTAGTGGAAAGGATATGATAGCTAGAGTGATAAGCGAGAACGCAAAATGATCTTCACAACATATGACACAATGTTTTTGTAAAATAAAGAAATACTAAGAATTTAAATTAGAACTGAAGTACTAGCCTATACCAACATTCATAGTGGCACCATAGTCATTCATTTTATAAATTAAACCTTATAGCTTTATATTGTAGTTTTCAACTTGAACGGATTACCAAACAACCACGCAGCAACACCCTTTTAGGACGTTTTTAATCTGTGCAGAAATAAGGAGAGACGTTTTGTGCTCTATCATTTTGAGCCATCCCCTCCCATTTGTAGTTATGTTGAGAGAACACCACAGATAGCCTCTCACTTTTAAAGGCGGGCCAGACTATACAAAGATTGTGTATTGAAAAGCTTATGTATTGATTTGTCAAATGAGAAGAGAGTTTGTAGAGAAACGGTCAGATAAGGATATTTCACAGCCGATATGAAGTTTAACAGTAAAGTATGTTAAAGCCTCTCATAAGAAGCAATTATTGATTTCCTATAGTGATATTTTTGGGTAGAGAGTGGAAATGTTGTTAGGCATTTTTGGTTGCGGGGCAGGATTTGAACCTGCGGCCTTCAGGTTATGAGCCTGACGAGCTACCGGGCTGCTCCACCCCGCGCCATTGAAGAGATACCACAGTTATTGTGACGATGACATTTTTGTAACAAAATCACTTGGACTGAAGACCTCTATTGGAAACTGTTTGAGAAGACCATTGTATGTTTTTAACAGACCTGGCAGTGACTTACTCTCCCGTGCCTTAAGACACAGTACCATCAGCGCTGGAACGTTTCACGGCCGAGTTCGGGATGGGGATCGGGTGCAGGCGCTCCGCCATAACCACCAAGTCAGCTAAGAACATATCAAGGAATGAGAACTGGTTTTTTGCTTAGATTTTTGTTTTGTTTTATTTTTGAGATTTTTATTTTAGCATGAATATAGGGAATGGGAACGATCAAGCCTATCGAACGATTAGTATCAGTAAGCTTCATATGTTACCACACTTCCACACCTGACCTATCAACGTGGTGATCTTCCACGGTTCTCAGGGAATACTCGTTTTCAGGTGGGTTTCCCGCTTAGATGCTTTCAGCGGTTATCCCGTCCGTATATAGCTACCCTGCTATGCGGCTGGCGCCACAACAGGTCCACCAGAGATACGTCCATCCCGGTCCTCTCGTACTAGGGACAGATCCTGTCAATATTCCTACACCCACGGCAGATAGGGACCGAACTGTCTCACGACGTTCTGAACCCAACTCACGTACCGCTTTAAATGGCGAACAGCCATACCCTTGGGACCTGCTCCAGCCCCAGGATGCGATGAGTCGACATCGAGGTGCCAAACAACCCCGTCGATATGAACTCTTGGGGGTCATCAGCCTGTTATCCCCGGCGTACCTTTTATCCGTTGAGCGATGGCCCTTCCACACGGGACCACCGGATCACTATGACCGTCTTTCGACTCTGTTCGACTTGTCAGTCTCACAGTCAGGCAGGCTTATGCCATTGCACTCAACGAACGATTTCCGACCGTTCTGAGCCTACCTTCGCGCGCCTCCGTTACTCTTTAGGAGGCGACCGCCCCAGTCAAACTACCCACCATACACTGTCTTGAATCCGGATAACGGACTGCAGTTAGACATCCATATCGATAAGGGTGGTATTTCAAGGGTGACTCCACAAGAGCTGACGCCCTTGCTTCAAAGTCTACCACCTATCCTACACAGATAGACACAAATGCCAGTGTAAAGCTATAGTAAAGGTGCACGGGGTCTTTCCGTCTAACCGCAGGAACCCCGCATCTTCACGGGGAATTCAATTTCACTGAGTCTACGTTGGAGACAGCGGGGAAGTCGTTACGCCATTCGTGCAGGTCGGAACTTACCCGACAAGGAATTTCGCTACCTTAGGACCGTTATAGTTACGGCCGCCGTTTACTGGGGCTTCAATTTGATGCTTGCACATCTCCTCTTAACCTTCCAGCACCGGGCAGGCGTCAGACCCTATACATCGTCTTGCGACTTCGCAGAGCCCTGTGTTTTTGGTAAACAGTCGCTACCCCCTGGTCTGTGCCACCCTTTAACGGTTGCCCGCAAAAGGGTCACGCTTCTTCCGAAGTTACGCGTGCAATTTGCCGAGTTCCTTCAACGTAGTTCTCTCAAGCGCCTTGGTATTCTCTACCTGTCCACCTGTGTCGGTTTCGGGTACGGTCTATACGTGGGAGCTATTTCCTGGGACTGCTTCACTGCAAGATCAATCCAATAAGACCTTACAATATATGCAATCCGTCACTTCCCACAGGTCCACGAATATTAACGTGGTTCCCATCGACTACGCCTTTCGGCCTCGCCTTAGGGGCCGACTCACCCTGCTCAGATTAACTTTAAGCAGGAACCCTTGGACTTTCGGCGAGGGAGTCTCTCACTCCCTTTATCGTTACTCATGTCAGCATTCTCACTTCCGATACCTCCAGGAGCTCTCACGAGTCTCCCTTCACAGGCTTACGGAACGCTCCGCTACCACTTACTCATAAGAGTAAATCCACAGCTTCGGTGTATGGCTTTAGCCCCGTTACATTTTCGGCGCAAAGACCCTTATTTAGACCAGTGAGCTGTTACGCTTTCTTTAAATGATGGCTGCTTCTAAGCCAACATCCTGGTTGTTTTGGGATCCTCACATCCTTTCCCACTTAGCCATAACTTAGGGACCTTAGATGGTGGTTAGGGTTGTTGCCCTTTCCACGACGGACGTTAGCACCCGCCGTGTGTCTGCCAGTGAGTTCTTCCAGGTATTCGGAGTTTGGTTAGGTTTGGTAATCCGGTGAGGACCCCTAGCCCATCCAGTGCTCTACCCCCTGGAGAATTACACTAACGCTCTACCTAAATAGATTTCGCGGAGAACCAGCTATTTCCGAGTTTGATTGGCCTTTCACCCCTAGCCACAAGTCATCCCAATCTATTGCAACAGATACGGGTTCGGCCCTCCAGTAAGTGTTACCTTACCTTCAGCCTGCTCATGGCTAGATCACTCGGTTTCGGGTCTAATCCAACGAACTGAACGCCCTATTCAGACTCGCTTTCGCTACGCCTACACCTATCGGCTTAAGCTTGCTCGTTAGACTAAGTCGCTGACCCATTATACAAAAGGTACGCCGTCACCCAGAACGTATCTTGGGCTCCGACTGTTTGTAGGCATCCGGTTTCAGGTACTTTTTTCACTCCCCTTGTCGGGGTACTTTTCACCTTTCCCTCACGGTACTGGTTCGCTATCGGTCATGCACGAGTACTTAGGCTTGGATCGTGGTCGACCCATGTTCAGACAGGATTTCACGTGTCCCGCCCTACTCAAGGACTTAAGTCAGATTTACGTATACGGGACTATCACCCTCTTTGGTTCGACTTTCCAGTCGATTCTACTTTTCTAAAACTTAAGCCACTGGCCTGGTCCGCTTTCGCTCGCCACTACTAACGGAGTCTCGTTTGATGTCCTTTCCTACAGGTACTTAGATGTTTCAGTTCCCTGCGTTCGCTTCTTACACCCTATATATTCAGGTGAAGATACCTTTTTACTGATAACGAGAAACCTAAACTGTTTTTTCAAAACAGCTTAATGTTTTTCGCTATCAAAGGTGGGTTGCCCCATTCGGAAATCTACGGATCAAAGGGTATTCGCACCTCCCCGTAGCTTATCGCAGCGTATCACGTCCTTCATCGCCTGTGCATGCCAAGGCATCCACCAAATGCCCTTAAGACACTTGATCGTTCTCATTGCCAATATTCATTTACTGTTTATTGTGTAGTTTATTTTATGCCACTTATTCACTTTCACTTTGCACTACGGTATACCCCGTGTCCATTTTGTACTCATGCCCATTTATATATACTCATATATATATGCTCACTTCGTACCACTGTGTTTATTTTGTGACACTGTTTTTGTAACACTCTTTATCGTGTTTTCAATAAACAAAAATATCAGCAGAAAGACCAGTTTCTCGAGATAT
>NZ_CM001844.1:1379666-1624667 GCF_000384965.1 Bartonella bovis 91-4
TTAAACGAGGAATGAAAGTGCAGCAAGGGCAAATAATTGGATATGTTGGATCAACTGGTCTTGCAACAGGGCCTCATTGCCATTTTGAAATTATTGTTAACGGCACAAAAGTTGACCCCATGCGCATCCGCATACCCAACAGTAAAGAATTAATCAATCAAGATCTACAAACATTCCTGCGAGAAAAACGCAATATTGATTCTTTAATCAATAGCCCCACAAAATCAACCAATGATTCTTAAATCAGACTTTAGTTCTGATGATCAGAAAAAATACTAAAAGTACACTCTTTTCAATTTTTTAAAGCAACAAAAGAGTAAAAAGGCTTATACAAATAGAATACTAAAAAGGAGAGCTAAAAAACGCATAAAGCCGAATGTTTTAAAGCCTACAAAAAAGCAACGCTTGGCTTTCCCTTACACAAGGAAGCAACACATAAAAGAAGAGAAGGAATTTTTAAATAGCGCTTCTTAAGAGACAAATGATGAACCATTCGCCTTACGGGTTTTTAGTTTTGGTAAAGGAATGATTACCTTTGTACCACCTAAATCAGATGTTTCAAACGATGGTTTTTCACCAAACTGCATACAAAGTTGTTCGACAACCAAGTGGCCAAGGCCCGCTTTTTCTTCTAAATTTTGGTTGTTAATGCCCACACCGTCATCTTCAACAATCAAGATCATTTGATCATTATCCTGAGGAATAAAAGAAACATAAATATTCCCACACCGTTGATCAGGAAAAGCATGTTTTAAAGCATTTGTCAGCAATTCACCAAGAATAATCCCAAGTGTTGTTGCATCTCTTGATGATAATTGGCAATCTTTGAAAGATGTATGAATGGTGATATTTTCGCGCAATTCAAGAGGCACAGCCAATTCAACATCATGAACAACCGAGCTTAGAAATTCGGCCACTAAAGTTGTTTCCATATCATCACACAAACGCAAACGTCGGTGTGCTGTGGAGATTGTTTGGATACGATCACGTGCAGCACCAAGAACAGAACGTACTTCTTCATTTTTACTTCGATTTAATTGCAAAGCAAGCAGAGAAGACACTGTACTGAGTGAATTTCCGATGCGGTGACTTGCATCTTGCAAAAGCATTTCAACACGCTGGCGTTCTTTTTCAGCGTGGTTGCGTGCTTTTTCCAATTCTTGTGTTCGCTCTTTCACACGTGCTTCAAGAGCAGCATTTTCACTATGAAGCAACAATTGATATGTTTTTAAGTAACGAACATCACGGCGAAACCGGTTAATTACAAAATAAGCTGAAATAAAAGTGCTGACAACAGCAACAATTGCTGCCAACGTTAAGGCAGCACGCATCATAGCTATGTCTTTGCGTTGTTTTTGCCGTGTAGTATTATCACCATTGATAAAATTTGTCATTAACTGAGCTAAACGTGCAACTTGAAGTTTTGAAATTTCAGGAGAAGGCGGTAGTTTAACTGATGGATCGGAAAAAGAATCAAGAGAAACCATATGCGCAATCATAATGGCTTTGCGTGTTTCAACTTCTTTTTTAAAAGCAGTAAACCATTCATACCATTGTGGCTTGGAGTAAACAATAAGCCCAGTGTAATCAAGAATATCATCAAGATCACGAGCTGCATTTGTAAAGTGAGCTTTATCTTCCTCTCTGCGGGTACTTTCATAGCGACGGTCCGCTGCCGCCATATTAATCAAATTAATTAGCACCAAATCAGCTTGTTCTCGCAGCTGTGAACTTGTATTCAACCGCGCAATTTCCCGATCTACTGCGTTAGATAATAACATAATAAAAATTGCAGCTAAACAAGCCATCAAAAGAGAGATGATAATTGCCACCCAACGCCAACGTGTAATCGTTGAACCAGAAGAAGATATTTGAGGGAGAAAATCCGTCTGTGTTGTCATAGAATTTCCATCAATAAACCTGACAATCGTCATTCTTCAGTGTATAGGAGAAGGGCTTTTCTGATCATCGGTGTAAAAACCCCAACAGATGCTTGATGCAGGCCTTTTTTATTTTTTCTCAAAATGCAGGCCAAACTGTTCAAAAGATCTTCCAAACGGTGATTTCCTGTAAAAGTTGTAATGGAAAGACAAAAAACAAAGCTTTTTACCATCATGGTGACGCTCTTTAGTTATTAAATGAGCACAATGTACTTCCAGCCGAATAAGTATCGGGGCCATAATCGGATTCACCATTTACTTTGAGAAGTTCTTGCAAACGATTGCGCGCTCTACTGACACGGCTTTTAATTGTCCCTACAGCGCAATCACAAATAGCTGCAGCATCTTCATATGAAAAACCAGATGCACCAATTAAAATAATTGCTTCTCTCTGATCAGCAGAAAGCATGTCTAAGGCCTTTTTAAAATCTTGCAAATCCAATGACCCATATTGAGCGGGGTGAATAGCGACATTTTTAGACAAAAGGCCATCACTATCTTGAACCTCTCTACCTCTTTTGCGCATCTGACTGTAAAATTCATTACGCAAAATGGTAAAAAGCCAAGCTTTGATATTTGTACCCATTTCAAAACTGTCTTGCTTAGCCCATGCTTTCATAATGGTGTCTTGAACTAGATCTTCCGCCTTATCGTGCTTACCACTTAAAGAAATAGCAAAAGCGCGTAGAGCTGGCAGAATCAAAAGCAATTCTTGTTTAAAATTTTTCGCACCCGTCATCATAAAGGATCAAACCTCTTTTGCACTGTTTAAAGAGGCACGTTCTACCTGATCCAATTTTTCCAAAAGTTCTAGAAAACGAACAGGAATAGCTTCTTCCTGAATTCCCATATAAAATTGGCGCAATTTCAGAACGATTTCGCTATTAACGCCAAAAAGATTATCGCCAAGTGCAGAAGGATCGGTGAGATTTTTTTCACCACAGTCGTTCATTTTTCAGTCCCTTAACCCATATATTAATTCAAAGAAGATTTTTCTCTTCATGGTTGTAAATATAGTTGCGCTCAAAAAGTTCCATATGAGGGAAGGAACTTTTTCGTATGTTGGGAATTTTAATTTTCAAAAGCGCTTTTAAAGACAGAAGGAGTTATCAATCATGTCATTATCAATGCGTATTGCCCCACATCTTCCTTATCTTCGGCGTTTTGCTCGGTCTGTTACAGGCAGCCAATCGTCTGGCGATGCTTATGTAGCAGCAATGTTAGAAGCGCTTATTACCGATATCTCCATTTTTCCAAAAGCATCAAGTGATCGCATTGGAACCTATCGGCTCTTTTGTCATCTTTTTGATCAAACCACACCCAACATCGCCGAGCCACTGCCGCAATTTGGTCTTGAACAAAAAGCAAACGCAAAATTATCGTATCTTACACCACGTGCACGCCAAGCATTTTTACTCATTGCTGTAGAAGGCTTTAATGAGCGTGAAGCGAGCGAAATTATGAATATTGATGCACAAAAGTTTCATCAATTCCTCAACCAAGCATCCATTGATATTTCAGCACAAATAGCTACACAAATTATGATTATTGAAGACGAGCCTCTCATTGCGATGGATATTGAACAAATGGTAGCAAATCTTGGACATCAAGTCGTAGGGATTGCACGCACCCGTGATGAAGCTGTTGTCATGTATCATCAAAAAAAACCTCGGATGGTTTTAGCCGATATTCAATTGGCAGATAACAGTTCGGGTATCGATGCAGTCAATGACATTTTGAAAAATGACCACATACCTGTGATCTTTATCACTGCTTTTCCAGAAAGATTATTGACAGGAGAACGCCCTGAACCGACCTTTTTGGTAACAAAACCCTTTAATCCTGATATGGTAAAAGCACTCATTTCACAGGCTTTATTTTTTCAAGAAAATGCTTCCAAAGCCGCATAATGGAAAGCAATATTTCAATTATGAACATCAACCCTGTTTCTACTCTGCCTATGGACAGATCCCATCTCAGCGCCCTTATGCAGGCCATCCGCAGCGCTGATATTTGTGTTTTCTATCAGACAACAAATCTGATCCATTTATGGGCTGAAAACTTGCCTCAGCATTTGCACAATAAATGGCGCGTGGGGTGTCGTGATAATGATTTTTTTTCGCTCGATCTTGCCGATAAGATGGAAACAATCAAACTACAGGTCTTAACCACTGGCAAAATGCAAACTATTGAAGTGCAATTTGAAGATATGGCAAAACAAGAAATCTGGTATAAATTCTCGATTGATTGTGACCGTAATGATCGTGGAGAAATTATCGGCATAATCACCACTGGTGTTGAAATTTCAGGCTTGCGCCGACGCGAACAAGTGTTGAAAATTTTGCTCCGAGAAGTCAGTCATCGCTCTAAAAATCTTTTGGCTATCATTCAAAGCATTGCTAGCCAAACTGCACGCTATACAGAATCGCTCCAGGTTTTCTTACGCAAATTCCAAGGGCGTCTGCATTCTCTTTCTCATTCTCAAGATCTCATTACCGATTCCAACTGGCGTGGAGCACAATTTCGTGAATTGGTACAATCGCAAGCTTTGGGGTATCTTGTAAAAGAAATAGAACGATTCTCTATTGAAGGTGCTGATCCTTACCTCTTTCCAAATGCAGCTTTGCATATTGGTTTGGCTTTTCATGAATTAATTGTCAATTCACTCTCTTTTGGTGCCCTAGCGCAAGAAAAAGGAAACATATCTGTGCGCTGTGAAATCCACGCAAACACTAATAAACCAGCAAACCTTTTAATCACTTGGCATGAAAATTTTGAACCTGGAACCACTCTTTGTGAGCATAATAAAGCCTGCTTTGGCAGTACAGTTTTAGAAAAAATTGTTCCCATTTCTGTAAATGGATCAGCTTCTTTAAAAGTAACAGAAAAAAGCGTGATTTATTGCTTATCTGTGCCTGATACTTATTTTGATTTTGACACGTTCTCTTAAAAAAATATTTCAAACACGAAGCAATACACCTCCTCATCATTGCCGATATGACAAGCGATTCTATTTATGCCCCCTTTTTGAAGCAAAGACATAAAGTTTGCACTACTAATTTAGTGAAAATCAAACCAATACAACCAACCTCTTGGCAATAAATTTACGCCACTACTCTTTGAGAAATAAATCTGCTCCACTCACCTTTTGGAACAAATCAAATGTGTAAGCGTTTAAGCTACAAACCCTTTTGTAAGCAGTTACTTAAAAAATTATCAACATTTTTGGGGAAGGTATTTTATGAATCCTATCGTTGCTGTCCTTCTTTTAGTTTCATGTACCGATGATTTGAACAGCTGTTATTCCAATGACTCCATGGTGAAAGTCTACCCAACAGCACAAATATGTGAGCAAAATATCATACCATCAATCAAAAAATTAACGTCTTCAGGTCAGCAAATCTTTGCCCAATGCACAGACATACCAATAAACTCAACACAACAAAAAACCTCCCTTGTTTGGTCTGTTACAAACCAAGGCAACTTCTTGCTTCAAAGTCTCCATAACAATGATAACGAGCAAACAGATCTTAAAGCAGACACCTTGTGACCTCTTTCTTGTCTTTTCTAAGCACTTATCCATTGTAAAAAAATTATTTAAAGCATAAACCCTTTAAGCCTTAAAAAAAGAACAATGGAAAAATGTACCATGACTTATAATAATACGCATGCTTTTGAGGAAAATCACCCAGAACAACGCACCTTATCTCAAGATGAACCTTTAGATCCTGCAGTAGAACGGGTGAGAAAAAAACTCATGCGTTTAATGATCATATCCATTTCAATTACAATCATTCTTATTCTTTTTGTGTTTGCGGGAATAATCTATAAAATTATAACACCTGAAATAGCTTCCAAACAAATAAAGTCTCTTTCTCTTCAAAGCGATAATCTACCCTTTACCAATCACACACTCTCTTTGCCACCAAAAGCACAGATCATATCGCAAAGTCTCTCAGACCATCACATCTCACTGAGAATTTTAATGCCAAACGGGCAAACACATTTTATGATTTATAATTATCACACAGGTGCTCTTATCGCCAATCTTTCCGTAACAATGACACAAGAAACAGCTGTCACAAGGCCTTCAAGCACAATAAACTAACGCAAGCTTAATTTTTTTCACCAACTGAACGCGTTGTTGCCACCTTGCGTCGACGTGGCTTTTTGGGTACCTCCTCTTCACCAGATGAAGGAAGGGAAGCTATTTTTTCTGCAGATTTATTCCTTTTTTCAGACAGTTTTAGAACTGTCTGAGGCTTCTCACTAGAAGACGACTCTTGAGCCTGAGCATGCCGATGCGACAAACGACGCGACTTTTTAGCAGTTTCATTCCCCCCTTCAGCAGTTTTTTTCCCTTTCTCAACCGTTTCAGTTAATCCAGAACCTTTAGTTTCTAGCCCATCAGATGGCCGTACATCTTTTTTGCCACCTTTTCGTCTCTCATTGTGTTCTTGTGATTGCGCGTGCATCACAGGCTTTTCATCATTGCGATCATCTATTTTAGCATCTTCAGCACCTGTTTCTTCACAACTCTTCTCACCATTTTCATCAACCTGAGCTGGTTGAGAGTTATGCCCAACTGCTGCAAGGATAATACGCAAATAATGTTCAGCATGTTGCAGATAATTTTCCGACATAACACGATCGCCAGCACCTTGTGCATCACGCGCAAGACTTATGTATTTATCAGCAATTTGCTGGGCATTACCACGAATTTTAACATCCGGTCCGTTACTTTCATAATTGCGGGACAATGGATTAGGGCCACGACGATTATTGTTATTATTACGATTGCGTACCCGTCTATTTTGCTGTGACCTCATATGTATCCCTTTTGGACTATACTTATTAACTGATTCTTCTTATCGCATTATTTCTTTAATAATGCTGACCATGTTCAAAATACGGTTATGGAACTATCCCCGTTTTATTTAACTTAAATGATATTGAATTGACATCATATCAAAAGCGCATATTTTTTGAAAATCACCCAACACAGCAGGGAATATTTTAGTATAATTCCCAATTTGCCTGCTAACAAGCAGAAACGTAACGATGTTCTCATAAAATTCCAAGTGTTTTTTTTAAAAATAGCTCATATTTCTTAAAAAAATGATCATCTTGTGGAAAAATAGTAAAAAAAAGTACTCTCATATGGTACAAAAAGCTCAATAAATACCCTTTCCCTTGGGCATTATCACCTCTTAAAACCTATAAGACTTTACTGCCCCTTCACATATGAAACCTATAAAAAGCGCAATGAAGATAACATTTCTAACAATAAACAAACCACATCTTACCTTCTCATCAGAGGCTTTTCAAGCACTCATTGCCTTTTATATTCAACTCTCCCACGAAGCTTTCATTAACTCATTTCGTTTGAATTGGCTAACAATAGTGTTATTCAAGCAGCACTTGCACCAACAAATCATAAGCTTTAATAAAACGCTCTAATTATGTTATAAATGTGATCACTCTATAATGTGGTCTAGATCAGTGATTCATAACAAGCCATGGTGTCATCATGAAACAAATGATGCATAAGCTAAAATCAAATGAAAGTTTTCATATAAATTTTAGAATGTAAAAAACACACCTCAACAATAAAACGAGCATTTTTCACTTTCTATTTTCACCGTTAATTGGTATTTTTATATAAATTGCTTTTTCAATTTTAACTACAAAGCTAAGTAGTAAACTTTCCTTAGTACATACACGCTACAAATTCTCTATCCCTCCTAATTGATTCTCTATCCCCTCCTAATTGAATAAAAAATGAGAGGCTTTCCCGCCTCTCATCAAACTCTTTAGAGCATTCACCAAAACATAACTTGCTATATTATTTGAAAGTAATGCCTAATACTGGTTTTACTTCCTTTCCATTACCTACAAACCTTACTTCTACTGGTCTTTCTAGAATGAGTGCTGTTTTAGCCAAATCCAGAATGTTTTTTCCATACACGTTATCACACGACCACTCTCCTAACTGATGATCACCTGGATTTGATCCGTATGTTACTTTTAAAGTGCACTGTTTTTCATCGATTTTAACCCAATTTATATAGCCTGGTTGTTCATACGGCCCAGCAAATGCTGTTCCAACCATTAAAACCATCATACTCAAAGATAAAAGTATTTTTTCTTTAATTTTCATAATAATTTTCCTCCCTTAAAATTTAAAATAAAATAAGATTATTTTTCACGTATTATATAAACGCTATACTTATAAATTATACAGTATATAAGTAGTATTATAAATAGATATATTTATAATACTTTATTTTAATCAAGAATAGTAACTATCACTCCAAGTATAGAGTAATGAGTTTTCCAAAAGAACTCTTCTCCAAATTCCTGTGCTGATTTAATAGGAGAACAAGATGCTATTGATGTACAGTTAGCAAATTCAATCCATGGAGATTCTGTCCAAGCTACGTGCTTAATAGGAAAACCAGCTAGTTGTGGTTGAGCACCTGATGATGAAAAATTTCCATATAACCGCTCGTTGTAATCTGGATTGGGAACAAATGGATCAACTTTCCCGTTTCTTACTCTTTCCCATCCAATAATTTGATTCCAACGAATAACACCCAATGCAGATACTTCTTCCTCAATCGCATATCGACTATACTTTCCCAACGATTCATTAAGATCAACAAAATTAGGGGTAGTCTTAATATGATAAACATAACCATCCTTATCAAGGTTAAGATCAATCCACTCCATTGCAAATTCTCGAGAAATTGTTGTTGAAACGTAGCCATTACCTAGCCCAGTAGGAAACATTGTAAGCATATGATCCCATAAATTTATGCTTGGTGGAGGTTTATCAATCCATGATTCATCTAAACATCTAGGATAAAAACCACCAGTGATTTTTACATCTTTAGGATCATTTTTAGTTGCGCGATAGACTGTTTTGATATCATCGGCAAAAGCAGAACACGAAAATATAAAAATCATTAAAGAAATAAATGATTTCAGTATAATTTTTCTCATAAAAACCTCCCCATTATTATATAAATAATACATATACCGTTATTAATTTAAGCCATAAATGATGCGTAATTAAAACCATCATGACACAGTGCAAAGAGCACCTTTTAAGTGCTTTTTCCAAAGCACTTCTCCTTAAAAATCACCAAAATCTTACTGCCCCTTCACACATAAAGTCTATAAAACACAATAGAGACAACCCCTCATTATACTAAACAAACCAAATCTCACCTTGTCATTAGAAGCTTTTTTTCAACCGCTCATTGCCCTATATAACGTGCTTGTGCGTGAGATCTTTTAATTTGTTATGTGTGATCGGTCAGCTAATAGCGTTATTCAAGCAGCACTTGCACCAATAAACACGAGCTTTAATATATATTATAAATATTCACTCTATAATGTGATCTAGATCAGTGATTCATAACAAGCCATGGTGTTATCATGAAACAAATGATGCATAAGCTAAAATCAAATGAAAGTTTTCATATAAATTTTAGAATGTAAAAAACACACCTGAACAATAAAACGAGCATTTTTCACTTTCTATTTTCACCGCTAATTGGTATTTTTATATAAATTGCTTTTTCAATTTTAATTACAAAGCTAAGTAGTAAACTTTCCTTAGTACATACACGCTACAAATTCTCTATCCCTCCTAATTGATTCTCTATCCCCTCCTAATTGAATGAAAAATGAGAGGCTTTCCTGCCTCTCATCAAACTCTTTAGAGCATTCACCAAAACATAACTTGCTATATTATTTCAAAGTAATGCCTAATACTGGTCTTACTTCCTTTCCATTACCTACAAACCTTACTTCTACTGGTCTGTCTAGAATGAGTGCTGTTTTAGCCAAATCCAGAATGTTTTTTCCATACACGCTATTACACGACCACGTTCCTAACTGCTGACTACCTGGGCTTGATTTGTATATTATTTTTAAAGTGCAATGTTTTTCATCGATTTTAACCCAATCTATATAGCCTGGTTGTTCATACGGCCCAGCAAATGCTGTTCCAATCATTAAAACCATTATACTCAAAGATAAAAGTATTTTTTCTTTAATTTTCATAATAATTTTCCTCCTTTAAAATTTAAAATAAAATAAGATTATTTTTCGCTTATTATATAAACGCTATACTTATAAATTATACAGTATATAAGTAGTATTATAAATAGATATATTTATAATACTTTATTTTAATCAAGAATAGCAAATATCACTCCAAGTATAGAGTAATGAGCTTTCCAAAAGAACTCTTCTCCAAATTCCTGTGCTGATTTAATAGGAAAACAAAATAATTTTGATACGCAGTTAGAAAATTCAACCCATGGATGTTCTGTCCAAGCTTTGTAATTAATAGGAAAACCAGCTAGTTGTGGTTGAGCACCTGATGATGAAAAACTTCCATATAACCGCTCATTGTAATCTGGATTGGGAACAAATGGATCAACTTTCCCATTTCTTATTCTTTCCCACCCAATAATTTGATTCCAATGAATAACACCCAATGCAGCTACTTCTCGTTCAGACGAATATGGACTATACTTTCCCAACGATTCATTAACATCAACAAAATTAGGGGTAGTCTTAATATGATAAACATAACCATTCTTATCAAGATTAAAATGGACCCAACCTATTGCGAATTTTCGAGCAGTTGTTGTTGAGATGTAGCCATTACCTAGCTCAGTAGTAGACACTGAGCTCACATGATCCCACAAATTTATGTTTGGTGGAGGTTGATTAATCCATAACTCATCTAAACCTTTAGGATACAAACCACCAGCGATCTTTGCATCTTCAGGAGTAGCCTTAGTTGCGCGATAGACTATTTGGACACTATCGGCAAAAGCAGAACATGAAAATATAAAAATCATTAAAGAAATAAATGATTTTAGTATAGTTTTTCTCATAAAAACCTCCCCATTATTATAATACATACACCATCATTAATTAATTTAAGCCCTGATGATGAGTAATTAAAACCATCATGACACAATGCAAAAAACACCTTTTAAGGGCTTTTTTCCAAAGCATTTCCCCTTAAAAACTACCGAAATCTTACTGCCTCTTCACACATAAAGCCTATAAAACACAATGAAGACAACCCTTTATTATACTAAACAAACCAAAACCTGTTATCAGAAGCTTTTTTTCAACCGCTCATTGCCCTATATAACGTGCTTGTATGTGGAATCTTTAATAATTTGTTATGTGTGGATCGATCAGCCAATGGTGTTATTCAAACAACACTTGCAACAACAAATCAAAATTTTTATTAAGACTTTCCAATTGTGTTATAAATATGATCACTCTATAGTGTTGTCTACATCAGTGATTCATAACAAGCTCAGGGTGTCATCATAAACAAATGATGCATAAGCTAAAATCAAATGAAAGTTTTCATATAAATTCTAGAGTGTAAAAAACACACCTCAATGATGAAAAAACAAACAAGGGGAATGATTACCATGCTACAACGCAATACTCTCTTTGAAAAAAAGAGCGAGAGTAACACTGCCCACCCCTCCCCTTGGGTCAAACTGCCTGATAGAGAAATTTTGTTTAAAAAGCGAGCTCACCGTTTTGCGCATTTAGCCACAACCAGCCCCAATAAAGAAGATCTCTTATTTTGGGCTCATTTTTGTAATGCACAGCAACAATTAACAAACACATTGCAAGATTTTTCCACAGCACTCAGCCGCTTTACAACTGTATCTACCCCTCCTTTTGATAGATCAAAAATATTGAGCTTAGGATTTTATGATAGTGTTGTGCACAATTTTTTAAATCATATTTCGACCAGCGCACTACCTTTAAAATATCAAGAAGCTTTCAAT
This sequence comes from Bartonella bovis 91-4, assembly GCF_000384965.1. NCBI lineage: Bacteria > Pseudomonadati > Pseudomonadota > Alphaproteobacteria > Hyphomicrobiales > Bartonellaceae > Bartonella > Bartonella bovis. The sequence continues at coordinate 1,391,452 of NZ_CM001844.1, forward strand.
CAAATACAACAAAAACAAGACCAATGGCGCTTATGGGGGCATAATCTGTTAAATTATCCGCTTTCCCACCAACATTTAGCAGAACATATTTTCATCATCGGTGCTTTGCAAATTATTTACTGCCTCACCGCTTCACAGCTTGATCCTCAAACATTGACCCCACAACAAAACAACCTTTGCCCAGCCTGTGCAGGTACACATTTGGCCAACATTGTTGGTGGCTGGAAAGGAGAAGAAAAACAACGGCTTTGTTCCTGCCTTTATTGTGGCGCATCATGGCGCTCAGCACATCTTCAATGCACTTTTTGTAACACAACACACAACACATTTCACCATAACTTTGAAAAAGATTCAAAAAATATTCTACTAGACAGTATTCTCATTGAAACATGTGAAGTATGTAGACATGATTACAACCAACTCAATCAACAAGACCATTCCTCTCTCAATGTTTTTGCTGACGATAATGAGAACGCTCATCCCAGATTTTTTCTTGAAATTTCACCTTCATTTGAAGCAGAAGAACTCTAACCCTTTTTTAACAAAAAATGAGCAGTTGAGTATTCCCCTACTCCTAACATCATCCCATTTTGGGTAGCAATTTAAGAAAGTGTTTGCTTTGCTATCCTTCATAAGCATTGCACTATCGCAAACCATCATAAAATTTACAGATATCGAAGTATTCTTCGCATCTCTTTAAAAGATTTTTGATCACAAAAAAGTAATGCCACCTTGTAAAGGAATGGCTCACGCACTCATACCTTTCAATACAAAAAATGCACAATATCATTTAAAAGTACAACCTTTAATGTGCTTCAAATAATATGCTTCAAACCAACCTTTTTACTTAACCAATATTCCTTGAAATAAACATTCATTAGCATTTTATAAAACACTAAACTTACGCATCATCCATTTTATGTTTTACAAACTAAAATCAAATTGAAAAACATTCCTGTTGCCTCACATATTTATCTTTTATCGTGTTTTGTCTGTTCTCAATTCTTTTATTAAAGAATCTAAAAATGATTGCGCGTTTTATTATTATTTTCATCTTGTTCATTGATTAAACAATCCCGTAAGAGAAAATAATTTCCATCTCCTGGTCTAATCACTTTGATACATTTTTCCTTTGAGTTATCAGAGATCTCTTCCCACATTTCGCGAACGGTAAAATAGGCTTCACTTTCTAAGCGCAAGCAGCGTGAATAAACCTCTCCGCGTATATCCGGTAGAACTGAAGCAGCAATTTCTTTACAATAAATATACAAATCAAATGCTGGAATAACGAGCTTAATAGGCACATGTTGTGGAATCTGTTTTGTGAAAAAAAAGTGATCAGAAATTTTTTGAACTGCAAAATAAGAAATCAACCCACACAAAAAAAATGCAAAGAGAATAACAACAATCTTACGATATGCTTTTCTACGATAATATCTTAATCTTGCGTGGATTTTTTTGTTCATGAACTATCTGCCTTTAACCAATTATGGCAAATTTTGAACAGTAAATAAGCGCACTAAGCATAACGCTCCACAAAAAACCATGAACAATCAACAGCATTATGAATTGTCTTGCATTAAAAAGCAATCACCCGTTCCATAAAAACACTTATCTTTTCATGATTAATGAAGCCATAATCAAGAGCGAGTAAAGCTTTAATGATTTTATAGCTCTTTTAAGTGTTCTCAACCTTTTTTACTCATCATTTAATAAAACAAGCACGCACTCCCCTATCTCTTTATAAAACCCCCACCTCTTTTCAGAAACGATAGGTATTATACCATAAAGATATTGGTGCATATTCTTAACTCCTATGAGGATCAAAAATACCCTACCTTAAACACCATATCACCTCACTCATCTGAACCAACTTTATTGTTTGTGTCATCTACACTTTCTAACATTTTTTCTTTTGCCCAAAACGGATCACAACCATGAAACCAGCATGATAGTAACTGTTCTGTTTTAACCAAATGCACTGATCTATTCAAATGTTATGGCCATTAATAAGGGGTAGTTTTGTCCAATCCGCGCAAAACAATAAACCACTCATTTGGCACCCCGTCCCAAAAATGACAGATATAAAAGACAGAAAGTAAAAAAACTTTATCATTGATTTTCTTACGATTTTGAAAAGACAACATAGTTTGAATAAGCGTTTTTGTCCGTTCAAAAGAACAGCCATAAAAAGCCGCATTATGCGACAAATGATACAAGCAACAGCCAAACTTCTAATGCAACAATAAGATCACAATTGTTCTTCTCTCATTCGAGAAAGGTATACGAAAATACCTACAATCGTTGCGATAACCATAACGGCTGCTAAAGCCCATTGTACAGGCCCATATCCGGTAAAAAGCCCCGTTAAACCTGAAAAAGCCCCAATGACTGGTGCCAGAAATTCTGCTGTCAAAATAGAAACGTCACTTTTAGCTTCCACCGTTTGATAATTGGAACAAACATAAGCCCCTTTAGCCCACAATCCCGCTTCAGCAGCACGTCGGTGCACAAGACCTTGCAAACGTTGCCCGCCTGATTTTGTCCATTTCTGTAATTCAGCCGGCACAGCTTCATAATCACCTTTATTGAGCTTTTTTAAAAGTGTAGAGTTACAAAAAGCGCTTTCCCCCACATTATAGCAAAAGGACACAAGAGCAGCGAATTGCTCATCAGTTAAAGGTTGAGAAACCGTCTGTTCAACCGTTTGTTCAAATTGTGCTAAATCTTTTTGCAAAATGGCTTCTGCTTCATCTTTTGTAATCTTCATACCCTCTTGTACAACAGGCGCACCCGCCATGGACGTGTGCCCATAACCAATGGTCCACACATCCATAACGTCTTTGTAGGCCTCCAAACGCAACCCTTCCCATTTTTTAATTAACGCCAACCCTTCTTCTGATATTGTCCGCATTTTTAAAATCCTTATAAATTTCCCCAGGCGTTAATATTCACCACCCTAAATTGTTGCCTGACACATATTACCTATGCCTTGCTTGCAGTCCCTCTACTTCCATTGTCCTGGAGAATTGTTGTCAATTGTTCTTCTAAAGCAGCAATACGCTGCAACAATTGTGTAGTGATTTGAGTATTCCTTTTATCCTTACGTCTCATCTCTTGCTGCACATTCTTTAAGAGAGCATTTAAAGGAGCATGGCCCATTCTCCCACTGGCATAAAGAACCAAGCGAATATGTTCAGGGTCATCAATATCAGCGATAGAAAATGGAAAAAGCGCCATTTCGTTCTCTCATCCTTTTAAATGCTAAAAAACAACTCTTTTGGAAAATGCTTAAATGCCCCACAAACATAACCATCAACCCAGCCACTTAAATCAAACAAACCAGCTGCCTAACATTTGAGCAAACCACAAAGCCATCAATCAACCGCTCAAAAAAGCGAGCCTGTTATTTTCTCAAATAAGGTGTGACCCACCAATTTTCTGTGTGGCTTCTTAATATCTTAATGGAAATAGTGGAACGAAGAATCTTTACATATGTGCAATGTATTTAAGTTCTAGATTCTCATGCTTTCATATTCAAATTCTCATACCTTAATAGCGTAAACAACTGCCACATTGACAGGGCGTGTTTCTATGCCACCTGTTTTATTGATTGTAAATGTGTGCGTATGACTACCTGCAGGCTTTGTTAAAACCCGTTTCTCATAACTATGATATCTGGGCAAAGCACTTCCTCTAGCCGCATCTACCGAGAAGATCTGTTCTAAAAATTCATGCTTATGCTCACCCGCATTATTGATTTGTCCTGTATGCGTATGAGATTTAATAGCATCGTTTTGCCTGCTTCCCAAAACACGACCTTTATCAATCTCTCCTTTACTATCAAGCCCACGCAAAAACATTCCACGTAAATCAGGAACATTGAACGTCGTTTTTTTATCACCACTGCCCCATGTTTCACCAATAGCCGCAAAAAGACTTTTATAATTTTCACGCAAGTAAGCCTTTCCATCACATAAAAGCCATCCTTTAGGCAATTTTTCCATAGCAAAAGTCGCAATGAAACCTGCTGGGAAATTACTTACTGGTTTTGGAGCAGCTGCAGGTGTGGGATTGGTTAAATACCAGCCATCTTTATCTTCTCCGTCAATACCACATTGATAAACAAGTTCATAAAGACCGCCAGTTCGTATCTCTCCACCACTTAAAGGTACCAATCCGTCCTGTATCATCTTATAAACAGGCTGAGCAGGCAATTGATTTAACACAATGCTTGTTGTTGCAGCATTAATCCCTGCCGCCTTAAAGCGAACAACAATATCGTTTGTATAAGCTGCAATAGGAGACTTGGTAACCAGATGAATAGATGTATTATTTTCATCTTTTGGGGTGGTAAATTTTGCTTCAATTGTCCCGCCACTATCTGTTAAATATTCTCTAATGCGTTGCATCATTGCGCGCGCACTATCATTGACTGAGCTTGGTGGTTGTCCTTCTGCCCAATTAATGATCTCATCAGCACGTGCATTTTCATGCGCAACCAACGACCAATCATAAATCGAACTCATAGGGCCTGTCCTTGTTGTACAAAATCAATACCAGAAAAGAGAGAAAATGAAGGAGAAAAGCGTTTATTTTCAGGTGTCGTGACTTTTTCCATTTCAAAGCCAATTTTATCATAATCGACATACAACAACTGTGTTTTTTCATCCATATGAACAGCATCAGGATTTAAATGCAACAAATCCTGCGCCATCACCCCACGATAACGCTGGGGGTCTCCTTTATAATTAAATTCATAAAGCGGGTAGCCATTTTTCTCCCCCACAGACACAATATTGTCTTTAACTCTGGCATCAGAAAGACCCATAATACTACCAATTAATCCAACTAATTGCTGTGCATCACGTAAAGGATCTTTGGTGACTGAAGGCACTGTTACACTCTGTCCTGTCTGAGTGCCATAATTTCCAGCTGCCGTTGTGCCCACTTTCAGCAATTGTTCTAATCGATTCCACGCTTGATTGTCTTGCTCCATCCATTTTTCGCGCTCAACATCTAAAGCATGCTGGTTATTGGCATCTTGTACCATACCACCCTTTAAAGCATTACTTTGAGCATTGCTTTGTCCTTGATAGAAGTTGCTTGCAGCATTAATCTGATTTTGCGTAGCCTTATCAATCATCTGATTGGCATTCATCATATTCGACACATCTTGATTATATTGTTGTGCTGCTGCATTTGTTGCCAAAGCCCCCAACTCATCAGTTAACACACCGGTATGCGCCCCAGAACCATAGCGCCCCGCCCCCGCCATAGACTGATTAACAGCATCAGAAGTTTTAGAAAGTGCATTGTCTAGCGCATCATTAAATTTACTATTGTTTCCAATCCAACCACCACTCGCCATATCGCTAAGATTTTGTTGACTTTGAGTTGGTCCATTCAGCCACTGATTGATCGTTGGGTTGTTAAACTGGTTGGCAGCATCTCCTAACCCCTGAATAGCATTAAGCGTTGCATCACTCAAATCAGCATGGCGATCACCTTCGTAAACATTTCCTCCAATACCTTTATTATACAAATCAAGAGCATCAGAACTTGCTTGTTGTAAGATACCTTGCGCCCATATTGGTGGTGCATTTGTTTGTGTTGTTGTTTGAAATTGAGGGGTTTTTCGTCTACTCATGGGGTGAGAACCTTTCTATAATGAATAAGATTGATAGCATGTCCATGTTGGCCAAGCATTTTAGACCACCCAAACCTTCCCATAGTCAGCATTTCATCAGCGTGAATTGTGCGAGCCCATTTTTCAACCTGATCAACCAATTTGACCAATTTTAGCCCACCCTTTCCAGCAAGGTCTAAAATGACAACGCGTTTTTTTCCTGTGTGCGTTATTTCAATTTTAGTGATTGCGAAAGCACTAAATTGAGTTTCATTTTTTAAGATCAACCACAATTGCGCTTGTCCACCAGCAATCTCTTTTGCAACAGCATCCAAACACACATCATCGGGAAACCGCTTGGCATATTTTTGCATCGCCGCATTAATAGCCTCTTGATAGAGAACTATTTTTTCCCACGGCCATTGATTGGTAAGATGAATAGAATACAAATCTTGACTGTCTTGTTGCGTAGCTACATTTTGAGCTTTTTTTCCCTTTGGACAATCAATCGCAGCATCTTTTTGTCCAGCTGACTTAACCATTTGTCGCACTTTTCTTAAATACCTTCTGCCCATTCATCCGCCCTCGCACCTTATTTGGCCATTCACTCACATCCTTTGCCCATCCGTGCGCTTCCCGCACCCTACTTGGCCACTCCCGCATCCTTTAACAAACTCACCGCAAGCCAGCAGATTTCAACGCCACATCAAATCCCGTTATATGCGACCAGTTAGCCCCTTCAGGAATTCGCAACTTAAAGCGATAAAACCGCGCCCTCACACGACAATGAACTTGACCTGTATGAGAAGAAGGTTGTCGTTCTGGAAACCAAACAATTTTTTCATCGATTGATTGGCGCAAACGCATCCCCACAGACACATAAAATTTCGTACTATTGACCTGGGGCATAATGTTGCTCACACGAGTCATCATGCCACTTGTTTGTCCCATTTCTTGCGATGTCACCACACAGGCCATTGGCTCACCAGAAAATGACCCAAGCCTTCCTTGTTGATCAAACGCACCAAGAGCAGGCGCTTCATTTTGCCAAACTTTACTGTCGAGAGAAAATGGCAAATCATCCAAACTACAAGAAACCCGATCAAGCCCTTCCAAGCTATATCCAGCAGAAAAAATAGGCAAAATCATTGCAATGTCAGCAGTCGCCATAGACCACTTTTGTAAGCCCCAATCATAAATCAACAAGGTGCGTTCTTGCGTGTTCTCATCAAGATCGATCATCCAATAAACACGTGTATAAACACCATCAATCGCAGACCATAAAATAGGTAGGCTACTTTGATTGATTCTGGTAATCATAGTCCGATCGACTTTTTCAAAGCCAATGGGCGTAATATGTCCATCAATGGTAATTTGATAAAATCCACCCTCATCAACAAAGAAAGCAAGATCACCTCGGCACACAATTGATTCAGAAGTTTTTGCACCTCGTTTATCGTGAATTTTTTGAAAACTAAAGATGATCTTGGATCCAGGAATAAAGGACCCAGCATAAATAGCCGAACGCATAAAGATCAGTGGATTGGTCGTCTCTGTCGCCCCTTGCACATATCCACCATCAGGAAAATCCTGATAATCGCAGCTTTTCTTGCCTACAGTCCAAAATTCCGCATCATTTAACCCAGACCAATGCACACGTCGGGGGTGTTCAGTTAATTTCATTAAACAAACAAAATCACCCCAAACACGAACAATTCCAGCATGTGGTGGGTTTCCTCCTAAATCTCTAAAAGTTTCGTCATGATCAATATCTATAACTTGTGGTTTATCATTGGCATTAACAGCAATGACATAATCACCAAACAAAGCAAATGACCAAGGCGCATCAACATTAGCAAAATAACTCTTTCCCTTTTGGCTAATATCTTTCCACTGCATACTTGTATTATCGAGAAGATAGATTTTTTGTTCCGTCCCAACAATAATAGACACACCATTTTTTGTTCTCACAGCAATAGCGCCTAAAATTGCATCAGGGCAAGGCTGAGATAAAGGGCTAAAACTTGGCATAGGAATATAAGACCCATCAGCAGGCAGCACATTGATGAGATCATCAGTAAAAAGACCATTAATATCAGCAATATCAGGCCTATATTCAGCAACTGAAAAAAAAGCCATTTTAAAACCTCATAATCCCAATCATCTAACCACCCAAATCATCTAAAACCAAAAAGCACCTAAAACTTTTCTCCAAGTGCCTAAAATCCTGTTGGCATAACTTGTGAGCAACCCTTTTTGCGCGATGTTTCATAACGCAAAATCTGAAGCTGTTCTTGAAAATCGCCCAAAGAAACAGCAGCACATTCAGGATCTTTGAGAATATTTTTGTAAAGTTCGTATTTTGCTCGCGCTTTAATAAAATCAAAGGCGTGAGTAAACCAAGGATGATCTTCCCCCTCCATACCCCCTTCAGAAAAACGCAAAGAACTATAGGAAAAACGAACTATCCCAACCGTTTCAGGCGTGGGAAAAAGGCCTATTTTACGCTGACAATAAGTATAAAAAACAGGTATCCCCCGCGGCGGGTTGGATCCATAATCCTTTTGCAACAGCTTAGCAGTTTTATAGATAAGTTGTGTTCGTGTTCCACCAGCATGCTCTAAAAACACACCATCAAGAGCCCCCACAGTCTTAATTAAATCCTCCACCGTCTTAATCAAAACATTGTCGTCTTGCCCATACCACGTTTGCCCACTTTGTGTTTTGAAAGCCACCTCTTTGCGTTCATTGAAGAAAAAAGGTTCCCGTTCACATATGCGCAAAGCAGCACAAATGGAATCATAAATTTGAACACAATATTCACCCGTTGTATCATCAATCTCATCTTGAATAAGCTCAACCATGCGGGAAAAAGTTGTCGCACAGCTTAATTTGAAATCAAGAGGGTGAAAATCGACAGCTGGAATAGTCATTGGCATAAACAATCTCTTTGTATGTGTTATCTTCTCCCCCAACAAAATGCTCTGTTGGGAAAGAACATGTTAAAAGCTTGTTCAAGCACCCAAATAAACGGCGCCCTCACTTTAAAAACTCTCAATAGATACACCCCAATAGACGCACCCCAAGCTTTAAAGTTAAACACAAGCTAACTTTGAAGATCTCAAATAGATTTCGCATAAGTTGTAATAACGATTGTCCCTAAATCCTGCTTCCCTTGGGAGTGTCCATACAACTGAAAGACCGGTTTTTTCATCCCAATAATCGTTTTAGCAGCCACACCAAACTCACGTTCATAGTCAAAGAGCTCTTCCACCAATTTATAGCGTGTAGCCCCACGGTCTTTACCAAAAGCGATAATGGCACTTTGCGCCCCAAGTAGAACAGCACGGCGTGTATCCTTAACAAAATTATTGTTTAAAACTGTCTCTACACCTGCTGTCACATGCGCAGATTCACGCAAAATAACTCCATTATACATACCAAGTGACCCATTATAGATAGGGTTTTTCATGCGGCTTCCACTATAGATCGCTTTGGTAATATCAAGCCACTGGCCAGGCTCTGTATTGGTACGCAATTGTCTCACTTGCGTTGGGTGAAGATACATCACATAGACACTTTCTCCATCGACACGCACCGGTCTAATTTTTGGCATGGCAAGCTTAGCACGTTCAACCGCTTGATCGATCAATTGCAGATCAAACACATCGTTTTCATCTATATCTTCATCTTGCTTTTTTTCATTAGGACGTATTATACGTTTATCGGTCGGAGCAGTCGGCCTGTTAAACCCGTAATGGACAGGTTTTAGCTTAAACTCTCGTCCCTCAAAGTTTATCCTATCTGCCGAATATCCACACACCTGAATAAAAAACATCATGCTTAAACGATCAGCATACCAATCAACCAAAGCATTTTTAGCTTCTGCGCGTAAATTATATAAAACACGTTGCTGATCGATTGTTCCTTCATTTTTGACACGCACAGCATGAGAAAGTTCATTAATAACCAAGCGATCACTTGTAAATTTTAAATCCTCTTCTTTGCCTTCAAGCTCCTCCCCTTCACTAACACCTTCACCAAATAAATGCGTACGCAAACCAAAGGTAATAGAGTCACCACCTGCCTTAGTGGTCTCATCTTTCAACTGTATGATGCTATTGGAATCTCTCCCAATTAATGGGGCGATAGAAGTCGCTTTTGATATTTCCCGATTAAGTAATTTAGACCATGCTTTCACAGCCAATGAATCATTGACTTCGATACTAGTTACAGCCATTTTTTCCTCTTATAGTCTTGATTAAAAATCCGGCCAAAAGCCGGTGCCGAATGTTCCCCTATCTGATAACCAGATGCCTGATAATCAAAACAGCGGTTACTTAATAATGCGTTGTGTTTTTTGGCAGATTTCCACCTCTCTTTTTTAAAGATCCACATCGCCCATTAAACGGTTAAAAGCAGCTTTATTGTTGGGATCATCGATCCAAGTACTAAACTCTGCTTCAGACATTTTGTCGAGCATTTCCAAAGACATAGGCCCCTTTGGGTTCAAACCATTATAGGCAGAAAGTGTACGCGCAGAATTTTGTCTTTCCTGCACATGCTCAACAGTGTTTTGCATAGGAGCAACAGTATCAACAGTGTTACCTTGTTTGCTCATATACCCCATATTCTGCGCAATAGAGTAGATCACTTGCGCCGGATTTTGCTTACTTTGTGCACAATCGCGCAAGATTTGCTTCAACTCATTGCCAATCAATACATCAATAACTTTGGGATCGGCTCTTTCAGGGTAGAGAGAAGAGCAAGAAGCCAACTGCTTTGCGCGCATATCATAAACAAAATCAGCAGCTTGATCAAAATCAAAATGCTTGTGCTTAACAGCCGCAACAGATTGATTAAAAAAGGAACGCAGCTGCTCTGCCTCTGAGGGGGCAGTGGCATTTTGGTCACCTTGCGCCTGCACCAATTCCTTTTGTGCCAATTCCTTTTGTGCCTGATTTTGTTGTGCCAATTCCTGTTGTGTTTGAGTTTTTTTTCCCAGCCATTTTACATAACCCATAAAATCTGTATTAGGATCTGGTGGCGATTCATCCCCCTGATGCTCTGAAAATTCTTCAGAAACCTCACCTTTTTGAGAATTTTCACCCAAAGGCATACTTGCTTTTTCCCCTATCGCTCCACCCTCTCCATTTTCTTGAAAAGGATCCTGCATGAGTTGGTTTTGCTCTTCTGGTGTTAATATCTCTTCATCCATTGTGCTAACCTTCTTTCTTCAATAATACTTTCTTCTCAGACAATGCTTTTTTCTCAAACAATGCCCTTCTTTTCAGACAATAAGGTGTACCTCTTGCCTTTCCCTATCGCTTCACTTTTTCCACTTGTTTTTCAAGAAAATCCCCCATACGTGGTACCTAATCCCCTCACACAAGTAGGCCTCCCTCTCAAACAAAACTCCTGCCTCAACAACGCTCATCCCTCACACAATGCCCACTTCAGACAATAGTCTCCTCCCAGGCAATAAACCTTCCCCCTTTAAAGCGCTCACTCCTTTACGGTGTGCCCCTCCCCTCAAGAAATGCCTTCTTCCTTAAACATAAATCTCAACCTCCATCACCCCCCCAAACAACAAAACAAAGCAATAAGAAGCAATGAAGACACAACTCTTACCCTTTAAGAAGTTTGTTGCGCACTTTGCGCCATACGCAAAAGAGCTTGTATCGCTTGTCTCATCTCTTGTGTGCCTCCATTTTGCACCCCAACTTGTTGATCATCCTGCAATTGCCCCTGTTGCTGCCCAGATTTTGTAGCAATTTTGTGAATGAGCGATGCTGGTAAAGGTGAATAGCGCAATAAATCAAGCATAATATCTGGTGTTGCAAAATTTTGCATCAAAGGAAGCAACTGCGTAATCACAGCAAAGGTGCGCTCTTTTTCATTGGGGCTTGTTGGAGCATCATCCACCACAATATCATATTCCAAACTCGTAATAACTTCCCGTGTCAGCGGAACATACTGAGCATTTTCTTCCCCAGCAATGCGTACCAATCGCCCATCAGAGAGATAATTTTGAATAAGATAAAGAATAATTTTTCCCTGTCGTTGTCGATAGCGTCGCAAACCATCAAAGAAGGATGCTAACAAATTAAGTGATGATTGACGGCGCTGTTCTTCAAGAACACCCGGTTGGTTTACCGCACGTGTTCCAACAAATTCTGCAGACAATCCTGTAACCTGGGAAATAGCCCCCTTTGCTTCATTAAAAAGCTGGAAAAAGCCGTTGGGAAATTGCCCAGCAGGTTTTGGCTGTATTCTTCCACTAGCCAAAGCACCACTTTTAAGCCATGTAATCGTATCAGCTCTTGCCCAGCTTTCCATAGCTTGGCGATCGTCGTCAAAAGCATCTCGTTCAGCCATAACCCCGCCTTTGGACTGGCTATTGAGCAAATGCATCACTTGGCTAAAATATTTATTAGCCCACCGTTGTGGATCTTTTGCAGGTTTTACAACCCCGTAAAAATGTCGACTGAATTTATCAAAATAGCCGGTAATGCATTCCCACCCCAATTGATTTTGTGGCACCAATGGTTTATCAGGGGCTTCAAGCAATCTTTTACCCAAAAAAGCCCGTTTGACAACTTTTTTGGTCAATCTTGTTGCCTGGATATGCGGATTATTTTTGCGCAAAAATTGAAAATCTTCCTCAGAATAATCAATATATTGTCCCGTTTCCAGATTGAGAACTTTATAATAAACCTCACGTTCAAACCACCGACACTCAGCCAGCGTCACCATCGTGCGCTCATGATAGCTAAATTCATCGTCGACTGTATCCTCATAATTTTGTACACCATTTCTACCCGAGTGCGTTGAAACAAGATGGTGTGCCCAATCAGCATGCAAATCACTCCAATGAACATCGGGAAACATTTTTTGCGCAATTTCTAAAGGCTTTTCATCAATATACCATAGACGCTGCGCATCAATAAGATTAGGCTTAACAGCACTTGCATCCCATACCATTTTCATAGGATCCAAGCGTGCAATTACAGGCTTTCCATTAGGGTCATCTTCATAATCAAGCCGCGTATCAGTCCAACCCATCCCACAAATAATAGCATCTTGAAAAGCGTCAGAATCTTCATATTCTCCATCCGCCTCATCACGAAACCATTCAGCCGCTCCTGTTAAAATCTGGTTTGCCAGAGCTGCTCCTGGTTGCCGAGGAATAAACTGAACTTGTCGTTTATTGTTGCGTTCAGCCCCAATTACAGCATTCACCAAAGGAGCAATGCGGTTAAAAGTCATCACAGGTCTATTGTGTTCTCGCAACACAGCAAGATCTTGCTCATTCCATTGGCGCCCATTATAAAAGTTATAATCTTCTTGAGCGTTTTTTCGCCACTGTTCAACATGCGCAATATCTTCTTGATACCAGGTAACAAGTTTCTTAAAAAGCGCCTGATGTTGAAGCGTCTCAATCGAATCGATTAAAGATGTCTGTTGGTCCATTAAAAAGCCACCCATAATGTTAAAAACCATCCACGATGGTAAACTCACCTACAATGTGCAAAACCCCGCACAAACCTTAACCCCCACAAGCTCAAATCCTGCCCCCTCACAGTTTTCCCCTTCGTGGTCTTCACCCTTCTACCGTCAACAACGCCCATGTACTTCAAAACACCCATCAGATCCTCAAGCCACCATAAGCCCCACAAGCACTCAATACACCCACGAACTTTCAACTCTCATAGGCTCAATTCCTCCTGATCTCGCTCTCAACAAACTCAAACCCGCCCCTTCACGGTTTTCCCCTCAAGCCTTCCTCCCTCACAGCATTTTCGTCCCCCCATAAACTCAAATCCTGCCCCCTCACAGTTTTCCCCTTCATGGTCTTCACTCTTCATACACTTTCAAAGCATCCATAAACCCCACAAACCATGAGACGCCCACAAACAACTCATTTCCTTCAAAGTACCCATGCCCACAAGTACCCATGCGCTTTAAAAAGCCATCCACGAAGTTGAAGAACTCTGAGAAGAACGATAAACATTTTTTCGTGGCCGGATATTTGGCTGTTCATAAGCAACACACATCAACCCAAAACTATCAGCCCCATGGCTTGCCCAATCATGTTCAGCACCCAAACCAATATTACGCTGTTCGTCGCGTTTTTCATGGTACCATGCAAGCGCTTTTCGTCCCGCTGTTGTCGTATCACGATTAAACCATATAGCTGGAAATAAACGCCTCACAGCTTCAATACGCATTTTGACAGCGCCAACACCTTGGTTGGGAATAATTTTGGTCTGAAAACCAGCGTGTTGGAGAGCACTTTCAAAACTAACATTACAAACACGATCTTTTGTCGCCCCATCATGGGGCAAAACCATTAAAGCTTTGTCATATCCCCTTTGGCACACCCATCCAATATGCTCAGATAAAGGCTGCCCTTGTGCTTCATAATAATCGAGAACACGGATTTCGCGCCCAATAAATTGTGCAACCCACAAAGCCGTCGCATCAGCCTTTGCTCCCGTTCCACCAATATCCCAAAAGATCTTGATCTGAATAAGCGGGTCACGCGGCACATGAGCAATGCGTCCTTCCTGCTCAGCCTCAAGCAATAATTTTTGGTAATATGCCCCTTGCACAGCTTGTAGATATTCTCCTTCCCAAATATGATTATACTGCTCAGGCCTTTGTTTAAAATCAGCTTCTCTGGCACGATTGAGCCTATCCGGAAATTGAGGATTATCCCGCCAATTGATATCAGCCCCTTTGATATGAGGGTCCTTCACAGCACGAAATCGCTTTTCAACAGGGGCATTCTCGCGTAAAGGGTTCCACGTAACCCATAATTCACAATGCCAATTTTCCCCCTCTTCCCGCAAAGTTGGAATCAACGTTTGCCAAGCTGGCTCAGTAACAGGCTCAGCCTCATCAACCCAGCAAAGCAGAATGCGCCCCATTGACTTAATGCTTGCAATATTGCGATCTAAACCAGCAAATGCATAAACAATACGACCATCTTTTGATCTAACGTATTTATCACCAATCTCATAATAGTCTTTCAAGAAACTGTAAGATTCTATAGCGCGTTTAATTTCTTCTAGCGAACTTTCATTTAGTGAATTTTGGAACTGTCTTGCACATAAAATAATGCCTCTCTCTCCTGCCTTTCCATGCCGATATCCAACCACAGCCGACATCAGAGCAAAGGAGCGTGTTTTCCCAGATCCACGCCCTCCCCAAGCAGCACGCACATCAGCCTGACCAGAAAAAACAGGAATCAATTTCGGAATAAGAGCAATTTGAACGGTTGTCATTACAAGCTATCATTGTAACATCATGAGAATAACCCCATAGCAGATCAAACACAGTACCATCCCCTCATGAGGGCACAGCCCTCCACCTAATGCAGCTCCTCTTGCCCAGCGCACGCGGATCCTCCCTCAGCGCACACGAGACCTTCACCAACTACACGAAACTTCCCCCACCATAGCGAGCATCCTCACCATGCGAGGATCTCTCCTCACTATACAAACCTCTTTACCGCACGAGAGCCTGCCTACCACGTCATGTAGCCCTCTCCACTACACACAGCCCTCGTCCTAATACGCAGTCGTTCCACCTAATGCAGCTCCTCTTGCCCAGCGCACGCGGATCCTCCCTCAGCGCACACGAGACTTTCACCAACTACACGAAACTCCCCCACCATAGCGAGCATCCTCACCATGCGAGGGTCTCTCCTCACCATACAAACCTCTTTACCGCACGAGAGCCTGCCTACCACGTCATGTAGCCCTCTCCACTACACACAGCTCTCGTCCTAATACGTAGTCGTTCCACCTAATGCAGCTCCTCTTGCCCAGCGCACGCGGATCCTTCCTCAGCGCACACGAGACTTTCACCAACTACACGAAACTTCCCCCACCATAGCGAGCATCCTCACCACTACAGCCAAACTTGGTTGCACGGAAAACCACTGCCCACTATCAACAAAGAGTCCACATAAACTTAAAAAAACAAAACCCAGCGTTAAAATGTATCAGAAACTGTGCACAAACCACCGTCAACAAAAACCCCCACAACCAACAGAGCAAAAGTTTTCAGAAATATTTATACATCAAGAACAGATGTTTTACGATCATCCGTTATTGTTGCCTTGGGAGCCACCGGCACAATTTCAACACGCGACACTGTTTTAACATCGCTCCCTCCTTCTCCACTTACTTGCAGAGGCAAAACCTTTGCTAAAAGCGAGAAAAAAGACACCGGATTATTAACCGCATGGTACTCAAGATAAGACACCAAGCCATCATGACCATAATGATCTCCTGCTTTCGTAGCAGCTGCCAAAAGAGCATCTTTGAGCAATTTCGTATTTTTATTCAATGAGCCTTTAGGCCGCCCTCTTTTACGTACAGACATAGACTGTTCGTTCGTCACGTTAACATTCCTTTATTGACTATAAACAAATTTATTGCAGCCCCTTATAAAGCTTAACACAAATCACTCATTCATCTACTTTATGAAAAAAACTAAAATAGCAGTCAAAAATCAGCAAATGTTCTAAAACATTGACTTATTTTTTAAGAAAACTCTATTGTTTCCAATAAGGAGCCCTATCACCTCTAACAATAAGGACTTCCCGCAATAAAGAATGGACATCACCCAACCCCCACAAAGAAAAGCCCTTCTCATTTCATGTTCTAAACAACAACATCGTATCGATAATACAACCCACCAATAATACAACCCTCAAAGAAATGACCACGTAATAAAAGTAAAAAAACTCCCCTCTTAAGATATTCTATACCCAAAGACCCGTAAAACCACCTTAGTCATTCCCCTTCATCAATATCGCCCACTACCAATAATCTCCCCACCATAAATCCCCAAAATCCCACACCAAAATGACAAGCAAACAATCCTCCCATCAGGGGGCAAAACCATCAGCGCATCCAAAAGAACTTGAGACAAACACAAAACTCAATCACAAAAAATGATACGCAAACTATAATAAATCTAAAATAACAAGAAAAACTCTAAACACGCCACAAATAAGGCCCAGACATAAGCCACCAAAAACCTCTCCGGCCCACCTACCCCAAACGTTGTAAAAAAACTGTCACTTAAAAAAAACTCTCACCCAAACGACAAATGCTTGATAAGCGACTTACCCTTCACGCTCACCTCTCGAAGCCCTTTTCATAAGGAAGGCAGTCAAATTACCAACGTCCCACAAACTACCAACGTCCCAACGTTTTCAAACACTCCCTGCCATGTTTTTAAACACCCCCACGTAGCCAACGCCTCTATACTCTGGATATTCCGGCACCCCCATCTTCTCGATAGTGCCATATTC
The DNA here is from genome assembly GCF_000384965.1 of Bartonella bovis 91-4. Taxonomy (NCBI): domain Bacteria; kingdom Pseudomonadati; phylum Pseudomonadota; class Alphaproteobacteria; order Hyphomicrobiales; family Bartonellaceae; genus Bartonella; species Bartonella bovis. Next base: position 1,408,413 of record NZ_CM001844.1, read on the forward strand.
CCGACATTTCACCCACATTTGTTATGAAATCACCACTTTTCATGAAATCTCATCTACATTAATCGCCACCACAATTACAGCCACGATTACAGCGCATAAAACCTCGCGCGGCAGACACCATCTCCGCGAGAACTCATTTTCCAAATATTTATGAATGAGAGATACAATTGTGATTATGCTATAATGATATCAGTTTACGTTCACCTTGTCAACTCTCATCAACTTTTTTCTCTTTTGATTTTAAGCACTTGTGGGCTGCCCCGTACCCGTGATGGGAGAAAAAGTCAAACGATCGCCTGTTTTTATAATAGCAACTGCTGTTTCATCGTGGATAGTCCCAAGTAAAATATCTTCAGCCAAAGGATCTTGAATTTCCTTTTGTATAATGCGCTTTAAAGGCCGCGCTCCATAAAGCGGGTCATAGCCCTTATTGGCTAAGAATTCTTTTGCTTCTTGTTCGATCTGCACTGTAATTTTGCGCTCATTGAGCAAATTTTGTAAGTGTTTGACCTGAATATCAACAATTGCTTCCATATCTTTGCGCTGCAATCTCTCAAAGAGAATAATTTCATCAACTCGGTTTAAAAATTCAGGCCGAAATGCTGCTTTAACAATACGCATAACATCATCTCTGGCCGCACCAGTTACTTGTCCTTCAGGCAGAGCCGTTAAAATATCAGCCCCAAGGTTAGAAGTCATAATGAGTAAGGTATTACGAAAATCAACTGTCCGCCCTTGGCTATCAGTTAAACGTCCTTCATCAAGCACTTGTAATAAGAGATTAAAGATATCAGGATGCGCTTTTTCAATTTCGTCAAAAAGAATAACTTGATAGGGTCTGCGTCTTACAGCTTCTGTCAACACACCGCCTTCTTCATATCCAACATATCCAGGGGGCGCACCAATCAGCCGTGCACCGGCATGTTTTTCCATATATTCAGACATATCAATACGCAACATTGCGTTAGAGTCTTGGAATAAAAAAGCCGCAAGCGCCTTTGTTAATTCAGTTTTTCCAACACCAGTTGGTCCCAAAAACATGAAAGACCCAATAGGCCGGTTGGGGTCTTGCAATCCAGCACGGGCACGGCGCACAGCACGAGCCACAGCCTGAACAGCATCTTTTTGCCCCACAACACGTTGGCTGATCTCATCTTCCATACGTAACAACCGCTCACGTTCTGCCTCAAGCATCCGATCAACAGGAACCCCCGTCCAACGCGAAACGATCTGCGCCACATGCTCAGCCATCACAACTTCTTCAATCAGATTATTGCGTTGCTCATCATTTTCAGCAGCATTTAATTGTTTTTCAAGATCAGGGATCACACTATAGGCTAATTCTCCAGCCTGTTGAAATTGGCCATTACGCTGTGCAATAGCCAAAGCATTTCGTGCCTCTTCGAGCCTTTTTTTCAAATCAGCGGCATGTCCCAATTTTTGTTTTTCAGCCTGCCAGGCTTGCGTCATTTCAGTAGACTGTTTTTCCAATGTATCAAGCTCAGTTTCCACCGTTTGCAAACGCTCTTTTGCAGTAGGATCAACCTCTGTTTTCAAAGCTTCTCGCTCAATCTTTAACTGCAAAATTCGCCGATCAATATGGTCAAGCTCTTCTGGCTTGGAATCAACCTGCATACGCAACCGCGCCGCAGCCTCATCAATCAGGTCAATCGCTTTATCAGGCAAGAAGCGATCGGTAATATACCGGTTTGAAAGGCGTGCAGCAGCAATCAAAGCACTATCAGCCAAGCGCACCTTGTGGTGTTGCTCATATTTTTCTTTAATCCCACGTAAAATAGAAATCGTATCATCAAGTGTCGGCTCAGGCACAAAAACGGGCTGGAAGCGGCGTGCTAAAGCAGCATCCTTTTCTACATATTTACGATATTCCTCAAGCGTTGTCGCCCCAATACAATGGAGCTCACCCCGGGCCAAAGCAGGTTTAAGTAAATTGGAAGCATCCATAGGCCCGTCAGACTTTCCAGCACCAACAAGATTATGTAATTCATCAATAAATAAAATGATCTGCCCATTTTCAGCTTGCACATCTGCCAAAACGGCTTTCAAACGTTCTTCAAATTCACCACGATATTTTGCCCCCGCAATAAGCGCCCCCATATCAAGCGCATAAAGATGTTTATCACGCAAGGTTTCAGGAACATCCCCATTGACAATACGCAGTGCCAAACCTTCAACAATTGCAGTTTTCCCAACACCAGGCTCTCCGATAAGAACAGGGTTATTCTTAGTCCGGCGTGATAAAACCTGAATAGCCCGGCGAATCTCTTCCTCCCGACCAATAACAGGGTCAAGCTTGCCTTCCCGTGCATCTTTTGTTAAATCACGTGCATATTTTTCCAAGGCGTTATATTGACTTTCAGCATGCGCACTTGTTGCTGTTTTTCCTTTTCGCATTGTATTAATCGCATGATTAAGAGCCTGTGGTGTCACCCCTGCATTGGATAAAATATCGGCAGTTTTAGCTGTTTTTTCCATAACAAGCGCTTGCAAAACACGTTCCACAGTCACAAACTGATCACCAGCCTTTTGCGCCAAATCCTCAGCCATCCTTAACACTTTTGCCAAAGGCTGCGACATATAGAGCTGGCCATTTCCCCCCTGTACTTTAGGTAAAGCATCAAGCGCCACTTTGAGCGCACTTTCAAGTGCAGGCAAATCACCCCCAGCTTTCTGGATCAAAGAAACAGCCAAACCTTGACCATCCTCCAACAGTGCTTTCAAAAAGTGCTCAGGCATAAATTGCTGATGATCAGAAGCAAGAGCACTGCCTTGTGCTGTTTGTAAAAACATTTGCAGCTGTTCACTATATTTATCCACGTTCATTGTTTTTCCTTCTCTTGCACTCTTACATGTCCATCCTTAAAGACATCGCTTCAAAGGATCCTCTCAAAAATTACACTCGAATTGTTCATACGACATAATAAACAATCACCCGCTGTAACAAATGAATACACTGTAACCAAACTGTCACACCTTAGAATATGGGTTCTCACAATAATCATGGCAAGAGGGAAACGTACTAATCATGGCAAAAGGCAAGCAAATAATAAGTATAACAAAAAGAGGATAAGCAACAACATTATTTAAAAGCATAATAATGTGTATAAAAATGCACCTTTTCTCAAGTTTTCTTTTATTCTACCACGCTTTTTTACGCTACTTTTATTTTATTCAATTATTTTACTCTATTTTCATGCTATTCCATTTTTACTCTAAGCTATTTTTACTCTAATCCATCACTTATTCCACTATAGTGGATGTACATTCTCCTCCATTAACAATGTAACTTTTGCCAATCTTTTATTCTTCCTCACCTGCTTTACCTGTATTATTCTTCTTCATCTGTATTGTGTGGTGGTGGTGGTAAAATATAAGCACCTGAAAGCCACCGATTTAAATCAATTGCTCGGCACCGTGAGGAACAGAAAGGATAAGAATCCTGCTGTGACATTTTTCCGCATTCTGGACAAGGGCGCGATGGACGCCGTGGTGTTGATTGTTCCTGCATCGTTTCTCCTTTTTTATGCATTTGCCTTCCCCTTATACATTATCTCCCTTTTTCCACCCCCTCAAATTCATCCTCCCCCTCTCATCCATATGTACTCCCCCTTACCGTACATTATTTCTTTCCTCCAGATCCATTCTCTCAAATCAAAACCCTCGGCATTTTCGCCGCAGTATTCCACCACACCAACGCAACCAACCTTACTCCAACCCTCTCTCGCTCCCTAACCTCTTACACAAGCGCCCAACACTTCTCCCCCAACACCTCACTCACCTTACAACACCTCCTCCTCACCTCTCACACTATACACACATACCCCATCCTTCCCCAACATCCTTCCCACGCACACTAACCCACACAGCCCACCTTTTCTCAACTCATCCCCTCCAAAGCATCTCAGTACACATTCCATCCTCCAGATCCGCCCTCTCAAACAAAAACCCTTAGATCTTCTCCCCAACATTCCATCACACCAACACACCCAACTACCCCCAACCAACCTCGCTTGACTTCCTAAAACCTTATCCCCGTCCTCTCACACCCTTCCTCCACCAATGCAACCAACTTTGCCTCCACTTCTCCCTTACTCGCACATCTCTCCTTTATTCCCGCACATCATTTACCTTTTCACGTGCACCTCTCTTCACCAACATAACACTCTCCCCCACCTACTACCCTCCTTTTGCACTATCTAAGCAGCGCTTCAGTCCTCTTATTTTCAATGCATATTTTAAGTCCACTTAGAAAGAACAGGGTAATGATAAGCTGTTAAAAGGTCCATCGTTTGAGCCAACGGCAAACCAACCACATTAGAATAAGAACCAGAAATATTGGTAACAAAAACCCCAGCTTTTCCTTGAATAGCATAACCTCCAGCTTTTCCTTCCCACTCTCGGCAAGCTAGATAAGCCTCAATCATTGAAGGGGTCAAACATCGAAAACGAACACAACTTTTGACTAATTGAACAGTTTTTCTCCCACATTCGTCTACAATACAAACAGCACTATATACGTTGTGAACACACCCTGACAGCAAGCGCAAACATTCATAGGCTTCCTCTTTTCCACCGGGTTTAGGAAGAATAATGCGCCCAACAGCAACAACAGTATCGGCAGCTAAGATCAAGCATTTTTTCGACGACACAACATGTTGGCTATTATGATCACAGCATAACAGGCTGTCATAAGCTTTGAGCGCTTTTTCACATGCTAGGCGTTTTGCTAGATGAGCAGGGTGCTCTTTTGGCTTTGGCGTTTCATCAATCATAGCCGCATAAACCCGGCTGGGATCAACACCAATTTGCGCTAAAAGTTCTAAACGACGCGGTGAAGCAGAAGCAAGTACCAAATCGATTTCCATAGTGAAAACCCCTTTGAGATTGCGTTAAAATGCATCACCTGACTTTATTTTGAAACTCTTTCCTCTACAAAAGAATCTTTTTAAAGCCATCAGATTTTTTTAAATCACGAAACTTTATTACGTAACACCTTACACCACACCCTTACTTTGCTTATAGCCCACTTATGCCCCCACACTTATGCCCCCATCAACACGTGGAGTTTTTTAAACTCATGCACTAGATTGTTCTGAAATTTCTCATTTTTGAACAATTTTGCGAATTTTTACTTTAGGCAATTTTCATTGAAGCAATTGGAAAGTTTTGGGAAAGCAACGTCTGTATCCCTTATTTATAGCGATATGTAATACGCCCTTTTGTCAAATCATAAGGGGTCATCTCAACCATAATTTTATCACCAGCCAACACACGAATACGGTTTTTACGCATTCTTCCAGCCGTATGAGCAATAATTTCGTGATCATTTTCTAGTTTTACGCGAAACATTGCATTAGGCAAGAGCTCGGTTACAATACCAGAAAATTCCAAAACTTCTTCTTTGGACATAAATAAATAACTTTCTTTATATAGTGAATTGATTGGATTTTATTTTACTGACTTTATTTTTATTTTTCTGACTTTATAATGCAAATTTAATGTAAATTCATTGATTGCTTACATTGCAAATTATTGGAGGATACTCATATCGTATTTTTACAGTTTTGTGAACAGGGATTTAACAAAGAATGAGATTTTCCTTTATATTTATTAACAACCCTGTTTGACTTAAGGCTTTCGTGCCTGTTTTGATTTAAGAGTTTTGATCTTAAAAATCTTACTTTCCAATTCCTTTCCAGCCTTATTTTGCAAATCCCATTCTCTAGCTCCTTCTCATACGCCTACTCAACATCCTTTTTTTCCAACACTCACACTTCCCTTATCTCCATACCCCTCTCCCCTCACAGCTTTTTTTCTCCTTACCTTTCGCGCCTCCCCACAGCGTACCTAACCTTTCCTAACATCTTTCCCACACGCACTAACCTCGCAGTCCACACCTTATGCCGGTACATCACAAGCTCCCCTTTGTCCACATACCTCTCTCCCCCACAGCTGTCTTCTTCCTTACCTCTCGCAACCCTCACACCAGTGCACCAAGTCTGCCCAACACAAGCATAGCGCACACTCAACACCCCTTCCAGATAACATCCCCCTTACCCACACAGCACTCTCTCCAGATCCACCTTTTCATCTGCGTCCTCTCACACCCCCCCCACAGCGTACCCAACCTGTCCTAACACAGCACACTCTCCCCCGCCTATATTGACACCACACAAGCGCTCAACAGTTTCCTCTCGCCTCATCCCCAAAATGCTTCTACAACGTACCTAAATCTTGTTCCACACACCATTTTTCCTCCAAATCTGCCCACTCAAATCCCGTCCCTTCCAATCAAGCACACACAACACTCCCATTCCCATCCCCTGTCTTCAAATTATTCTCATCACCAATAATCTATCCCCATTATCTTTATTTCTTTTCCGCAAAGCACGATCCAAGATGAATCCATTGAAGAAAAACCGTTAACGCTTATTATCTAACTTTGCAAAAAATTACTTTGACTGTGCAAAAATTAACTTTGCAAAAAAATGGAAAACTTTTTAAAATAGCAGACTTTCAAAAGTTACGAAAATGAATCTCCTAAAAAGTAAGAAAGTAGATTCCTTTGACAATACATAAAGTCTAGCAACAAAAAAGGATGTGGAATGGCCAAACACGCATTTGACGTCGCGCTTTTAATGGGCAGCCAATCTGATTGGCAAACAATGCGCCATAGCGCAGATATTTTAACACAGCTTGGCATTTCTCATGTTTCACAGATTATTTCTGCCCACCGCACCCCTGATCGGCTTTATCACTTTGCGAAAGGGGCAAAAGCAGCAGGCTTTAAAGTTTTGATAGCAGGTGCCGGAGGTGCAGCACATCTTCCCGGCATGCTTGCAGCCCTAACCCCATTGCCTGTTTTTGGAGTTCCTGTGCAATCACGCACCCTATTGGGGAAAGATTCTTTACTCTCCATAGTGCAAATGCCTGCAGGCATACCAGTTGGCACATTGGCAATAGGTAAAGCAGGCGCCATTAATGCGGCGCTTTTATCAGCAGCAGTAATGGCTGTTTATGATGAAGACCTTGCTAAACGTCTTGAAGAATGGCGAAAACAACAAACAGAAAACATTGCTGAGTACCCTATAAATGAGGTTTTAGATGCCCCATCCTCCTGAGAGTTTACAACCGGGAAGTATGATTGGTTTGATTGGTGGGGGGCAATTAGCTCGTATGTTAGCCATAGCAGCAGCAGAACTTGGCTATCGCACAGTTGTTCTTTGTCCTCAAGCACATTGCCCAGCAGCGCAAACAGCCAATCATCATATCGTTGCTCCCTATGATGATGAAGTAGCACTAGATCGTCTGATTGAAATGTGCGATGTTGTCACATATGAATTTGAAAATCTTCCTCTCCAAACAGCTCTCTATATTGAAAAAGAAAGGCATCTTTATCCATCATCTAAAGCTTTAGAAATTGCGCAAGACCGGGTTCTTGAAAAAAGCTTTTTAAATGAGAAAGGTATTCTCACAGCTTCATGGTACGCAGTTCATAATCGTGCTTCTCTAGTTTCAGGGCTGTCTGCGTTGGGTGGACATGGTATTTTGAAAACAAGACGCTTTGGATACGATGGTAAAAACCAAGTTGTGCTTCATCATCCCAGTGAACAAGAGATTGACGCAGCTTTAAGCACCCTTCACTATCAGCCCTCAATTTTAGAAGAAATTGTGTCCTTTTCATCGGAAATTTCAGTTCTCTCATCGCGCTCATCCCAGGGAGCTTCTATCTCTTACGACTGCCCTGAAAATCAGCACAAAAATGGTATTCTTCATAAAACATTTGTTCCTTCAAAAGTTTCGCATGTCGTGCAAGAAGCCGCACAAGAGGTAAGCTCTATGGTCATGCGCACTCTAAATTATGTTGGTGTTTTATGCATTGAATTTTTTGTTTTAGCAGATGATCGTTTTCTTGTGAATGAATTAGCTCCTCGTGTGCACAACTCTGGTCATTGGACGCAAAAAGCATGCATAACCTCACAATTTGAACAGCATATCCGTGCCATTTGTGGCCTTCCTTTAGGTAACACACACCGCCATAGCAATTGTGAAATGACCAATCTTCTTGGCCATAATTTGAATGACTTTAAACATTTTCTCACGCAAGAGCACACATCAGTGCATCTATACGGTAAAAGTTGCGTACAACCGGAACGCAAAATGGGTCATGTCATCCAGTTAACAGGGCCAGCCACTCGCTCCCCTCATCTCCCATAACCTACCACCCTTCTCACCCGCCATCCCCACAAGCACACATCCTCACCTACAAAACCTCTCGCGCCTCTTAACCACCCCATACCCTTTCTACAATACAAAAACCTATACCCCCATTACCCAACTCACACCACACACTTAACGCTTCTCCCACCAATACACCTCCTCGCCCCTACTTGTTCCCAAACTCTCCCGTCTACACCGCTCCACACAAGCGCAACCAACCTGTTTTACACAATACGCTTTTTCTTCCGCCTCTTTTTCTAAAGTTTTCCATCGCCCAGCATACACCCACACAACGTCTAACCCTTTCTCACTCACATGCCTTTCCCACAGCTCTTTTCACCCTCACCTCTCACCCTCTCCACCGCTGTATTCAATGCTCCCCGCAAGCGCATCCTCTCCTTTTCTAGACAAACTGCCAATACTCTTCCACTTGCACCAATCCACACAGTACGCTCTCTCCCTCCCAACCACACCTCCCATCCTCGCTTTCCAATACTCACACTCCTTTTTGATCACATACCTCTTTCCCAAACCCATCTTCAAAATCAAAACTGTAAGCATATTCTCCCAAGTCATCCCCCGCATCGAAGGAACCAACCTATCCCCACCAACACTCACTTGCTTCCCATACCCATCATCCCCCAAAATGCTCGCCCATTGGCACTAACCTCACACCACATTCACAACCTCCACTCTTCTATCCACACATCACACCACCCACACTCCATATCCTGAACACCCATAGAGTACACATTCTTCTTCTTTACCCGGCACCCTCTCACCTCACCTAATCTCCCATCTCAACTCACACCTCCAAAGCCCTAAGCACCTTCTCCCAAGAACACCTCCCCCACATAGTGCCTAACACCCTTTTCTTTCACCCCCCCTTACCCGCACATCACCGCCCCAAAAACGCTCTCCCCAAACACCTCTTCCCACTCACACGCACTCCATAGCCCACTCCTCCTCAATCTTCCCCCTTACGCGCCCCTAAGCTCCTTCTTACTTCCCACCACACCCCACAGCTTTCCTCCTTACTTCCCACAGATCCCCCCTTGCAACCTTTTCCTTACCGTCTACACCTCCCCCACATAGTGCCCAACACCCTCTTCTTTCACCCCCCTTACCCGCACATCATCACCCCAAAAACGCTCTCCCCAAACACCTCTTCCCACTCACACGCACTCCATAGCCTACTCCTCCTCAATCTTCCCCCTCACGCGCCCTTAAGCTCCTCCTTACTTCCCACCACACCCCACAGCTTTCCTCCTTACTTCCCACAGATCCCCCCTTGCAACCTTTTCCTTATCGTCTACACCTCCCCCACATAGTGCCCAACACCCTCTTCTTTCACCCCCCCTTACCCGCACATCATCGCCCTAAAAACGCTCTCCCTAAACACCTCTTCCCACTCACACGCACTCCATAGCCCACTTCTCCTCAATCTTCCCCCTCACGCGCCCTTAAGCTCCTCCTTACTTCCCACCACACCCCACAGTTCTCCTCTTTCTTAATAATGTGCTCAATGTCTTTCCATTTTCCTTAATTCTACAACCAATGCTTAGTTGACAAAACTAAGACACCCTGCTAAAAATTTATCTTTCTTCTTATTCATTAGCGGTGAATGGTGTTATCTCTTTAAGAGAAGCGCGGTGTTTTTTAAAAGCAGTGATTAAGAGAAACTGCAATGATGCCAAAAAGTATCATGTTATGAGTATGCGTTATAAACGGTGATTATTATGAAAATTAAAAATTCGCTCAAAGCACTCAAAACACGTCACCGCCACAATCGGTTGGTGCGCCGTAAAGGTCGTATTTATATCCTCAATAAAACCAATCCACGTTTTAGAGCACGTCAAGGTTAATGAAGAAGGCGCCTGCTGTTTTTGCGGGTACCTTGTTTTGAAGCTCTCAAAGCTCTTTTTTTGGCGTATCTTCCTTTATGACACATTTTCCTTCTCTGTATTTCAAGACTTTGAAAAAACAGATGTTTATTTTGATCTGTGTCACCATTCTTTTTTTGCTTTCTGGCGGTAATGGGAACATTCCTTCATTCGCGTTTACCTCATCCACTTCTTCCCCATTTTCACCTCCTCCATCCTCATTTTCGCTCACTCCATCTCTATCCCTTGCATCTCTATCCACATCGTCTTCACTTTCACCCTCTTCGTTTACACCTACTCTTGTTGTTTCTGCGACATCTTCCCCATCTTCACCGTTTGAAGAGCCTTCCCCACAATCGCTTCTACCGCTGGATGACCTCATCCCGAATCAATCATCAACAACATCTCGTGAACCAGATGCAGCCACAACTGTTTTAGAAGATCAAAAATCGACATATCACAGCCACGCTCATCGAACTAAACAGCGTAAAGAAAAAGAAATTGTACGCTTACTGAAAGAATTAAAATACTGTGCCAATGCAAAGGAAGCTAAAACTATAAGTCAGCAAATTCAAAGGTTATGGGCACAATCTGGTAGTGAAACCATTGACCTTTTGATGACATGGGCTGAACAAGGCATTAGTGAAGAAAATTATGGCCTTGCCTTAGATTATCTTGACACAGCAATTGCACTTTCCCCCACTTACGCTGAAGCCTGGAGCAGACGTGCATGGATACATATTCAATTAAGTGACTTCAAACTAGCAATGCTAGACCTTCATCACGCTCTTCAACTTGAACCACGCAATTATATTGCGTTTTTTGAGCTTGGAATCGTCATGGAAGCCACACAAAGACCAGAGCTTGCCATTAAAGCCTACGAAACAGCTTTGACATTTTACCCACAAATGCAAAAAGTTCAAAACCGCATTGACATACTTTTAAGCAAAAACTCCGATCAAAATATCTGAATTTTTGTCATTTAAAAAAATCATAAAATAATTTTTTGTCTAGTAGAAATCATCAAACTATCTTATAATAAGAAATGGTGTTCTGCACTTCTCGACAGGAAATAACATATTCCTGAGACCTTATTGATTCCCAAGGGAGCTGTCCCTGAGAAAGCTCGTGGGCTTTTTCACACGGCACCCACCTAGTAGCCTAGGTTCTCGGAATCAAACTTTTCCATCGGTTGTTGCGGTTCACCACTTTCCCTTCCACCCGGGTAATCTTTTCCTGCGTTCTGGCACACCCCACAGTACACAATCCACACCCTTCCATCAATGCTCCCCTCTTTCCACTAAACACTCTCTTCTCATAGCCCATCCTCCTCTCCACTCACCCCTTTTAAATCCCTGGCATCCTTCCAACAGTATCCCCGCATCTATAGACTCGTATTCTTCCACAAACACAATTATTTCCTCTCACTCTCTCCCACATACTTCCCAGACCTCCCCCAAAATCTTCTCATCCAACACCCCAAACCCTTCTCGTTTGCACCAACCTCGCCTCTTCGCTCACCCTAGCCTCCTACACAAAGACCAAGCTTCTCCCACACCCCGCACCCTTCCCACTCGCACAAACCTCACCCTACCCTCACAATTTGTATTCTTCTCTTCCACAAATATAACCATCCCCTCTCACTCTCTTCTACGTATCTCTCAGCCCCCTAATTTCCATTTTCTTCCAAAATTCGCCCTCAAGCTTTCCTCCCCTCAAACCTCCTCACCCTTAAAAAATCCCCCAACGCGCACACCACGCCTCAATGCTCTTATTCACACAGTCCATACCCCTTCTCTCTCGCACCAACCTCGCACTACCCGCGCACCTCATATTTTCTCACCAGCGCACTCAAGTTTACCCTTAAGTCCATACCTGCTTTTTTTTATCCACCTTTTTTCATAGTATCTTCCCTTTATCCATCCTTATCTTTATATTGATTAAAACAATCGGCTCGCCTCCATCAAAACTTTTTTTAAATGCGATTGCTTTCCACTGATTGAAGAGATAATAAAATTGAACAATGCTCACAACCTCCCAATGTTTGCAGTCTATTTCATCTGATCGATCACATTTGCGTGCTCTTGGTATATCGCGTCGTAATGCTCTTTGTGCACATCAGCGCACAACCTTTTCGCACCGTGCCTGTTCTCACATCGCACATTATCTTGAAAAAATGATGGGGGATTGTTCACATACAATTCTTGCCGGCTATTGGCCAATCCACTCAGAAATAGACCCACGCCCTTTGTTTGATTTTGTCTTATCACGTGGAGGGCATGTGGCACTGCCCGCTGTAATAGATGAAACAACTATGGTTTTTCGAACATTTACACCAACAACACAGCTAGAACCCATGCGGTTTAATACATTTGGTCCCAGCGCCAACAATGCAGTTGTCACTCCCACCATAATCATTGTGCCACTTTGTGCGTTTGACAGCCAGTGTCACCGCCTTGGTTATGGCGCAGGCTACTATGACCGCACTATTGAACAGCTTCAAAAAGATGACCATCGTGCGCATTTATGGGGCTTAAGCTTCTCGTGTCAAGAAGTGGAGTCTATCCCTGAAAGAAAGCATGACCTTGTTTTGCAGAAAATTTTCACAGAAAAGGGTTTTATAGAACGCTAAATTATGCTTAAAACGCTTATGCGATTTTTATTTTTAGGAGACATTGTGGGGCAAATAGGTTGCGCCACTGTTTGTCACACACTCCCCAAACTCATTGAACATTGGCAGCTTGACTGTGTTGTTGTAAATGGTGAAAATGCTTCTCATGGCTTTGGCATCACGCAAGAGGTGTACCAAAACCTCTTAGCAGCAGGTGCTGACGTTATCACCACAGGCAATCACGCTTTTCACCATAAAGAAACCTTAGAATTTGCCACTTATAGTAACCGTTTTTTACGTCCTGCCAATTTTATCCAAGGCACGCCTGGTAAAGGGTCTTGCTTCATAACAGCAAAAAATGGAGCACAAGTCCTTGTTGCCAATATTTTGGGAAGCGTTTTTATGCCATGTAGCACCGATGACCCATTTGAAGCAGCTGAAAAGATTGTTTCCGCCTGCCCTTTGCGTGAACAGGCAGACGCTATCATAGTTGATTTTCACGCAGAAGCAACAAGTGAAAAGCAATGTTTTAGCCATTTTCTTGACGGTCGTGTCAGCGTTATCGTAGGAACCCATACACATATCCCCACAGCTGATGCACAGATTTTAGAAGGAGGCAGCGCGTATTTATCAGACGCAGGAATGTGCGGAGATTACAATTCCTCGCTTGGAATGGATAAGGAAGAACCTTTATACCGTTTTCTTTATAAGAAAAAACGAGGTCACTATGAACCCGCGCAAGGCGCCATAACACTTTGTGGATTTGCTGTCGAACTCTCAGATCGCACAGGCCTTGCACAACATGTCTCAGCCGTACGCTTAGGCCCCCGTTTAAAAAATGAGATTCCAGATTTTTGGGAAGCTTTGCCCGACGACTTTCAAGTGTAAGCCCTCTCTTCCCCCACGTGCCCCTTACCCTCTCCTACACCTCTCACTCACCCAAACAACAACCGCCCCTCCAGCCTCTCTTTCCATCCTCCGCCGACCCTCCTTTAAAACTCACACACCTTCCAGCTTCATCCCCCAACAATATCTCCTTATATCCCACAGTTCTTCCCACCTCACACCAGCCTCGCGCCCTTTTTCCATATACTCCCCTTTATCCCCCTGCTACCTTCTCCCAAAGCCATCTCCCTCCAGCCTACCTCAAGCAACCTCAGCTCCGCCGGTACAGCTCAACTTATCCCCCACATACCCCTTACTCTCTCCTACACCTCTCACTCACCCAAACAACAGCCGCCCCTCCATCCTCCTCCCTCTCCAAAACTCACATGCCCCTCACACACTTACGCACCTTCCAGCTTCATCCCCCAACAATATCTCCTTATATCCCGCAGTTCTTCCCGCCTCATACCAGCCTTGCGCCCTTCCTCCATATATTCCCCTTTATCCCCCGACCATCTTTTCCCAAAGCTATCTTCCGCCAGCCTACCTCAAGCAACCTTATCCTCGCCGACACAACTTAACCTATCCTCCCACGTGCCCCTTACCCTCTCCTACACCTCTCACTCACCCAAACAACAACCGCCCCTCCAGCCTCTCTTTCCATCCTCCGCCAACCCTCCTTTAAAACTCACACACCTTCCAGCTTCATCCCCCAATAATATCTCCTTATATCCCACAGTTCTTCCCGCCTCACACCAGCCTTGCGCCCTTCCTCCATATGCTCTCTTAAAATTCTCCTCGAGAGGGCTTTAAAGAAAGCATTATTCAAGCTGCTATACTTTTTTCAAGTCGTTATACGTTGAATATTGGCCCCACAATTAGACAATTTTTCTTCCAACCGTTCAAACCCACGATCAAGATGATAAACGCGACCGACAGTTGTCTCTCCTTGTGCAGCAAGTGCAGCAATAACAAGAGAAACGGAAGCACGTAGATCTGTAGCCATTACTTGTGCTCCTTGCAAATGATTGGTTCCATGAATAATGGCTGTACTTCCATCGAGCGTAATGTGGGCACCCAAGCGCACCAATTCTTGCACATGCATGAACCGATTTTCGAAAACGGTTTCAGTAATCCTCGCACACCCTTGAGCACAAACCATCAAGGCCATAAATTGTGCTTGAAGATCGGTTGGGAAAGCAGGAAAAGGAGCAGTTGTAACATCAACCGGCGTAATCGTTTGTTCATGATCGCGGATAATTTCAAGACCATCTGGTTTGTGTTTAATAGTGAGCCCTGTTTTTTGCAGAACTTCAAGCACTTTAATGAGATGATCGGGATTTGCATGTTTTAACAACACCTGCCCACCAGTCATTGCCACAGCCATTGCATAGGTCCCTGCTTCGATTCGATCAGGAATCACACCAATGCGTGCACCGTGCAATTTTTCAACCCCATGGATTGTAAGGGTTGAAGTACCTTCCCCGGTGATATTAGCCCCCATTGCATTGAGTGCTTGAATGAGATTGGCCACTTCAGGTTCACAAGCTGCATTTTTGAGAACGGTTTTGCCCTGTGCCAAAGTAGCAGCCATCAGCATAATGTGCGTTCCCCCAACAGTGATTTTAGGGAATTGGTACTGGGCACCTTTTAATCCCTGGGGTGCGGTTGCATGCACATACCCCCTTTCGATTGTAATTTGTGCACCCAAACATTTGAGCCCATCGAGAATAAAATCAACCGGCCTTGTTCCAATAGCACATCCCCCAGGCAATGAAACACTTGCTTCCCCACACCGTGCCAGCAAAGGCCCGATAACCCAAAAGCTTGCACGCATTTTTGTAACAAGTTCATAAGGGGCACACGTTGATGTGATTGTTTTTGCAGTAAAATGAATTGTTCTTGAATTGGCACAATCTTTATGAAATTTGCGCCCTTCAACAGCATAACCGACACCATGATTATTCAAAATTCGAATCAAAAGCTCAACATCGCTCAAATGAGGAACATTATCTAAAATCAATGTCTCCTCGGTAAGCAATGCCGCAATCATCAAAGGCAAAGCAGCATTTTTAGCACCTGAAATAGGAATAACCCCCTGAAGTGTATTTCCTCCAATAATTTTAATTGAATCCATCGTATTTGTACTCTACCTTACCCTATCTTACTTTATTCTTTTTTCACCTTTGAGATCTTTTTGAGACCTTTCCTCACAAGACATTACTCTTGAGTGTCGCGATTTCTTAACTATGGTTTAGCTAGAACTCATTAAAACTACACTGGTTTAAAGAATGAGGTCACACTTTTTAAACCACACGTTCTTTTTCGCAAACTGAAAATTCTTTTGTGCATTCTTGTTGTGAATCTTGCGAGCGTTTTCGACTTTGTTCTTTTCGCCGTCTCAGATTGTCGCGCAATTGCTTTGTCAGCCTTTGCTCACGTTGTTTTTTCTTATCATTTTGGGCATCTTTTGTTTGTGTACTTTGATTTTGATATGTCATAGCAATAACTTTTACAACCCTTGCAATAACTCTTATAGCCCTTTAACTTTTATAAGCTTTTTGTTTTTACAACCTTTTGGAAGAATAATATATTTTAAGTCAAGAATTTCTTAAAAAAAGCGTTTACGTCATGCCACAAGAAACGTTTTCTTGCAAGAAGAGATAAATGCTCTCTTGCCTATTTTATAACAATATGGCACAAGGCACCGCAAAGGCTGACACGTGCTGCGGTAGCTCAGTGGTAGAGCACTCCCTTGGTAAGGGAGAGGTCGAGAGTTCAATCCTCTCTCGCAGCACCATTTCCTCAGAACAACCCCAATTTTCTCTCTTACCTTTTCTCCATCAATGAAAACTGCCTACCCTACCCAACGCACAGGGCCCTTACTTTCACATTAATGCCCTTTCCGTCTCCTAAACTTACCTCCCATCATCGTCTCTCCCAAACCCTTTCCCATCGGCATACCTCCCAAACTCATACCTCTCCAAAACTCATCCCTAACCACACATTCCTTTTCGCCTACAACAACCTCACGCCCCACACCAACCAAGCCCAATCTTTCTCCACATCTTCATCCCACCAACGCAAACCTCAAGCTCTTAAATCTTTCCTCCCCAGCAAACTCCCAATCTCCCACCCCCCACCTCTTACCCTAAATCCTCCTCAAAGAAGGCTCCTACCACCACCATCAGATCTTGCCTCTCCTCCCATCACCGCTATACCATCAAACCTCCCTCACCTACCCCAAAACACCTCACACAACCTTCCCCTAACACCACCCAACCTTCCCCCACTGACATAGCTAAACCTTCCCAGATCCACCTTTAATTTGTCTGTTTAGGGATGTTTCCTTGCCGTATTGTTGTAAATAACCCTCTGCCGACTTGCTGAATTTTATGTACCATATTTTCCAAAGCATCATTAAAACGGTTAATTTCAGCTTCAAGCCTATGAATATAAGGTTCATCGCGATAAGCGCGTTTAATTAAAGGCGGCATATCAGGCCAATACAGCATCAAATCTACCCATTCACGTTGAGCAATCCATAACCCTCCCTGACATTGTGCTTTATGCTCAACAGGAAATATATTTTGATAAAAATAAGGAATCAAAATTTCAGGTTTTTTCGTTTTAATTTCTAACAAACCACTTGTTCCAATAAAAGCATCGGGCGAAAAACCTTTTTTGCGATCATCAGCCAAAACAAAACCAATACACTCAGGCTCTGTCTGCATAAACGTTCCATATAGCTGGCGCGCATTTGGTTCCAGTTGTGTACCGCGTCGCATAGAAAGCGTTGTCCCCTCTTCCACAGATTTTCCTGTGATTCTTTCTCCAGCAAGTTTCATCATCACACAGTGATATTTCTGCGTTTTTTGTCCATCTTTTTTGCGCGCCATAACCATCTCAAACAAAGAAGCCGTAATCAAACCATTGCGCACTTGACGCCATTCATCCGTTCCTTGAACACAATCAATAATAATTGGCATTATCTTTCCATCTCCACTTTTTTATTTCCCTCCACCAACGCACACAGTCCTCACCCTCAATCCACCGCACACAACCAATGCAACAAACTTAAACCGCCCCCAAACACAGCCCGCATCCTCTCTTCACAAACTCACACCCCTCAAAGCCCATCCTCCAAAACACGTCCCTCATAACCCGCATCTCTTCTCGTTCACACTAGCCTGGCCCCACACAGTTCAATCTTCCTCCTTACCTTCCTCCCATCAACGCTCCCTTACAAACTCACGCCCCAGACACCCCTTTAAACCCCATCCTCTTACCCACCATCTATCTTACTCCAAACACACCTTCCTCCTCCCACCAGCTAATTCCTTTCAAGCTCTCTGCTATTTCTCCCAAATCCACCGCACACAACCGGTGCAACAAACTTAAACCACCCCCAAACACAGCCCACATCCTCTCCTCACAAACTCACACCCCTCAAAGCCCATCCTCCAAAACACGTCGCTCATAACCCGCATCTCTTCTCGTTCACACTAGCCTGGCCCCACACAGTTCAATCTTCCTCCTTACCTTCCTCCCATCAACAAAAGTGACCTACCCCACCAACGCACACAGCCCACCCCTTCCACGCTCTTTACCTTCCCTCACCCCCCATAAAAGGTCCCAACCAGAAAAGGCCCCCTCTTTACAAGCAAATCTCCCTTGAAAGAGGGGCAAAGCAATCAACAGCCTATGACACTATATAAAAATCATTTTGGGGTGACCGGCAGCTCAAATTATAAGCAACACGCTGAGCAACCTTTCGTGAAATAAAAGGAACTGCTTTGTGTTTTTGTGGTTCAAGCATAATCGCATTGCGAAGAGTACCAGCGTAATAAAGGGGAACCCCTTGATA
Organism: Bartonella bovis 91-4; assembly: GCF_000384965.1. Classification (NCBI taxonomy): domain Bacteria; kingdom Pseudomonadati; phylum Pseudomonadota; class Alphaproteobacteria; order Hyphomicrobiales; family Bartonellaceae; genus Bartonella; species Bartonella bovis. Next base: position 1,426,900 of record NZ_CM001844.1, read on the forward strand.
AATTGTTTGAAGATAATTTGCCATATCAATTTACCTCCAATAGCGATCCAAAACATCACACGCACGTAAGCGATGCTGTTCTTCATAAGACCCATAGACATTATCCTGATACACACGGGTAGCCTTGTCCTCTAAATACTCGTGATACACATCACTATCGAGAATAAAAGGGTGAAAATAACCCTCTCGTTCATCAAGATCGTGGCACTTCATATATATCTCAGCAACTTGTTCACTCACATCATCAGCATGGAGAGTCTTTAAATCGAGCCGTAAAAACCTTTGAACAGCATCGCACTGCTCCATAAGATCCAAAACCTCCTCAAGGCAATCAATAGGTCCAACATAAACATCATCATCTGAATCCTCACCAAGAATGATGAGGATTTCATCCTCTTTAACGAATGGAATATCTTTCATAAATTTCTCCCTCAGACAGTTGATAAAGCTAAACTCTGTCTTGACATAGTCAAATATAGCGTTAGTCTTATCTCCTCTATGGGAGATATGTCAATTATTTTATCCTTAATAAAAGATATATTTTAACTTTTACGAACATTTTCACAGCACGTAAAAATTGACTAATTTTCCATCGCATTTTTATGTTGTTCTCTATTCGTTCTAAATTAACACAACAACAAACAAAAAGGCACAAATAATAGGCATAAATAGACAGATCAATGGAGACACAAACAGAGATGGGAGAGCTGAAATGAGTGATTTAAAATTAATACAGTATTGGGAAAATCTTGAACCTGAAACTCAAAAAGCTGTTATGGTTTTACTTCGTCAGTTGGCCGGCGCAAGAGAGTTAAAATTGCCTGTCTCTCTTCAGGAGAAATCTTTGCAAGAAGATCAATAAATTCTCGATCTTCAGAAGAAGAATTTTCTCCATAAAGAATATAACTCATACTCACATTAATTGTCTGACACACGTTTGAAAGCGATTCAATCGTTGGGTCTTTTCCTTCAGAAAGAATAGAATGGAGATAACCAGCTCCTTTACCTGCCGCAAGGGAAATAGAGCGTTTTGATCGCCCACTTTTTTTGAGCGCTTCATTTAATCTATGTCGCCAACCATCAATATTCATAGTCTCACCCTTAGTTGTCTTCAATAAAATACACAGTCTTTCACAAAATTGACTTGCAATATCCTTTAAAGAGGATATAAAATTATAAATAAATTTTATTTTAGGGAGTAAATTTTACATTTTATCAAAAAACAATAAACACCCCAAAGGATGCAAACAGACCACCTCCAAAGTCTGTGCGTCTTTTGTATGTATTATTTATCCTTTACAGTTTATGCAACCTCAAATTGCAAACTCCATTTCTTCTAGTAAATACAACTGGCTTTCAGATGATTTAAGAAAAACATAAAAGTGAACATAATACTCTAACAAATAATAGAACAAAATGAAACAAAACCAAAACAAACCAGAAACATTTTACGAAATCGTAAACTTTAATTGGGTGCATTAAGAAGAAAGAAAAGGCTATTTCAGATTTTTTCTCAACAAAAAGCTGCATCAATCAAAACCTTTAAATAAAAGAGACAAAACCTTAAGAAAGCTGATCTCCCATGAAACAAGCTGAGCAATCTGAATTTCCCAATTATGAAGCATCCACACTTCCTTATGTTTGCTGGTATCAAAATGACTTTTTAGGTGGGGTACGTGGGATGCGTGCACATGAAATTGGGATTTATACAATTCTACTCAATGAAATTTATGCGCGGGGTCGTCCTTTAGATTTATCCCCAGAACGTTTAGCACGCCTTTGTGGTTGCGATAAGCGAACTTTTATCAGTGTTTTAGAAATGTTGATTACAGAAGGCAAGATTTTAAATTTAACCTGTGGATTATGGAATAAGCGATGCGAAAATGTGTTTCGTGAGCGTGCACAATTGCTTGAACAAAAATCTTTCGCAGGTCATTCTTCGGCACAAAAACGTAAAAAAATCAATGCAAAAATTCAACATCTGCTTAACACATGCCCTACAGATGATGAACTTAACTCAAAAGCTCAGAATGAAGAAAAAGAAACACCTAACGGTGTTTCACAAAAGACAGGTGCCTTTTCTGATACACCCCCCCACTCCAGCACGCACTCTTCCACCACAACAAGCTTGAAAGGCCACCGCCTTCCTGCCAATTGGGTGGGCGACATTCACGCAGCAATCTCAGAAGGTTTGAGTGAAGAACAAGCCCGCTGGCAAGAAAAGAAATTTCGCGACTATTGGCACGCTAAAAGCGGCCAACAAGCCTTAAAGGTCGACTGGTCAGCCACATGGCGCAATTGGTACCGGCGTGAAATTGAGCGATTAAAAGAAAACCAAGAAAAGCTTTGTGCTTTATCATCCGGTTCAAACACAGTGTCTTGCAACACTCAAGAAGAAACTCTTTACCGCAACCTTATCAATTATCAAGCAACATAACCCACATCAAGCAAAATAGCCCAAACACAAGCGCAATACCAATACAACTCACAGCACAAATATAAACACAATACAAGCAGGGGGAACATGAGCACGATTTTTGAAATCAAACAAAAACTTGCATCTCAAGCAGAGTCAGTTGCACAAATACTTCTTCCACAAGGCCAAAAACGCGGCAATAATTGGATTGTGGGCAGCACACAAGGTGAACCCGGTCAAAGCTTATCGCTCTGTTTAAAGGGCAGCAAAGCAGGTCTGTGGTATGATTTTGCAGAAGGAAACGGCGGCGACCTTTTAGACCTGTGGTGTATTGTCAAAGGGATCAGCCTTTCTCAAGCACTGGATGAAGCCCGCGCTTATTTGAATCTTTCACGCCCAAAACCCTTTATGACCCCGCGTCATTCCTATCGCCTTCCCCCCATTCCAAAAGGGAGCCAACCTCGTCATGAGGTGAAAAATTATTTACACACAAAACGGCATATTCCTTTAGATATTTTAAAGCGCTATCGCATCCAAGAAGATGGAAACCAGATCATTTTTCCATTTTATAAACCCGATGGCACACTTGCATTGGTAAAAGTGCGCGCTGCACAAGAAGGTGCAAAAGCAAAACCCACAGTTTCTCATTGTGAACCGATTTTATTTGGTTGGCAAGCCATCTGCCCAACACAGCGCACCCTTGTTATCACCGAAGGAGAAATTGATGCACTTTCGTTAGCAACCTATGGATACCCAGCCTTATCAGTACCCTTTGGAGGCGGCAAAGGGGGCAAACAGGCCTGGATTGAAAATGAATTCGACCATTTAGAAATTTTTGAAAAAATTTTCTTAGCAACAGACATGGACAAACCAGGCGAAGAAGCCGCCCTTGAAATCGCCCATAGGCTTGGTCTCCACCGATGTTATCGTGTCCACTTGCCCTATAAGGATGCCAATGAGTGCTTAAAAGCAGGTGTCGAGACTTCAACCATAAAAGCTGCTTTTTCAAAAGCCCAAAGCTTTGCACCAAAGGGATTAAAGCGTGCATCTGATTATCACAATCAGGTGATTGAGTTGTTTTGGCCAACACCCAAACAGCACATTGGTTATACGGTTCCTTATCCAAAGCTAAATGGCAAATTATATTTTCGCCCAGCAGAATTAACCCTCTGGAGCGGTGCAAGCGGTACCGGTAAAAGCCAATTGTTATCAGACTGTATTGTCCATTGGATTGCGCAAAAAAGCCGCATTTGTTTAGCCTCACTCGAAATGAAGGGGGAACAATCGTTGCGTCGTTTAATCAGACAAACAGGGGGGTGTAACCAACCAACAAAAACCATGATCGAACAGATTCTTCATTTTTTAGATGATGGCCTCATTTTGTATGAACACGTAGGTAAATCAGACATCCAAACCTTGCTTGATGTGTTTGACTATTGCCGTGCAAAATATGGTTGCGATCAATTTGTTATCGACAGTTTGATGCGGCTTGGTATCGCAGCAGATGATTATACAGGGCAAGAACAAGCAGTCTATAAAATTGTTGACTGGGCAATTTTAAATGCTGTGCACGTTCACCTTGTCGCCCATGCACGCAAAAGTGGTATAGAAAAAGATATTCCTGGCACTGAAGACATAAAAGGAGCCTCAGAAATTGGAGCCAATGCATTTAATATCATTACAATCTGGCGCAACCGGTCACTAGAAGATAAAATTCTTGCAAGCCAAAGTGCAACAGAAAAAGCTGAATTAGAAGCCCGCCCCGGGGTGATTATGAATATTGCCAAACAACGTTCAGGCGATTTTGAAGGAAAAATCGGCCTGTGGTTTGACTCCAAAACCTACCGCTACCGTTGTTCTTCAACACCCCAACAAAAATCACGCCGTTATCTTGAATTCACAATCCATCCCTCCTCACAACCACATCACCCCCCTTCACAAATTCACCCTTCCTCACAAATTCACCCTCAAGAGCACACAAACACACAACCCTCACAATCCCAAAAGAAACACACAACCCAAGCTATCTTAAAAACCTGCCCAACAATGCAGCCTTGCCCCGCCCCTTAAAGCGCACCCACACACCTCAACACACTCCACCCCTTAAAGCGCACCCCACATCTTAAAAATAAAACCATACAAAAACAAACCATACCCTAAAGAACACTCTAACTCCTTAAAAGCACTCCACAGTATAAAGAGCACTCATACCGTAAAGAACACATATTGACACACTGTTTTAGAAATTTTTTCTCAAATCATCCCCCATTTTATTCATCCTCTCTCATTCTTACTTAAACCTCCCCATTATCCCTCCATTTTACTCATGTCCCCCCCTCATGCTCTTAAATCTCGATTTTCCTCATCCTCTCGTTTTTATTCACCCCCTCTCGTTTAACCCCTTATTTTCATTTGAAAATCTTCTGACACATTTTTCATTTTAAAGGAGGCAAACAATGAAATATCACCACGATAGAAAAAATATCGATGCACTCAAAAAAAACACTATAAATTACGCACACCCATACACAAAACATCAGCACATTGGCCACTTAAAAACAGAAGAAATGCTTATCGAAATAAGCAATCCTTATTTTCAACCCACCTATAAAGAAAGCCCCAGCAACCCACAAACCATTGTTGCAGTTGCCAACACTCATAGCCGCCCCATTGCTCTTTTATATGCAAAAGGGCATATCAGCAAAGCGCAATATAAAGCAGCAGAACGTTTTTATTATTATTGGCATATACAACAAGGTAACACACATATGAGCATCGATTACAGCCGTCAAAAAGTTGATAGTGGTCTTTTTTATACAGACACTCTTGAACGCCAAATGGAAGCAACAGATCAATTACAAACGATTAAGATTCAACTAGGTGTTCTTGGTTATCAACTTGTTGAACAAGTGATCGTCTATAACCTATCAATCAAAGACTTAAGCCCTTTAAAACGCAAGCAAAACTCTCTTGCCGACCACTTACGCGATTGTCTAGACTTGATGGCAACCCACTGGGGTTATGCGAAAACTTAAATAGTAACTTAAATAGTCTTGAATAAACGCATAAAACTCCCCACAAAAAACCGATGCACCTATCCATTCAAGAACACCCCCTCACTCAAGAGGATGAAATCCCCACCACCACCCCACTCACTTAAATTCAAAACCAGCATACATTTTCAACTTCCCAACTTATCCCTTTCAAGCTCTCTGCTATTTCCCCCAAAAAGCCATCATACACACCAGAACAAACAACTTGGGTCGCTCCCCCCCCCCACACCAACCCCTTATATTCTCTTTTCCAACTCACACCCCTCCCAAATTCATCCTCTCACACTAATGCCCCAGCCATCTCCCTCAAACCATCTCCCACAAGAATACCTGTCAAGCCCCCAGCCATCTCACCCCCAAAAAGCCATCATACACCAGAGCAAACAACTTAGACCTCTACACGCTCTTCCGCATCCCTTCTCGCCCGCACTAGCCTGGCACCCCGCAACCCACTCTTCCCTCTCACCTTCCTTCCATCAACGCTCCCTCAAAGCACCCAACCTCTTTCTTCTCACAAGCCCTCCAATTTCCCAACCTTACCTCTCTTTCATCAGAAAGCATGCTTAATGCTATAAGCTTGCGTTTGTCAGCATAAGATTGAAAAGAGAAACACCCATATTTGTAAGGCACAAACTCATAACTTTGTTTTTCTTCCCATTGCGTAAATAAAAATAAATACTTTTGAAAATCTATATTTGAAAGACATCCTCCAAATTCTTGAAGTAAGGCTAACAATAGTTTTTGCCGTTTGAATAGGGTCTTGCCTTTTGTTGTTTGCATAGTGTTATCTCAGGTGTCTGATTGAACAGTATTTACAGTACAAACCAGCAGATGAGTTTGAAAAACCACTCAAATTTCAATAAGTGCGCTGGTTTATGATTTGCTTGGCATCAAACAATAAAATTATAGCACAAAACAGCATTTATGCACGAATAAAATAAAAAATAAATTGTTTATTTTCAATAATTTATACCATTTTTCTTTGGAAAATGCACTATGTTATGATAATGAAAAATAGCTTTTCATATCCGTATTTCATTTCAATTATTTTCCTTAGAAAAGATATAAAAACATGATCAATAAAGTAATTTTAATCGGCTATCTTGGTGCCGATCTTGAGAGCAGAATAATGCCATCTGGAATAGAAGTGGCGAATTTTCGTATAGGCACTTCTCAAAGAATGGCAAGAAGTTATCAGAGAAACACAGGGTTTATATCGTCAATATAATCTTCATGATGCATGAGAGCATCTGATTATAAAAAGACCAACAATTGCTATATCTTCTCAGCTCTCTACGCATGGCTCTCAATGCTCTTCAGAAATATTTTGATCGTTAATAAAAGGATTGATATCAGATTTAAAATCAATAAAATATGTATATACTTACACATTATGCGTATAGTACATGGAACAAGATAACCGAAAAATCATTGCAAAAAAATCATTGCAAAATTGAAGTACGACGGCTTTAAGCTTGTTAAAGTAAAAAGTTCTCATCATAAATTTAAAAAAAATGGTCAAGTAATTATTGCTCCTCATTCTAAAAAAAACCTTCCAATCGGTACAGCGCATTCCATTGCACAACAAGCGGGCTGGTTAAAAAAAGGAAAAGAAGAATGAAAAGATTTTTTGCTCTTGTTCACAAGGATGAAAATTCTGCCTTTGGTGTTCAGTTTCCTGATTTTGAAGGGCTGTTTTCTGCTTCTGATCAGGAAGAAAATCTCATTGCCAATGCAACAGAAGCTCTTCAACTATATTGCGAAGAAATGGATAAGTTGCCAGCTCCTTTAAAATTCGAAGAAGTAATACAGAAAGAAGCTGTCAAAACAGCTTTGTCGGAAGGAGCTTTTTTAATACAAGTTCCATTTATTGAAAATGATTCAGAAGTGGTGCATACGAATATATCAATTGAACGAGGGCTTCTGCGTGCAATTGATGATTGTGCACAAGAAAGAGGTTTAACACGATCTGCTTTTTTAGCAACAGCAGCACGTCATGAGCTTAATATTTAGATAATCAAATGTGAAAAAACTTACAGTTTTTCTTTTATAAAGATTTGCGCTTAACAAATACCAGATTCAGATTTGGCAAAATAAAAAATAAGATTGTGATTTTTTAGTTGACATGGGGGTGAAAACAGTATTTAATAATAGTATAGTGCTAATTTTACTGCACTAAAAATTACAGAATCATGTAAGTTTTTCTTGTTTGTGTTGTAGTTAAAATCCCTGCAAATGCGGGGTTTTTTGTTAAACAAATCAAATTTATTCATTTTTATTCATTTTTATTTATTGACCTCACTTTCCCCCCCTTTGAGAGTGAGGTCTTTTTTATGTCTGACATTTCTCAAAAGGAATAATCATACAAAAAATAAAAGTGGTCATCACAAAGCCTATGTGCGTTCTTGGTGACAATAAAGACACTGTTCGTTTTGAACCCTCCACAAAAAGTAACCCATTCGTTGAGATTTTCTCGCAAGTCTATGATCGTCTTAAACGTGCTGGTGCTGTAAGGCTTTATTAAGTTTTTGCGAGAACAAGTGGAGATAAATTCACGATTGCAAAACAAGAAGGCACCTTGATTGCTTATGTCATGTCTAAAACAAAGACTTCAAGTTCTATTGAACACCATGCCCGCGAGAGGCTAATACCCGCGAGAGGCTAACTAAAAATATACACAGCCAAATTGCTCGGCAAGAATATATGATCAATCAAAAGGCCCCACACTCTTAAACCATACCAAATTATAGACAAGCATATGATGATGATTTTAATGTTCCAAATCAAATTATTGAGAGAAAAGTTTTTAAAAGGTACTTTCCAGTGGGGGGGTGCGGGGCAATCAAGCGCAACATATCACTAGCGACTGAATTTTCAAATGACTGTACATTGTACACATAGCTTATTGATAAATAACAACTATCATACACCACCTTCCTTCTATGGTGAGAGAGCTTTTAAGCCATTTGTTTAAATTTATCTATTTTGGCAAATTCGTCAGCTTTTTCAGTTTGTAGTACATTAACGTCGTAAGCAGCTTGCATGTTAAGCCAGAACTCAGCTGTGGTATCAAAAAAATAGGCCAATCTTAGCGCTGTATCAGGAGTTATAGGGCTATTTTCAGCAACAATACGCTCTATCCGGGTACGTGGAACATTCAATGCTTTAGCAAGAGCATAAGCAGAAAGGGCGTATTCTTTTAAATATTCTTCCCGTAGAATTTCTCCAGGATGGATCGCTATGTAACTTTTCATTTCAAACTCCTCTACGGATCAATGATAATCTACAATTTCAACTTTATAAGAACCATTAGAACGCCACTCAAAACAAATACGAAATTGGTTGTTGATACGGATAGAATATTGACCATGGTGATTACCTTTTAATGTTTCTAAGCGATTTCCCGGGGGGCTACGTAGATCTTTAAGATTAACTGCTTTATCGAGCATAAATAATTTTCTTTGGGCCATACGCATCAAAGCCTCTGGAAAACCTTTCGGTAGCTTACCTTCCAGAAGTTCCTTACATCGCTTATCCGCAAAGGTTTCAATTACCAAATTACTCTCATTCGTTAGTTTGCGTATCGTGAAATGATACTAATTTAAAAGAAAAGATCAATAATAAAAAATATTCAATCACGAAAACACATGACTAAACAGACCAGAGAAGACCTATCAGCTCGAGCGTTTGCGAAAAAGATGGGTGTTTATCCTAATGCGGTTATTGCTCGTTTTAAGACGGGAAAGTTTAATGAAGCCCTTTATGATGATGGTTCAATCAATGAAGAATTAGCTACAGCTTTATGGAATGAGAATCCCACCAAGCAAGCCTATGTTATAGGCGAAGATGGAAAGCCTCGCACAAAGACAAAGCAAGATTCTATAGAAGGAGCTAATGAATACAAGATAAAACTCCAAAGAATGCAAGTTGCTCTTGAAAGTGAGACAATTGACCTTGAGCAAAAAAAAGAAACAACCCTTGACCGTGAAGAAGTAAAGAGGGCAGCACGTAATTTTGGAAGAGCTTATCGTGATATTATGCTGCATTTTCCTCACCGCTTTGGTGCACGTATTGCAGCTCAGGTTGAGTGTGATGGTGCAAGCCTGATTGGTGCCATTGATCATTATATCCGAGAAGCTTTACAGGAAATAAATAAAATTCCCGTTCCTTTCCATGATCAGGATACTCAAGGTCATAAGGAGGAGAAGAGTGACTGATACAGGAGAAGGTTTTTTTTATTTTCATGCCTGTCAAGCGTGTCAACCAGACCCTCCCTACACAGTTTCACAATGGGCAGATAAAAACCGTTATTTAAGCACACTATCCAGTGCTGAACCTGGATTATGGAGGACTAAACGTACCCCTTATCTACGGGAAATCATGGATAATCTTTCCTCTTACATCCCAATTGAAAAAACAGTTGTAATGAAAGGTGCACAGATTGGTATGTCAGAGGCTGGCTTGAATTTTTGTGGTTATGCCATTCATCATAGTCCTGGCCCTGCTCTTTATGTGATGCCCACAGTTGAAATGGCAAAGAAAGTGTCTAAAACGCGTCTTGATCCCATGATTAAGGCCAGTCCTGCATTAAATGAACGTATCGCCCCTGCCCGCGCTAGAGACAGTGGAAATACAATGTTTTCGAAAGAATTTGATGGTGGGGTGTTGATGCTTACAGGAGCCAATAGTGCTGCTGGCTTGCGATCGATGCCTATTCGTTATTTGGTCCTTGATGAAGTTGATGGCTATCCATTGAATGTTGATGGAGAAGGAGATCCTGTCAATCTTGCTGAAGCACGTAGTGCAACTTTTATTCAACGAAAGATTTTTAAATTATCAACACCAACTCATCGTGACACAAGTCGTATCGCTAAAGATTTTGTCTTAGGAGATCAGAGATATTACAATGTGCCTTGTGATGAGTGTGGCACACTTCAACCCATTGTCTGGTCACAAATTAAATGGCCTAAAGGAGCTCTTGAACAGGCTGTGTTTGTTTGTGCCCATTGTGGTCATGAGCATGCTGAGCACCGTAAAGAAGATTTATTATCTGAAGAAAAAGGTGCTTGTTGGATACCAACAAAAGAGCCAACCGAGCTTTTGTTAGATTTTTAATATGCTCAATTATATACTCAAGTGGAAAAGAAAATTGATTCCGATATCCCCCATCACGTAAAGTGACATCAAGGTGCTTTAACATAAATCGTCCTGTTAACATTAACTAATTTGGTTTACGATTTTATCTCCAAGGTTATAAAATAATTCGCTCTTCGAATATAAATGATAAAACCTACTAGGCAATATGTAGCCAATAAAATCGCTACAACCTATGGAATATGTCCAGATATTTTTCCGATAATTGCGGCACTTAATGCAGCACTACCCAATTGCAAAGCTCCCATAACACCAGATGCTGCTCCAGCAGCGTGTGAATGAGACGAAATAGCCAATGCAGTTCCTAACGGCAATAAAAAACCATTACCAAAGGTAATAATAGAGATAGTTATTAAGCTTGTCACAAGTGGCCACAGACTTACAAATATTTGTAAAGCAAACAATATCCCCTTATGACAAAAATAATATATCCACGCCGTATAGTTTGTTCCATAGCCTCTTGCTTGAGAAACTTTCTTGCTACTAAATTACCTAAGATATAAGTCAAAAAAACACCAATGTAACTATAACCAATATAGACAGACGACAGACCTAAAGTTGCCAACAAAAAAGGCGATTCTACAATATAAGCAAAATAAGTCGCGTAAGCAAAACACGAAAGTAAGTGCATAAAAGAGAAACTGTTTATTTTAAAACTCCGAAACTGTTCTTAATGAGTTCTATAGTAGTAAAAGATTGACGTTTTATAGGCGGTAAAGTCTCTGTCAGTACAAAACAACATAACACAATAATTAAGAGTATAAAAAGACTTAAAAAGATAAAAGTCGCCTGCCAATGAAAAGTCTGTAATAACATTTCCCCAATGAACGGCGCGAGTGCTGGTGATGCTCCACAAAAGGAAAAATAACTAGATAAAGTTTTCCTGCCTCTTTTTTATCTAACAAATCATTGATAATAGCGCGGCTCAAAACAATCCCTGCACAATCTCCAAGACTTTGAAAAAATGCAGTACAAGCAAAACCTGAAAAGTATCTATATAAATTATACTAAAAGTCGTAAAAAACCATAAAAATAAACCAAATAAAAGTGTCTTTTTACGCCCAAAATTATCACTAAGAGGCCCATAAATTAGTTGCCTAAAAGCTAATCCCCATAAAAAAATCGCTATTGCATCTTGGATTTGAAATTCAGTAATCTAGTAATGATAACGCATATCCCTAAGTGCAGGAAAAAAGATATCCGTAGAAATCAAACCACCTACTGATAAACATACAATAAATATAATAAATAGTAATGTAGGTTTATAATTCATAAAAAACGCACTTTATAATTTATAAATTTAACTTATCTTAATAAAAGATATAATTTAAATTTAATATTATAATATATTTATACTTGTTTAAAGTTAATTTATTTTTTATAAACAAATAAGATAATTTTCACTATGCATTAATTTTATATAAAAATACTTTTTATTATTATAAAAATAAAAAATAAACTATATTATTTAAAATTTACTAATATGAATTCATATTATACTGTGCTATAATATATTTTAATAACTGATTTTAAGATAAAATTACACCATAACTCCTAAGATTATAAGTAATTATCTACCATTATTAAATATCTAAATAACAATAACAGTTTTATTGATAACCATTACTTTCCATGTTGGAAAAAATTTGAAACTTCATCTACAAAGTAGAAATCTCAATCCAAAAAGCATTTTAGTTCTAACTTTAGGCAATCTTACTCTTCAAAAAGATGTGGATTTTCAAAAGAAAGCTTTTTTCGTGCTTTTTGTAATCGCTTAATGACTTCGTCAATCTTTGAGATAGAACAAAAAGATTCTTGATTATTTAATAGGCGTTGTTTGTCTCCACCTTCACACAAATACTGCATCTGAGATTGAAGCATCCTAATTTCCTGAAATAAAAAACGACTCGTCTCTTTAAAGCTATTATTCAATGAAAATAGTTGATCAGAAATTGATATTAAAACTTGTTTTAAAAAACGTTCATGTTCTTGACGCTTGCGATATTCCAAAATAAGAGCGTAACTCATCTTATCTAGCTGCTTTTTAGTGACATCAATTTGACGCAATAAATCCGGACTTTTTTCATTGCTATCTTTTTGCACCTTCAAAAGCATAGCATAAACATCTAGTAGCTTGACTGCAGAATAGGATAAATAATCAGCTAACGTAGATGTATTAACATAGTGTTTTTCTGTAACCATCACAAATCCACCTAATGACTGGTTTTACAAAATTATCCCACTATTCATTTTTTACTCTACAAGATTATTCTAAAAAAAGTGCTAAAATATTGCTCTTAATTCATTCTATTGAGCATTATGCTTTCCAAGCTTCACATTTAATAATCAGTTAAAGGAGATAAAAGATGTACAGGTGCAAAAAGAATAAAGTCTGTTGTTTTTTTCAAAATATGACCACTATCAGCAAAGATCTCTTGACTCGGTGATAATTCCGTACCCTGCATAATCGCTGAAGCTAGAGAACCTTCTCGAGAAAGAGCCATTAATGTCGGTGAAGATGCAAACACACTATGCGCCCCCCCATCAACATTAGAAAAATCTAAAACTGCTATTTTATTCTTGCGCAATATTTCAATGCTTGAACCATCCCCTACACGAGCATGCCCACCTGTAAGACGTCTTGACAAAGCGAGAGCTTTATCCTTACGAGATACTAAAATAGCTGTTGGGTGAGGTAATTTTTTAATATCGTAAAGCTGACGCTCAAATACATCAAGATCAATATCTGGTGCAGCCATTAAGAAACTTGTAATACGATAAATTGGTTTATATTTTTTCTGCAAAGCTAAAGTTCTGAATGCTTCCATGATAACAAAATTGCCCATAGAATGCGCAACAACCGAAATCTGATCAGCTGTTGTTTCACTGATAACTGTTAAAAGCTCTATTAACCCGTCACGTGCAAAATTAGCGCTATCACGATCATAAATATAAAAAGGCACAGATCCAGCAGAAGGCCACGAATAATGTACAGCAACTGCATCTAAAGAATAATCATAAGAAAATTGAGCTGTGCGGAATGTACCATCTGCAAAATTATTATTATAACCATGAATAAAAAGGAAAATTTCTTTTTTTCCTTTTGGTTTTTTGGCTAACGCAAGATTTAATTGCTGTTTAAACCGCTCTTTATTATCATATCGCTGCAAAGCTACTGCTGTAAAATATTTATCGAGGCTGGGTTTATACGCGTTTTTTTCAACGATACCTTTCATATGCTGTTGAGGAATTCCTACATCAACACGATTATAGTGTACTTTACTTGACCGCCCTGCCCCATAAGGTTGAGAATAACTGTCTTGGGTCATGCGGCTTGTTGCAACATACACTGGAACGATAGCTTTGGGAGGAATCGATCCACCTTCCACTTCTTGTTGTGCAGCAATCATAGATGGCGTTGCATTTATCCCATGCCAAAGTACAGCACGCTGGTTGCTACATGCTGTAAGCAATGTGGTGCAAATAAAAAATACTATGTATTTTAAAAATATTTTCATTACAACACCACCTAATCTTATTAAAAAAGAGCTCACGCTTTAAGCTTATAATAAAAAACGACTCTCAACAAACTGAAATAGAATTACTATTAGTAATATATTATAATAAAAATAGATAAAGAAGGAATTTTTGTGTTCACTCACATTAATAACAAAAAATGCAAATGATAATAATAGAGGATATATAATGGTGCGGGTGGTCACGCATACACCGCTTTGAGTGTCAAACATGCTGTCATCTAATCGAGAGATATTTCCCTCTGCAATGGGTGCGTCATACCCATAAACACCACGCCAAAGATCAGAGCGCAGACATTTGGAAAGTTTAACGATCCCTTCAATGGCTTCAAGTTTGTCTGTGTCAGGCAATTGATCAAAATAAAGCTGAAATGAATTCCACCATTCTCGCTCTGGCCATGCCCCTACAAAACGCGCACTAAGATCTAACCATTCAAGCCCTTTATCAATAGCCGCTAAAGATCCACGAACCCGCTGCCACTGCGGTCCCGTTTCAAGCAAAACAGCAAGATCTGGCACATAAGATGTTAGCTCTCCAAGCCCATATTCTTCAACCAACCATGGTAAGAAGCTTGGGTCTATGATATCAAGCTTTGCACGAGAGATAAAATCTATTGAACTTTCAATACTTTTATGAAAGTCACAAGCATCGGCAAGGCGTTTTTCAAATTCTGTTGTATTTGTTGGCAGTAAGCGCCCAAGCATTGACTATATACGCCCTTTGAAGTTAAGCGTCACTTTACCAATGGCTAAAATTTCTTCACTGGAGACGGCAATATCATCTTTAGGGGTAACAGCAACAGTCTTCTGCACACCAGGGATCATCAGTTTTGAAATCCACCATGATAAACTTAACTCACGACCAAGAGCTTGCTCTTTCTTCCAAGCTGTGCGTAAATTTGCCTCCATTTGGGTTAAGATCTCTAAAGAAATTTCAGGTAAGAGCCAAACATCTGCTTCTAAATCTACAACCGTTGTTACTGCAGCGTGAACCTCAATTGTATCATTGGTCATAATCACGCTTTTATCCGTCAGCACTTCTTTGACTCTTTGTAATAAATCCTCACTCGCTGTTGCTTGCTCATTCTTACCAAAAATAGCCACGTGAATAGTGAGTTTTTTTCTGCGCGGGTTTGAGTATCTGGAATCCAATCGCTTACAATATTACCGCTTTGAACAAGATAACGTACGTTTTTATGATCAACGTGGCTAATCTTACCTACCATAACCATATTGGCCACACGTCTTTTTAAATCTGTAATTTCTCTATCACGCCGCTCTAACATGGGAATTTTCAGTGGTTTGATATTTATCCTCATTATTAAGACCTGTGTCGGGATCAAAGCCTACACAAGGCTCAAAAAAGACAGTGCTTTCTTCTTCAGGAGAGATATTGGTTACATAAATGACTTCAAAGGTTAAAATAGAACCATGCAATGCTAAGGAGCCATTATCGCCAAAAGCCATGGCAATGTTTTGTAAGCGACAGCTTTCAACTGTGTTGTTGAGATTGGGGTTGTTATGGAAAATAGTTTCAATTTCCCAGGCTAATTGATCAACAAAACGTGCTCCATTTTCTCTTGTGTCATAGCATTCAACATCGACCGTTAAAATACGACGCCTTGCCCCATAATCGTGCCCACTTTCTATCTTTTCATTTTGCGTTGATACATTAACAAATGGATGATCTTCAGGAGAGAAATTAAAGTCTCGCATGTTGTAGATTTCATCACCAGCGGCTGTCTTGCCAGCTTTGATTAACTCAACAAACCTCTTTCTTAGCGTTTCTCGTGGATGCATCTTAATTCCTGTTATTGAAAAGCCGTAAAAAACTGGAGATTTTCTACCAGCTCTAATTAAAAAAGGCTGGACATTTAACCCAGCCTTTATGTTTTTTCACTCTTGAAGAGAAGAACGTTACTATAAATTACTGCAAGTATTAGAAAAGCTTTGGTTATCCCCTATAAAGCCTAAATTACGCACCACGACACCCGTGCCGTTCTTTCCATTATAAGCTTTGACGTTAACTGATTTTCCTTTTACATCTAAGAGATAATAATCTCCCCTATAGAGAGCTCCAGCAGTGTATACAGGTATATTTCCGAATACTTTATCGTCTTTTGCTTGGCAAAAACTTTGTACATGGGTATGCCCTACAAATATTGCTGCGATATCATAACGTGCAAGAATTGATTTAAATTTTGTCAAATCTTGGATGTTTTCGGGTTTAATAAAATGTGAATCATGATCACCGACATGCCGACGAGCGTCATGGAAATTTAAAATTGTAGTCTTGCCCCTGTCAGCAGCAGCTTTTAAATCTTTTTCTAGCCAGTCCAGAGACTTTGTTATATTTATGCTAAAGTAGACATCACTCATATGAACAGTATAAATTGGAAAATTTTGCAGTTGTACATAATGAATATCTCCGTAATCCCATGAATAACTTAAACTCCCTTCGATAAAGCGAGTTGGTTGAACACCGGGAAATGAAGAAATAAATTTATCAGTTACGTCTTTGTTGAAATTGGGTAATTGAGTTTCGTATTTATTTATTTCCGATAACATTCTAGTAACTGCACTCATAGCGCACGAATCTCGACTAATAGTTCCAATAAGGGTGCAATCACCAACATTATTTGCATAATCATGGTTACCTAACCCTTCATATAAATTGGGAATGTTATATACATTTTTATAATCAGTATAGGTTTTTGGTCGACCAAATTCAGTCAAATCACCATTTACTAGATGAAAGTCAGCCCGGTGTGACTTTATCGCTTGTGCAACCTTCGTATTTGTTTTTATCCACGGGTCTCTATTTGCCGTTGAGTTAGGATCACCGTAATCCAAACGCCATGCTTGTGGATCAGCTGCTATTATAAGCAAATGATCTTTCATTGAAGATTTTCTATTGACATTCCAAGTCATTGTTGCGTTATTACCTTTTCCGGTACCCTTAGTCGTAAAAAAGTAATCTTTATCGGATGAATTTACAGAATAACTATTCTTTCCCGTATATGGATTGTTCCATTTAAATGTTAAAATAGTCCCATCATCTTGTACTTGATATTTAACCCATCCTCCGGCTCCAGTAAGCCAAGCATTAGATGTTGTACCCATTTTTCCTGCTTGGCCAGATTCTATGGTACCAGGTTTTCTCTTCCATTCTCCACCACTAAGTCCGTAACTAATTGGGACCAGGGAAGTACCCTTAATATTGTTGACAATAGTTACATCTGTTGAACGATCATCAAATGCTTTTGTTTCATCCTTATATTGTCGAGCATCAATAAACATGTTTTTTGTATTTTCGGAATGAAAACTCGTACAACCAGAGATAATAAAAGCAATCATCGTGATTGCAATATATTTATAATTCATAATTTATATCATCCTCATCGAAATTAAATTTAAATATAGTATTATTATATTACAAAATAATTTGTTCTAAAAGTACTTAATAATACATTTTCAATGTAAGTTATATATATATATTATATTTAATAGTAGGTATGCTATATTTGAATTGTGTAAATTATAATTATGGTTTTATTAATTTTCTTTGAACAGTGCTATTAATTTTGGATAATGCATCAGATAAAAGCTTCCGTAGCGCTATGTTTGAAATTAGACATTAATGTAATATAAAAATGGTGGAGAAGCTGTTATGGTTACTAGTCGTATAGTTCAAGCACGTATTCGCGAAGATATTCAGAATGTAGCTAGCCAAATCATTTAAGCCTCTGGTTTGTCAGTGCGTGATGTGGTTAGAGTATTGATGACCGTATTGCACAAGATAAAGCTATTCCATCAGTGTTATTTCCACCGAATGCGAAAATAATTAGAAGCTTTTGCTGAACTCGACAAAGGTGGCTTAAAAAAGTTTAATTCAGTGGATGAATTATTTGATGATTTGTATGCGCACGATTGAGCGTACTATTGTTTTCAAACGTGATTTCAAGCGTGAAATGAAAGGAAAGTATAGCTACTTTTAGAGAATGATTTGCGCAAAATTATTGAAAGCATTAGTGAATAATCAACCGTTAGAACCGCGGCATCGTGATCATGTATTAATCAGAAATTGGAGTGATTTCCGAGAGTGTTTTATTTGACCTGATTTAGTATTGATTTATCGTTTAATCAATCAGGATAGATTAGTTTTGGTGCACCTTGGTTTTCACTATGAACTTGATTTATGATTGAAGAATCAATCTGCTTTTTGTTTTAAATAATAATGTTTTACAATTTGTCAGCTACAGCCTCCTCATGTAGAATAAGCTTATACATATTTGATTCTGATGCCTGTATATTTGCAACAGTAAAATGCTCTTGAGAAGAACTCACTTTATTGCTGTCAATTTCTTTAGGAGTAAACAGAACAATACAATCTCCTAGTTCAGGGAACACGCCACCAATATCATTGATGCAAACATCGAGCTCTTTCCTTGGGATTGTTGTTGTTACTCTTCCTCCGGCCTCTGATTCTGCATGCTTAATGCTATAAATCGCTGTGATATGAAAAGACTGCCCTGTTTTCTTTCATGTATTGATCACAGGCTGCCTAAAGGTATCGCGTACACTTCAACCATTTGACTGAGCAGCCCATGCCATTGCATTTTATTGCGCCTTTACCACTGCTTTGAAGAGCATTTCAGGATGCGTACAAATGAAGAGTGGGTAATTGTATACCTCAGGTCTCACCCATGCGTCATTTTAGCGATCTATAACAAGTGTAGGGTAAAGAGGTTTGCCGACTGTATTGACAAACTTCATGCTTTCACCCGGAGCAAAAGTTTTTTGGAAGACACCAGGCACATTAACAGGAACGAATTGACATTCATTAGGTTTGATTCCTATGCTTCGTTCTGCATTAGATTTGGTGTTCATGTTATAATCATGAATGTTGCAGTAATTAATGAAAGTCACACCTACAAAATCAAACTCATTACAGAACACTTAACAGGCAAAACAGTATCATCTTATGAAACACCTGCCATGCGATGGGGAAATGAACATGAACACAGGGCAATTGAAGAATACAGCTTCATTTATGATACCCCTGTCACACGATGTGGATTTATTCCTCACCCAACAATTGAAATGGCAGGCGCTAGTCCTGATGGTCTCATTGGAAATGATGGCCTTGTAGAAGTCAAATGCCCTCAAGAAACAACACATGTACGTTTTTTACGAGATAGTAAAATCAAACCTGAATATATCTTACAAATGCAATTTCAAATGGCTTGTACAGGGCGAAAATGGTGTGATTTTGTCAGTTTTAATCCATTGTTCACCAATCAAGCAACTCATTTGCGTGTAAAGACGCTACGCATCCCACGTGATGATGAACAGATTGAGCTCATCAATAAAGCTGTTGAAACATTTTTAGCAGAAATAGAACAAGATATGCAATTCTTGACACAAGCTGCTTAAACCCCATAGGGGCTCTTTCATTGCATTCTCTCTAGCGTCCCCACACATTCTATTTAATATAAAAAAGAAAGGTAATAAGATGATATTTGATGATGGCGATAGATATGTCACGACACGTGAATGTGCACAGCTTTTTAATGTGTCAACAACAACGATTCGCAATTGGGTGATACGAGGAGTATTTCTCCAACCATATAAGCTTGGTAAGTCAGTAAGATAGAGAAAAAAAGAGGTTTTAACATTCACCCCAAAGGAAATAAGCTAAAAATAACACAAATTTAGATAAAATTATATAAACTCTAAAGGGTGAACCAAAAGGGGGGCTGAAAATTATCTAATTAAATAAAAATCTATATATTTCAATATGTTAAAAATATAAAATGGTGCGGGTGGTCGGACTCGAACCGACACTCCTCTCGGAACCAGATTTTGAGTCTGGCGCGTCTACCAGTTCCACCACACCCGCACATGCAGCTTTTATCAACTAGAGCTTTATCAAGACATAAGACAAGCGTGTGCCCTTTTCTCTTGCACTATATGAAGAAGTAGAGATTCGTCAACACTGGACTTTCATTTTTTAACTGGACTTTTGTTTTTTTAAGTCTATGCAATCATTTTTAACCCATTAAATTGATCTGGTTTAACTTTGAAAGTACGTACATATTAAACTATAGGGGCTTTTAAATTAATGATATTAAATAAATTAAAGGCATGGGTGGTATCGTTAGCACAGCGTCGCACAGCACCACATTGGCTTGGGTTAATTGCTTTTTTTGAAAGTTCCTTTTTTCCAGTTCCCGCTGATGCCTTGTGCATTCCAATGGCACTTGTGCGCCCGCAAAAAGCCTATCACTATGCGCTCATTGGCACAGTGTGTTCTACTTTAGGGGGGGTGTTTGGCTGGATTATAGGTTTTTATGCCTATGACACCATCGCCAAACCGATTTTAGAATTCTACGGTAAATATGAAAGTTTTCAGACATTTCAAAATGATGCAACATTAAAATTTCTCATAATTTTATTAATCACATCAGGGCTTTTCCATTTTCCACCCATCAAGCTTGTCACGCTTTTATCAGGGCTCATGGGGGTATCTCTCCCGCTTTTTATCATTATCTGTCTCTTAGCACGCGGAACTCGTTTTTATTTTTTTGCCTGGTTTATTCAACGTTTTGGTCAAAAAACGCTCGATTTGCTTTTTCGTCACTTCACATGGTTTGTACCCATTGGTCTAATTCTTGTCTTGTTAACCTATAATCTATTAATCTATAAATTGTATTCTGCTTTTTGAAAATCGTTTCTCTTCCACTTGAAGGAATATGTAAATGAGTGCCTCTTTGTCTTGCCAATGTTTTATTAAAAAACATTTTCTTCACAAACAAAGCAATAAAGAACAAAGCTTATGGGCCTTTTTTCTTGCTTTTTGTCTTGCCGCCACACTGGGTATCGCACTAAGTTTTGAAATTATCGGTGGTTATCTTCCATGCCACTTATGCCTAATTGAGCGCCTTCCCTATTATGGCGCTCTCCCACTATTAGTTATAGCAGGCCTTTTGGCGTGGGCTTCTTTCCTTCCCTCTCTAATACGATTCTTATTTATATGTGTTTTTGTGCTCATGGCAACAAGCCTTGGACTTGCAATCTATCATACCGGTGTTGAATATCATTTTTGGCCAGCACCAGCCCACTGCAGCCTAAATACAACAATATCCACAACAGATATAAACCAGCTTTTTACTTCACTTGAAAAGCCCCCAGCATCTGCCTCTTGTTCTCAAGTACCAGCGCGCTTTCTTTTTTTGTCATTTGCTGGGTGGAACGTCCTTGCCAGTTTGTTGTGCATGCTCACCAGTATGTATGTAGCATCCAAAGGGCTCCTCTCAAATGATGATGAAAAATAAACCTTAAAAGCTAAAAACTACCTATAACACAGCATACACCCCCCTTCTCCAACACACAGGCCCCTATAATACAAGCTCTATCGTGTAACACAGCTCACACCCTTGCAGTATAAAGCCTGCATCTTACAACTCAAACTGCATTCTACAACAAAAGCCTACACCCTTTAAGCTCAGCCATACTTTAAAGCGTATAACATCCACGATTGACTTTCGGCACCCAATCTTAAATTTTAATATTTTAAAATTGACTTTTGTTTGATACCCTCTATTTTTTAGAATTATTCTAATAATGAGAGCAACAATGTCAAACTCACCTTCACCTTCTTCCCCTTCTTCACCCCATAATGCTTTTGAGCCTCCTTTATGCCAAGAGATGGTCGCTTATGCTCTCAAATTACAAGAAGAACAAGCCGCACTTTATTTAAAATATGCCAAAGCTTTACAAGAGCATTGTCCAGAGCAAGCTGCAACTTTTGCCAAAATGGGCACTAAAGAACTTGAGCATTTTCAAGAATCTTTGCGCATAGCTTGCAATACTCATGCAACAACTCCACACCCCTCATCTGATGACCCCTCTCTTTCAGAAATTTCCCATCAAGAAGAAAACTTTCAAACAACACAAGAAGAAAATCAAGCCACTCCATCACAAACGCAAGAATATAAACAAACACTTTTAACGTGGATTCAACCTGGCCTTGCAGGTTTAATGGATGGATCTGTTTCAACCCTTGCCCCCACGTTTGCAGCAGCCTTTGCAACAGGTGATACCTATCAAACTTTTTTGATAGGTTTTTCTGCTGCAATTGGTGCAGGCCTTTCAATGGGCTTTACTGAAGCAGCTCATGATGATGGAAAATTATCAGGGCGTGGCTCTCCATTAAAAAGAGGCATTGCCAATGGTGTCATGACAATGATTGGGGGGTTAGGCCATGCTCTTCCCTATCTCATTGACAACTTTTTCCTTGCAACCACCCTTGCTTGTCTTATCGTATTTTTTGAACTCTGGGCTATTGTCTGGATTCAAAATAAATTTATGGCGACACCTTTCTGGCGTGCTTCCTTCCAAGTTATTGTGGGCGGAGCTTTAGTCCTTGCAACAGGTATTCTCATTGGCAGTACATAAACAAAAGTGCTCACTCCTCACCCCGCCTCACCTCATCTTTCCCCCTCTGCCATCTCATCTCTTCTCGCACCCCATCTCACCCCTTCCCAATGCTCACGCACACAGCCAAAAAAGCACCGCCCTTTGTAATTTTTCCACCTCCCAATGATCATCCGACACGCCTCACCAACAAGTCCTCATTAATAGACCTTCATCACCAGCACCTTATCGGGCAAATCTCTACCAACAAGCCTTTATCGACAAGTCTTTACCAGCTTGTTTTACTTAAAAGCTTTTGTTAAAGTAACTTATGTCATTTATATTTTGAAAACTCCAAACTATGTCTCATCCTTCCTCCATCTCATCTCACCCCTCACAAAAGCTTGCCCTATCGGTAGAGCGCCTTGCCCACGGGCAAAATTTAGATCTTCCCCAATATGCCACAGCTGGTTCTACTGGCCTTGACTTGCGTGCAGCTTTGGCAGAAAATGAAACAATCGTTTTAGCCCCTGGCCAGCGCGCCCTCATCCCCACAGGTTTAATTTTTCACCTCTCACCTGGCTATGAAGCACAAATACGTCCACGCTCTGGCTTGGCTTTAAAACATGGCATCACATGCTTAAATACCCCCGGAACAATTGATAGTGACTACCGCGGTGAAGTAAAAGTTCTGCTCATCAATCTAGGGCAAGAAGACTTCCTCATTCAACGTGGAATGCGCATTGCACAAACAGTTATCGCACCCGTTATTCAAGTTGATGTGCGTGTCATCGAACCAAATCAGAAAAACACCCCATGCAAAGGGCATGAAGCAAACCACACTCAAGAGCGCGGAACAGGCGGCTTTGGCTCAACAGGGCATGATTAATCTCCCACTTCCTTAAAAAACTAAGTTCCCCACCATTGCTTTTAAGCAACAATACCTCATGCTTTATTAAAAAAACATAACTCCCTACCTTAAAAAGGCGCAAATCCCCTTCATTCTTTTTAAGAGAATGCCTTTCCCATCACCGGCAAAAAATACAAACCCACCCATCTTCATTTTATGAAAAACTAAAGCCCCTCTATCTGAAGCAAAAACACCTCATTCTCTTCTCTCAAAAGAAAGGCTTTCCCCATTTTCCCCATCACTTCTGCTGTCTGCCTCACCGTTACCATTGCTGCTCCCCTTACTGCTATTATTTCCCCCATTACCTCTGTTTGCCCCATTATTATTGTTTAAAGTTTTGTGCATTCCCACAAGACCAATTTTTGTATATCCAGCTGTTTGCAACTGGTCTAACACATTGATAACACGGCCATAGTCAATTTCTTCATCTGCTTGAATCAAAATCTTTGTTTCTAAATTCCCTTGTGTTTCTTCAGACAAGATCTCAATAAATTGTCTCTCTCCCACAAGAGTATCACCAACATAAAAAGAATGATCCTTCTGTAAAGTAATATAAAGAGGTTTATCAGGTTGGGGAACAGGCGCCTTTGTTATAGAAGGCAACTGAACAGAAATAACAGATGTTGCCAAAGGCGCAGCCACCATAAACACAATAAGCAGTACCAAAACAACATCGATAAAAGGCGTTACATTGATCTCACTATGGACCTGAAAATCACCGCTCTCCCACTCATTATGATAGTCTGTTTTCATTGTTTGCGGCTTTTCTGCTGTCTTTGTTGGTCGAGTTCACGGCTTAAAAGCCTTTCAATAGCAGCAGCAATATCCCCTAAATCATTTCGATATCCATTAAGAGCACGCGTTAAACCATTATACATAACAACAGCAGGAATAGCGACAAAAAGCCCCACAGCCGTTGCAAGCAAAGCTTCAGCAATCCCAGGCGCCACAACATCTAAGCGCGTTGTCTGAGTTTGAGCAATCCCAATAAAAGCATTCATAATCCCCCAAACGGTTGCAAAAAGCCCAACAAAAGGGGCAATAGCACCAATAGTTGCAAGAATGGCAGTTCCACAAGCCATACGCCCTGTAGCAGCCAACACACATCGTGCTAAAAGCAAATGGACCCGTTCTTTCACACCCTCATTGAAAGCACACAAAGTAGTATCGTCATCTCTGCGTTCTCTGGCGCCTTGAAACTTGATAAAGACGACCTGCTGAGTAGAAAGATCCACCTCTTTGAGCGTTTCTTCTAAAAAAACTGCACCTGCTCCCAGAAAGACCAAATTTTTTTCTTGCTGATTTTTAAAGTCAGAAGCCAAATGCGTGAAAGTTTGAGCGTTTAGAGAAAACCGCAACGCACGACGCGCTTTGCGCTTTGCCAACGTTATTTCAACAATTTTAGCCAAAGCAATCGTCCAAGATACAAGAGAAGCAAGTATCAACACAATAATCACAGCTTGCACAACCCTATCGGCAGCCATGAACATCGAAAAGGGAGAAAAATCACCCGCCGCAAATAAAGTAAAACTTTTATCTAAAGATTCTATTTCAGATTCCATCGCTTCCCACAAATCTCCCCAATATCCCCCCTCATCTTCCTCCATCTAAAAAACCGGTTATAAAAAATAAAAGAAGACAAATCAAGTCCAGTTTTATAATAAAAAGTGCCATCACTTTTACTCACACCCCTCACACATTCACGTACCTCTCTTAAAACTCCACTCACACGAACCCTTAAAGCTCCCCACAAACTTAAAACCGGCACACACTCATACCTCTCTTTTAAAGCAGCTCACACCCCACAGGCTCGCCTTCACAACTATAGGTTTAATTCATAACACCATAGTTCACGCATAAAGGAAGGCATAGACTGTCATAAAACAAAAATATCGTGAAAATTTTACCCATGTAAGCTCCATGTTTAAAGGTTTTTTTTGCAACCTACCCTACACGATCAAGACTCACCAGGGTAAATAACACTTATAAAAAATACACCTATAAATTGTATTTTATGGAACCAATATGATTTAGCGGCGTTAAACACTAACGAATGTTCAAAATCTTTGACTCTGGTGATGGTATTCACCGTGAACCGAAAACAACCCAAGAAAAAAAGGAAGAATCATTATGGCAAACAACAAGACAGCAGAAGACAGAGCAGCATCAACAGAAAAAGATTTACACGCTCAATTGAAGCAATTACGCAGTGAAATGGCAAACATAACCTCAGCATTAAGTGACCTTGGTTCAGACACATTAAGCGAAGCTAAAAACAAAGCAACAAAACTCTATACTTCTATGAAAGACAATGGCGAAAACATCGCTTCACAAACCAAAGACGTCTTAAGCGATTTTGAACAAAATTTGAGCAGATGTGTACGCAAAAATCCTAGCAAGAGCGTTTTGGTTGCAGCAAGCATTGGTTTTGTTCTCTCTTACTTGATCCGCCGTTAACCCATGCAAACATCTATTGTATCCTTACTGTACCAGTTGACTGGTGGAAATCTTAAAAATACGATCAAACAGATCCGTATCCAAGCAATTTGCTATGGGATTATTGGGTTTTCATTACTGATAGCTCTGGTGTTTTTAAATGTTTTGAGCTTTTTTGCATTGCGTTTAGTAATGCACCCAGTTGGAGCAGCTACAACAATGGTATTTATTTGGTTCTTTGTTGCAGTATTAAGTGTTTTGCTAAGTCGGTTTTTCAAAGCATATCAACAGCGCAATTATCAAAAATACTATGAAGAACAGCACCGTAAATTTATGACAGAGTCAACTCTTTCTAGCATTGCAATGCTGGGTAAATACTTGCCTCTTGTTAAATTAGGATTGCCAACCTTGGGACTTGCAGCTTATCTTCTGTGGCGAAAAGATAAAAAAGATCACTTTTAAAATACATAGTTGTTGTGATTCACGCCCCCCCAAAAGGCACATTCTCTCGGTATAGAAAGAATGTGCCTTTTCCTCTGCAAAAAGCACCCCTTCCCCGCACATCACTGCCCCTCCCAAATCCGCCCTCTTCCAACCCAAGCCCTAACATCTTCTCACGCACCAACACTCCCCCACACCGGTACCTAATCTGCCTCACAAGAGCACACCTTCTCTCTCTTTCAAGCACACACACCTTCAACCAAACTTGCTTATGAAATATTGAGAAAACCTCAACACAAAAATAAAAATAGAATAAGCCCCTATTACCATTATCAAAATGATAAACGAATAAGATTGATTTAATTCAAGCCTTACAATTTGCGATTTATTTTCACCGGTCTTTAATGGGAAGAGTAATCCTCAATCACCAAAAATCCCCCAAAAGATAAGGCCCTCTAAATCTCTTTTTTAAAAAAACTATTCCCCCCAAGAAGAACATTCTACAGCTACATTTGGAATATTCTAAACACGATCATGGCGCACAATAACATCCGCAATATCTGCCGCAATGGCTTCAATAACTTTGGTATCATCACCCTCAACCATCACACGAATCAACGGTTCAGTTCCAGAAGCACGAATAACCAACCGTATCCTTTCCCCTAAACCTTCTGTTGCTTGATCAATTGCAGCCTTGACTGAAGATTTATTCAACACATTTTTGTCTTTAATTGTTATATTTTTCAAAATTTGAGGTACAGGTTCAAAACGTTTACACAGCTCGCTCATCGAGAGTTTGTTTTCTTTCATACACGCTAAAATCTGCAAAGCAACAACCAGCCCATCACCCGTTGTCCCAAAATCACTCAAGACAATGTGCCCACAAGCCTCTCCACCAACATTATAACCCTTCTCACGCATCGCTTCAACAACATAACGATCCCCAACCTTAGTACGTATCAAATCTAACCCCTTAGCGTTTAAAAAACGCTCCAGTCCAAGATTTGCCATAATGGTTGTCACAACACCACTGCACTGCAGCCGCCCAGTTTTGTGCCAATGTTCAGCAAGCACCGCAATCAATTGATCACCATCAATGGTTTGAGCTTTTTCATCAACCATTAAAACACGATCACCATCCCCATCAAGCGCAATCCCCACATCAGCACGCACCTCGTGCACTTTCTCTTTTAAAGACGTCAGATCCGTAGATCCGCATTTTTGATTAATATTAAAGCCATTGGGTTCATGATTGATTGCAATAACCTCTGCACCCAATTCCCATAAAGCAAGTGGTGCAGCCTTATATGCAGCGCCATTGGCACAATCGACCACAATACGCAAAGCATCCAAACGTACATCACGCGGTAGCGTGCGTTTTGCATATTCAATATAACGGTAAATGTCCCCTTCAACCCGTTTTGCACGCCCAATTTCTGCACAATTTGCTAAAGAATGCGAAAGATCTTTCTCAAGCAATTGCTCAATCTGTGCTTCGATTTTATCTGAAAGCTTAAAACCATCAGGGCCAAAAAGCTTAATACCATTGTCGTAATAAGGGTTATGAGAAGCAGAAATCATCACCCCAATATCCGCCCGCAAAGAACGGCAAAGCATAGCAACAGCAGGGGTTGGTACAGGCCCAAGCAAGAAAGCTTCCATTCCAGCAGCAGTAAATCCTGAAACCAAAGCATTTTCCAGCATATAACCAGACAATCGGGTATCTTTACCAATCACCACACGGCACGACTGCCCTTGTGAGCGAAACAAAACTCCCACAGCCATCCCCACTTTCAGGGCAAAATCTGGTGTCATAGGAAAACAATTGGCTTTTCCCCGAATACCATCTGTTCCGAAATATTTTTGCGCCATCTTTTTCCCTTTCCACCCACAGACCCTTTGGGGATCACCGACTCCTCAGGCCACAGTCCCTTTAAAACCATCGCCCTTTAAATCACAAACCACTCAAATCACCAACTTGCCTCTGCCCATCTTCAAAACCACCAACCACTCTCACAGACCTTTTAAGAATCACTGACCTCGCAATCCACAAACCTTGATCTTCAAGTCCCCCACACAAAACAACCAATTTTCAAAAAAAAGCCAGCTTCTTCATAGACCTATTAATAAACAACTACCTCAACGCATAAAAAAATCCTGTTTCCTATAGACACTTTCGCACCCATAAAAGCAATCCCCTCAATACTTTTTCACCTCTAAAATTCTGCCGCACACAAAAAAGCCTTACACACCAGCCAAAGACCTCTCATTTATTGTTAAATCTCTGACTTAATCAGTAAAACTCTCCCACTTACCGCTTTACTCAAATCTTAAAGGGAAATTTTTTACCTTGAGTACTATCTACCCATTTCTAAGCATCTGGATTGTTCTTAGAATCATTCTTTGCTTTCACCTTATTGTCATTACTTACTTTTAGCGTACTCTTAGAAACACTTTTAGAACTACGAGCCTTCTTTTCAGTAACACCAGTGTTCTTCTCAGCAGCATCAGTCTTTTTTTCAGAAACATCAGTTTTCTTTTCTTCAACACGAAGTTGTGATTTTTCTTTTCCACCCTTACCACCTGTTTTGGGCACAGATGAAGTACGTGAAGGAACATGATCATTGCCTTGCGTGCGTGAAGGTGGTTTGCCTGCAATCACTTCATTAATTTCTGCACCAGTTAATGTCTCATATTCTAACAAACCTTGAGCCAATGCGAACCACTGTTTCTTTTTCGTTGTGAGAACTTTTGTTGCACTTTTATAAGCATCATCAATAAGTCTGCGCACTTCCATATCGATCATGCGTGCCGTTTCTTCAGAAACATTTTGCGTTCTTGCAACTGAATGACCTAAAAAAACTTCATCTTGATTATCGCCATAAGCAACATTGCCAAGCATCTCAGAAAATCCCCACCGGGTGATCATAGCACGTGCCAATTTCGTGGCCTGTTCAATATCAGAAGCCGCACCAGATGTGATATTTTCCTTTCCGAATTTTAGTTCTTCGGCCACTCTTCCACCCATCATAATAGCCAAGCGTGAAATCATCCACCGATAGCTCATGGAATAGCGATCACCTTCAGGCAATTGCATGACCATCCCCAAAGCTCTTCCTCTTGGTACAATTGTTGCTTTGTGAACAGGGTCAGCAGCAGGCACATTTAAAGCCACAATAGCATGCCCTGCTTCGTGATAAGCAGTCAGCTCTTTTTCCTCTTGTGTCATAGCAGTTGAACGGCGTTCAGCCCCCATCATGACTTTATCTTTTGCATCTTCAAACTCTTGCATTGTCACCACTCTTTTGTTGCGACTTGCAGCCATTAAAGCAGCTTCATTAACAAGGTTCATCAGATCAGCACCGGAAAATCCTGGTGTTCCTCGCGCTAAAACCTTCAAATCAACATTGGGCGCTACAGGCACATTGCGCACATGAACTTTCAAAATCTGCTCACGCCCAGCAACATCAGGGTTTGGCACCACAACTTGTCGATCAAAACGCCCTGGTCTTAACAAAGCAGGGTCAAGCACATCTGGCCGGTTTGTTGCTGCAATTAAAATAATGCTTTCATTAGGCTCAAACCCATCCATTTCAACAAGCAATTGGTTTAATGTTTGTTCGCGCTCATCGTTTCCCCCGCCAAGTCCTGCACCACGATGGCGCCCAACCGCATCGATTTCATCAATAAAGATAATGCAAGGAGCATTTTTTTTAGCTTGTTCAAACATATCACGAACACGGCTTGCCCCAACACCTACAAACATTTCCACAAAGTCTGACCCTGAGATGGTAAAAAATGGAACATTGGCTTCCCCAGCAACAGAGCGTGCAAGTAAAGTTTTTCCAGTTCCTGGTGGCCCAACAAGCAAAACACCACGGGGAATACGCCCCCCTAAACGCTGAAATTTTTGTGGATCACGTAGAAAATCGACAATTTCTTGTAAATCTTGCTTTGCTTCTTCAACACCAGCAACATCTTGAAAGGTGACCCGCCCATGCGCTTCACTTAGTAATTTTGCTTTTGATTTCCCAAACCCCATTGCACCACGTGATCCATTTTGCATTTGTCGCATAAAAAAGATCCACGCCCCAACAATAATAATAACAGGAAGAAGAGAGAATAATAAATTCAATAAAATACTATTCCCAGAACTTTCAGGTACAGCCTTCACATTCACCTTGTTATCTTCCAATTTCTGTACCAAAGCAGGATCTCTTGGTGCATAAGTTGAAATGATTCGACGATCAGCGGTATGTCCTGTTAACTTTTGACCTTGGATAGTCACAGTTGTAAACTCGTTATTCTCGACTTTCTTTAAGAAATCAGAATAGGAAAGCTCACCATTTCCGGTTCGCTGGCTGCTTCCATTAAAGAAAGAAAACAACGCAATGAGTACTAAGGCAATAAGCCCCCAAATCATGAGGGAGCGGTAATTGGAATTCATATTCAGTCCACTTATCAGATATAAATTTTTATAGAATAATGAGTAACATATAATCTTGTCCCCGCCTTGCCAAGACATGAATAGGGTGTTTATCATTTTTTAAAGCGATTTTTTGTATCTTTTTCATGTAATGTTAAAAAAAGGCTTTATAACATTAATAAAAGCAGCATCTTCACACAACAAAAGCCAATCAAAAGGTGCAAGAATGCGCTGCACAATTACTTTATGACGACAAGAGAAATAAGAAAGCTCTGGAATATCAACGCCTTTGGCACCTAAAACCAATGGAAGAGATTGCAACGAAGGAAAATGAGGTCGTTTACAATCAACCATATTCTCAAAATCAATCATATCCCCAATTACCTCATCCTTGCCAATATGGGTGCTAGAAAAATGTTCCCCATACCTAAGAAACTGTTTTAAATGAACAAGATCAGCAGCACGCACTTTAAGGGCATCTGCTTCATGATTGGTGATCTGATAACGCCCATCCCATAAAAGGGTTTGCCCAGGAAGGACGATCGCTTCTTGAATGTTTCGTGCTTCACGCCAAAAAGCAATTCCCTTTTGACTATATTCAATAAGAGATCTAGCCAAAGTAAAGCGTTTTTTTTCTAAAGAGTGGAAACATAATTTTTGATTAAGAGCGCTCAACTTTTGAGATGCAAGCAAATAAGAACTGCCTCCCATCAACACAGCAAATAACCCCACAACAAATGGAAACCCCGGATGATGGCGTAAAAAGGGTGCAGGCCTTTTAATAAAACATCGCCCATATTCAACAACAATATCCAAAGCTAGAATCAAATCAGCAATCATTTGTGCGTATTGACGCCGTTTTAATGCAGCTTCATTAACTTTTTGAGCAATTTTAGAAAAGTTTTTAGGATGAATAGAACGGCGCACACGTACACGTTCAAAACGTAAATCATCATTCGTCGGATCATCAATCCATGCTATTTCCCGCAAACGCAAATAAGCACGCAATGTATCGCGCTTAATGCCAAGTAATGGGCGAATCAAACGCACTTTTTGGCGCAATAATGCCTCACGCGCAATACAAGACAAACCACGCTCAATCAGTGCACCATTGTCTTGCAGTTCATCACCCTCTTTTAACGAGCTCGCCGCATCCATTTCCTCCCATGTATTATTACTATCACCTTGCTCCCCCTGTTGTGAAACGCCATCAACCTCAACCCCACATCGCATAGCACAAGCCTTACCACCGCGCCCTATATCAAAAACACTCTCATTCTCTGATCTTAAAGCAAAACTTTTATCTTGTTGCAAAACAGCTCTATCCTTTAAGACACGTTGGCAGCGCATATAATAAGTTTCGACCTGATCATTGAGAGTGTGCCCTGTCATAATGAGCGTTGCACCTTGTTTTTCAGCTTCTTGGAACAATAAATCATACCGTGCAACACGCGCTTTTTGAGAAACATCTGTCTTTGGCTTTGCACCTTCCCACCGCACAATGACATGCTTAATCTGATAGGCACGACAAATTTCTGCTACCTTCTGCGCTTCATAAGCTGATTCTTCACGTAATTGATGATCAACCGTAACAACAATAATCTCAGGGGGAGAAAGCAATATCTTAAAATAATCTTTGAGTAAAAACAACAAAGCCAGCGAATCACCCCCCCCAGAAGCCGCCACAATCAGCTTTTGACAATGAGTAAAATCTGACTTCTTAAAAATATTTTCTGCTAATTGGGTGAGCACTGAGAACGACTCTGTTCTTGTTTAAGGCGTTTACAAAAAACGCACTCTAACGTTTGGTAGTGTTTTGGAATGTCAGCAAAAACATCACAAGCCGCTTTATTTTGACCAAGAGCAGCCACACTCATTGCTAATTTTAGCAAAATTTCAGAGCCATATAAAGTATCTTTATACGTATACCATACATACAAATAAACCTGTGCGGCCTCATGATAGCGTTCTTGCCCAAGCAAAGATTCTGCTAACCAAAAAACAGCATCACCAACTAAAGGATCCCGCTTATAAAGCTTTTGAAAAGCACAAAAAACTTTTTCAGCTTCAGCATAATTGGCAGAAAGAATAAAATCATAACCCTTTTTGTACAGCCCCTTAGGCAATAAACGTTGATCTTCATCCCCATTCATTTGTTTGGCAGTACCATTTCTTTCACGCTTTTCATCCCCACGCCTAGCATGTTTGCCATACTCTGCTTTTATGCCACTTTTATGCTCATCACCCATAACATCAACAGCACTACTCTTACCCCCTTTTTCGCGCTGCTCTCCCTTTCCACTGCGCTCCTTACCACGCTTGGTTCCTTGAATTGCTTCCTCTCGGCTTGCACCTTGCCCCTTAACCACCTGAACTATCTCCTCTAAATAAGGATTATTCAGTGGGCAATAATAATGAAAAGAGCCATCTTGATTAAAAAGATCAAGCAAGTATTGCCGAAACAAACGCTCTTCTTTCTCTCCTCGCTTACCACGCTCTAGCAACCCTTGTATCGCACGCAAAAGAAGATCCAAATCTTTGCCTTTAAGAAGAGCATCCTGATGATCCACACTCACCTTTTGTTCTGCATCTACGTGAACAAAAAGTGGGTCCATACTCCGGGGAAGAGATGGACCCACGCTTTGGGCAACTAATGTGCCCAAACTCTGATCAGA
This sequence comes from Bartonella bovis 91-4, assembly GCF_000384965.1. NCBI lineage: Bacteria > Pseudomonadati > Pseudomonadota > Alphaproteobacteria > Hyphomicrobiales > Bartonellaceae > Bartonella > Bartonella bovis. The sequence continues at coordinate 1,460,365 of NZ_CM001844.1, forward strand.
AGATGGACCCCTGCTCGGGGGAAGAGGCGGGTCCATACTGTGGGCGGACGATGTACCCAAACTCTGACCAGAAGACGGGCCCATACTCCGGGGAAGAGATGGACCCACACTTTGGGCAACTAATGTGCCCAAACTCTGATCAGAAGATGGACCCCTGCTCGGGGGGAGAGGCGGGTCCATACTGTGGGCGGACGATGTGCCCAAACTCTGACCAGAAGACGGGTCCATACTCCGGGGAAGAGAGGGACCCATATTTTGGACAACCAATGTGCCCAAACCGTGATCAGAAAATGAACCCATACTCGAGGAGGGAAGAGATGGGATCACACTTTGGGCACCCAATATACCCAAACTCTGACCAGAAGATGAACCCATGCTCAGGGGAAGAGATGGGCCCATAGTGCGGGCGGAGGATGCGCCCAAACTGTGACTATAATATGAAGTCAAATTGTTATTAGAAAATTGAATAGCATTTTGAGGTGTACTTTGAACAGACCAAAAAAAGCAAACCAATACAATTAATATAAAAACACAAGCATGCCAGAATGATAATTGATACAAAAAACCAGTTTTCCAGCTCTGTTTGCGCCCAACATGCAAAACTTTTCTCCCCTTAAATAGTTGTGAATGACCTCTAACACATCATTAATTTTACTTTTTAACCACCATCCATCTATGGCCTTAACCACTGTTTACAGATTTAACCGTCGTTTACGGAATTGATTGTCAAAACAACACGTCGATTTTGATTCCAACATGAAATATCATCACATACAGCAACAGGTCTTTCTTTTCCGTAAGAAATCGTTCTCATCCGCTGTGAAGACACACCAAGAGAAACAAGATAATCGCGAACAGCAACTGCACGCCGTTGCCCAAGGGCTAAGTTATATTCGCGCGTTCCACGGTCATCGGCATGCCCTTCAACAGTAATATAATAGTGGGGATAGCGCAATAACCATTCAGCTTGACGCTTCAAAACACGTTCAGCATCAAGCTCAATAGAAGAAGAATTAAGACTAAAGAAAACACGGTCTCCCACATTCACCGTAAAATCTTGTGTTGAACCACTTACAGCACTATTAAAATTTGCACCCCCCATAGAAGAATGCATGCCACCCATTTCATTGATATTCTTTTTGGCACAACCAACAACAGCCAACAAGAAAACAAAGACCACAACTAGTGGACGACAAAATATGTTTCGGATAAACCCCATATGCTGATTCTCCTTAATAAAAAGCACTAAAGTTAAGGACTTTTAATACGCTATCCCCTAAAAATTTTATCAGAAAATAAATATTTCACTTAAAGCACACTTCCTTTTCATGTGCATTCTTTTTTACATTCTCTTCTCTTTTGCAACCCTTTTCAAGTCTTTTCGCTCTGCTTTTCACTCTTTTGCGTAAACCTTTAGCGCCCCCTTAAACCCAAGGCCTTTCCAAAGTGCACACTCTGCACACCTACTTTAGCAACTTGAATGACTTTTTAAAAGCACATTTAGCTTGGCAAAAAACCTTATCAACATCAAGATTTTTTGTCTACAACTGGCTATCCTCAACATTGACATTGATCTCAAACGCACCATCACTGGAGACGCAAAATCTCCCTCTCAATATTTTCATTCTCAATGAACGAAAGACAAAATCTTAAAGCTCCCCTTATCTTAAAGCTCCCCTTGCACAAAAATAAACTGCCACCACTTTATAACGAACGCTTGCTATATGACTAATGCTCGTTATCTGATTGATCTTTTTTGAGCGCATTTAGTTTGGCAAAAACCTTATCAGCATCAAGATTTTTATCTACAATTAGTTCATCCTCAACACTAGCAGCTGATTGAGGCTCACCATCATTGAGAGCAAAATTTTCTGTTACTGATGCAGGAAGCAAAGTTTCGCTCCTTGCTGAAGGGAGAGGGCGATTTTTTGCAGCCCGTTGGAGCTCAATATCCAAATCAATTTGCAAGCACAAGCCAAGCCCCACAGGGTCACGAGGAACTAAATTAGCACTATTCCAATGTGTCCGATTACGAATTTGCTCAATGGTTGTTTTTGTTGTTCCAATCAATCGCGAAATCTGTGCATCTTTCAACTCAGGATGATTAAGGACTAACCATAAGATCCCATCGGGGCGATCTTGACGTCGAGACAAAGGAATATAGTGAGCGCGTTTGCGTTTTGGTGTTGGAATACGCACCTTTGATTCGCAAATCTTTAAACGTGCTTTTGGATCAGCCTCCACACGAGCAATTTCACCGCGTGTTAACTGCCCAGAACTAATGGGGTCAAGACCTCTAACCCCATGGGCAGATTCACCATCAGCAATGGCTTTTACTTCCAAAACATGCAACTGACAAAATTCTGCAATCTGATCAAAAGAAAGTGCCGTGTTATCAACCAACCACACAGCTGTCGCTTTGGGCATCAAAAGTTTTGTTGCCATCTTTATACTATCCTTTTGTTTGCCCCTTTGAAACTAAAGGCAAGTTACTGCCCATTTTAGAAACTCTGAGCATTTATTTTGAAATATACAACGGCTTATCACGGCTTCCAATGAAGAGCCATAGAGTAAACCATTTTTCCACGAAATCTCCTCCTTTTTCATGAAATTGTCTTTATAGCGTGATTTTTATACCACGACAAGACACATGTCTTTAGATGATCATAACAAGAGTGTATTTACCTTTTTTATGAATCTTCTTATAAGTTTTTTCAATCTGAGCACCTTATGTTGCAACACATATATTTTGCTAAACAACATATATTAATATATTATTTTGCTAAACAATATATATTTTGCCAGACAAGGTTGTGTGATCATCCAAACTGAAAGGGAAGCCATGGCAGGCCACTCACAATTTAAAAATATTATGCACCGTAAAGGGCGTCAAGATGCAATACGCTCAAAAATGTTCTCTAAACTTGCGCGTGAAATTACAGTTGCAGCCAAACAAGGCGCTCCTGATCCGGCAATGAATCCACGTTTAAGGCTGGCTATCCAAAACGCTAAATCGCAATCCATGCCAAAGGATAATATTGAACGCGCCATTAAAAAAGCCACAGGCGGTGATGTTGAAAATTATGATGAAGTGCGCTATGAAGGCTATGGTCCGGGCGGTGTTGCAATCATTGTTGAAGCTTTAACCGATAACCGTAACCGTACCGCTTCCAATGTGCGTGCTGCCTTTACCAAATCCGGCGGTGCTTTAGGGGAAACAGGGTCTGTTAGCTTCATGTTCAACCGAATCGGTGAAATTATCTATAATCTTGAAGCAGGCACACCAGACAGTATCATGGAAGCAGCCATTGAAGCTGGTGCTGAAGATGTCCAAACAGAAGAAACTGGCTACCACATTCTATGTGCCTTTGAAAATATTGGTGAAGTTTCAAAAATGTTGGAAGCAACGCTTGGTGAGGCTCAGTCCATTAAAACCATTTGGAAAGCAACCACCCTTGCCCCCGTAGATGAAGAAAAAGCTCTGTCTATTTTGCGCCTTCTCACCACATTAGAAGACGATGATGATGTGCAAAATGTCTATGCCAATTTCGATGTCAGTGATGAAATTTTAGCCAAGCTGTCTCCATAAAAGCTGTCTTCATAATCATCACCTGCTCTACTACTGCAGAGTTTGATTGAATGCATCAAAGAGGCCCCCATCAAAGAGTGCTTCTTTGAAAGCAGTAAGGGGCTTTTTTAATTTTTAGTTTCTGTAATGACATTCTTGAGAATTTTTAATTGAGAATTTTCAATGCATGAATTGAGCATTCAGATTACAAAAATCTCTCACCTCACACAATTTTAACTTTCGCAAATCACCTCACGCTTCACACACGCCATGTTCTTGAAAGCTAATGCCTGTGAAATTTTGAAATAGCTCCTCCCACCTCCCACGGTGGCGTTTGCGCTTGATAGTAAGAAGCTCTTAGCACACAATCCAGCACATAACGCGCCAAATCTGCACACTCAAACGTGCTCAATCCTTATCGCAAATTTCACACGCACTGTCTTTAGAGATGGAATATTTTAAACGCCAAGATTACCGAAGCGATTTTTGAATTTAGAAACACGACCACCACGATCAACCAATATCTGGGAACCACCAGTCCATGCCGGATGGGTTGTAGGGTCAATATCCAGAGAAAGAGTATCTCCCTCTTTTCCCCATGTCGAGCGAGTTGCATATTTAGTTCCATCAGTCATAGCAACATAAATCATATGGTAATCGGGATGAATATTTGCTTTCATAATGGCATACTTTCGTTTTTACATAACGAAAAAGCGCTGTTTTGCTTTTTTTAAGTGCGCTCGCTTCGTCTTTTTGATACATTAAGTGAATTGAGATTCTTATAACTGAGCTCACATAAAAAAACAAGTGTGCAAAGCTCATCAATCCATAAAGCCTTAAGAATCTAGAAAACCTTATAAGGAAAAAATAAAAAGATAAGGAATAGGATGAACAAGCACACCCCCTCAACATCATCAAATCGTTCTGCCAAATTTGCACAGCCTTCTAAAAAAAGAGTTTCTTTTGCTTTGCTTGCAACTTTTGCTCCTTATATTAAACGCCATCACTGGCTTGTTCTTTATTCCTTTGTAGCTTTATTTATTGCCGCTTCTGTCACATTGGCCTTGCCTCTTGCCATTCGTCAGATGCTTGATCATGGTTTTTCTGTTTCAAGTCACGGTAATATTAATTTTTATTTTGGTATCTTATTTGTATTAGCTTTGCTTCTAGCACTTGCTTCAGCATGCCGTTATTATTGTGTCATCACATTGGGTGAGCGCATTGTCGCCGATTTACGCCGTGATCTTTTTGTCCACATCACACAGCTTTCACCTGCTTTTTTTGACCATTCTCGCTCTGGCGAAATTATGTCTAGGCTTTCCACAGATACAACACAAATAAAAACCGCTGTTGGGTCAACAAGCTCAACAGCTTTGCGTCATCTCATTGTGATAATTGGTGCAATCGTGATGATGGTCATCACCAATCTTAAACTGTCTCTTCTTGTTGTGCTTGCCATCCCCCTTGTTGCCATTCCATTAATTGTCTTAGGGCGTAAAGTGCGTCAACGTACACGCACTGCGCAAGACTGTTTAGCAGATGCAAATGCTCTTGCCTCTGAACAGATAAACGCTATTCGAACTGTGCAAGCTTTTACATCTGAAAATTTTATTTCTGCTCGTTTTGCATCTCTTATTGAACGCACCTTTCAAACAGCGCAATTTTCTGTAGTCCTCCGCTCCTTTTTTACCGGATGTGCTATTTTTCTAGTTTTCGGAAGCATTGTTGCAGTCTTATGGATCGGATCACGTGATGTTTTAAATGGCACTATGTCTGGCGGCACACTTGGTCAATTTGTCCTTTATGCGATTTTCGGCGCCATGACTTTTGCACAACTATCCGAACTTGGTGCAGAATTAGTACAAGCAGCAGGTGCAACAGAACGAATTGCCGAATTGTTGCAAGAAAAACCAACCATCACAACACCAGATTCCCCATTGCCCTTAGCAAATCCCGTTCAAGGAGCTATCGTTTTTGATCAGATTCATTTCAACTACCCTTCCAGGCCCCAAGAAAAAGTTTTGCAAAATTTATCCTTTTCCATAAAAGCTGGTGAAACTGTTGCTTTTGTAGGCCCTTCAGGGGCAGGAAAAAGCACTCTTTTTTCTCTCATTTTGCGTTTTTACGATCCCCTAAAGGGGCAAATCCAATTTGATGGCGTTGATCTTAACCACCTTTCTCTTTACGATTTACGCTCATCAATTGCTTATGTCCCGCAAGAGGTTGTTATTTTTGAAGGCACACTGCGCGAAAATATCATGTTTGGTACAAAAGATGCTAACGAAGCACAAGTCATCGCCGCAGCAAAAGCAGCAAACGCACTTGAATTTATTGAATCTCTTCCTCAAGGCTTGAACAGCCAGGTTGGAGAACGTGGAATTATGCTCTCTGGTGGGCAAAAACAACGCATTGGTATTGCACGAGCAATTTTAAGAAATGCTCCTTTATTGCTCCTTGATGAAGCCACATCAGCTTTAGATGCACACAACGAAAGGCTCGTGCAAGAAGCCTTAGAAGGGCTCATGCACAATCGAACAACATTGGTGATCGCACACCGTTTAGCAACAGTTTTAAAAGCAGACCGCATCCTCGTGCTTGATAAAGGAACCATCATTGAAGAAGGAACCCATGCCCAATTGATTGAGCAAAATGGAGTTTATGCACATTGGGCTCAACTGCAATTTTCACCAGACCAAAAATCATAAAAAATTTTTAAAACATCTAGAAATCTTACAACATACCAAAACATAACACTCAAATCATTTCAAAACATTTAGAATGCTATCAACCCATCCCCCTCAAGGTGCTCCAACAAACACTGAAAACAGCCCCTCTTCTTTTATCTCAAAGATCAGTAAAGCAAGTGGGCAAGCTCTTCCTCCCTCATCAGTTCTACCAAACACACCTCTCAACGGGCCCCACCAGCGCTGGAAACAAACGCCCCTGCCCTTATACCTTACAGATCAGTAGGCAAACCTCTTTCCCCTCATTTTATGAACTCACAAGTTTAATATGCATCTGACTGCCAGTAAAAGCCTGGTCTTTCACACGCCTTTTTTAAGCGTTTGACTTAATTGAGCATGAATAAATTCATTACCAGCGATGATGTTTTTTGTGCCAAACATAGCGCTCTCACCATCTTTATCGCTAACAAAACCACCCGCTTCACGAACAATGATGATTCCAGCAGCCATATCCCAAATTTGAAGATTATCTTCCCAAAACCCATCTGTTCTTCCTGCAGCCACATACGCTAAATCAAGAGAAGCCGCACCAAAACGACGAACCCCAGAAACTTCACCCATAACATTACGCAACTCAACAAGATAGTGCCCATGATTGTGACCTCCAAAATGGGGTGTTCCTGTTGCAATCACACATTCTCCCAACTTACGCCGTGCCGCTACACGGCAACGTCGATCGTTTAAAAAAGAACCACACCCGCGCTCAGCTGTAAAAAGCTCATCTAAAATAGGATTATAAATCACACCAGCAACGATCTGCCCTTGACGTTCCAACGCAATAGAAACAGCAAAAAAGGGAATACCATGTAAGAAATTTGTTGTGCCATCTAAAGGATCAACAATAAAACGATGTTGAGAATCCTCTCCAATAATCTCTTCTGATTCTTCCATCAGAAAACTAAATTTAGGTCGTGCCTTTATCAATTCAGAAAAAATAATCTTTTCAGCCTTGCGATCTGCTTGGCTTACATAATCAGCCGGCCCCTTTAAAGACACTTGTAAGTTTTGAACCTCACCATAATCACGCACCAAAGAACGTCCCGCCTTAAGGGCAGCTTGAACCATGACATTCATGATCGCAGAACGTGCCATATTTTATCCCTTTTCATTAGCGCGACGCACATAAATCAATTCATTAGTGTCAACAACAACACGTTCATCAACCTGAATGAAAGGTGGCACGAGAATACGAATACCATTTTCTAAAATTGCGGGCTTATAAGATGAGGTAACAGTTTGCCCTTTAATTGCAGGCTCAGTCTCAGCAATTGTTACAACAACCTGATCAGGCAGTGATATGCCAATTGGTTTTTCTTGATAAAGCTCAACAGTGACAACCATTCCATCTTGTAAAAAAGCAGCGCGATCACCGACAAAATCTTTGTGCAATTCAAGTTGTTCATAAGAGCTTGAATCCATAAAAACCAAAACATCACCTTGCTGATAAAGGAACGTAAAATCCTTTTGTTCAAGCCGCACTTTCTCAACAGTCTCAGCAGCACGAAACCGTTCATTGAGTTTTGTCCCATCAATCAGATTTTTCATCTCAACCTGGTTAAATGCACCACCTTTTCCTGGCTTGACAGCATTGCATTTAACAGCAACCCACAAACCTCCTTGATGCTCGATAACATTTCCAGGACGAATTTCATTACCATTAATTTTCATCGTTTATATTCCATCTGATTCCTTTAAAGAAGCCCTTTAATCTTTCCAGGCTTCATGTGCCTTTTTCAAGCCATTGCGGCTTTTAAAGCTTAATTTTATTTTTTCAAATTTATTTATTTTCTCAAACCATTATGGTTTTTAAAGCCTCATTTGTTTTTTTCAAACAAGATAAGCATTGTTGTGTACTCTAGCTTTTCAGCTTTTTGCAAGACTATAAAACACCTTGGAAGAAAACCTTGAACAACTTTGCCAAAAAACCACCCCTATTACAAACAACTACCCCACAGGATTTGCCAACAAATGACCTTCATGAAAAGAGCTCAAAACTCACTTAAATGAAAATGATCTTCCAAAACCATCAATCGATTTTTACCGAAAATGCGCTTAAAGAACAGGTATGAATGCGGCCGCTTTTTGTTCTGCTTTCTTCAATTGCGCCTCATCCATTCCCTGGAGCATCACTTCAAGATCAGAAGCTTGTACTTTCGCCTGTTTTGCCACCATATACCATGCAGCAGCAGTAACAACATCGCCTTCCACCCCTATTCCATCACGGTAAAGTCTTGCCAGATTAACTTGTGCCACTGCAACCATTTTAACGGCATTGTCAAATAGCAAATAAAAAGCCCGTTTAAAATCAGTCTCCCCACCACGACCCTCAATCAACCATTGTGCCAACATTATTTGGGCCATAAGGTGTTTATTTTGAGCTGCAACCTCAATCAATCTTCGTGCATTATAATCATCTTTTGGCTTTGTTAAAGTACCCACAGATAAAATTCTTGCAGCAGCAAAAGCAGCCTCAGGGTCACCAAGAGCAGCACCTCTTAAAAACAATACCAAAGCTTGTTCTTTTGCTTCATCTTGTTGATTTTGTAAATCCACCTCTTCAAGATGTTTTTTTTCATCAAAAGCTTTATGGAGAACAATTTGCCCATAATAGAAATAGGCTTCTCTCACACCAGCATGAGTTGCCTTTTGAATAAATTCTATGCCACGCTCTTTATCTTTTGTGACAAAAGTCCCACTAAATAACATAAGACCATAGCGCAGTTGTGCTTGTGGGTCACCGTTTTTTGCAGCACTCCCAAACCATAAAGCAGCGCGCTCACCATCAAGAGGAACAGCATATCCCTCCATATACATTTGACCAATCAAAGTTTGCGCAGTTGGATCATTGTATTCAGCACGCTTGAGCGCTTCATAAAAAGCTTTTAAATAGTTGCCTTGCACATAATAATCATAGGCTTTATCATATTGCCCTGCTTTTAATATTTGAGCAGAACTCTCACGATCTTTGGGTTCTGTAGAACTTTGAGACACCTTTAAAATGGATTGATCTTGTGATTTTTCTACTTTTGTAGTTTCAACTTCAACCGTTGATGCTTCTTCTCCAACAAAAGCTGCAACAGCAGACCAAGACAAAACCCCTGTAAAAATCAACACATATGCAAAAAATTTGACCATGGATGGCCTCTCCCCACTAATTACAAATATTCCTTCCTATAATAAAGGGTGACTTTTGCATTTTTCTTTGATCTTATCAAGTACAATAAAGGGGTGATCATGAGCAAAAATCATCTCTTCAATGGCAATAAATTCGCATGCCGTTTTTAAGGCTTCATCAACAGTTTCAAGATCACTGCCTGCTTGAATAATAGCAGGCACCTCCATAATCTCAGCCCACCATTGTGCTAAAGCAATATTTCGAGGATGGGAAAATGGTTTTTTATCAGCACCCAATTTTCCAAAAAACACATAATCCCCCCCAGCTTCAGCAACACTCATAGCACAGTGGCGTGTTCGTAAATTTCCAAAACCAACTATTTTTTTGTTTTTTTTCTGATTCTCCAACACATCAAAAGCATCAAGACCACTCTCCAGGTGCATCCCATCAGCTTTAATTCTGCCAGCAACACGGCTATCTTCAGCAATAATAAGGGCAGCGCCATTTTGTTGAATATCATCAGCATATATCTGAGCACTATTTTGTAAAAAAGCACCATCACCCTGATTAACAAATGAATCATATAAAATAACGCAAGCAAAAGACTTTGTTTGCAAGAGCTGACGCAAAAATACAGGATCAATAATACGCCGAACATCCAATGTTAGAACCAACTGAGGAAAAGAATAATGTTCAATTGGTTTATTTTTCTGATGGACCATACAGCCTCCCTTAAAGATTAAATTAAATAAAGATTTATTTTATCATCACGCTTTGTTAAAGGCAGATCTACCCCTTTAATCATGAAGAAGGATCTCTTGATGGCACATCATAGTATTTCCCCTCACGATACATTTCTTTTAAACTGTGATAAGCATACCTCCCCTTTATCTCACCGTGATACCCGTATTGATGTGTTGCGTGCTTTGGCTCTGTTAACGATTTTCATCAACCATATTCCTGGAACATTTTATGAACATCTCACACTTAAAAACTTTGGTTTTTCTGATTCGGCAGAAATATTTGTTTTGCTTTCAGGGGTTTCTCTTGGATTAAGCTTCCATGCTCAGGCCCTCACAAGCTGTTTTACTTCATACATGCGCAAGCTTTGGAAGAGAGCTTTTGTGCTTTATAAAGCACATCTTTTTACAACCTTTATCACATTAGCCCTCTTTTTGGGAGCCTCTGTATTATGGCGCTCAGAACAACTTTCATCTATGAATAATGTGGGGATATTTTTAACACAACCTTTCATCACATTTTTAAGCACTTTAAGTCTTGGCCATCAATTAGGCTATAATAATATTCTTTCTCTTTATATTGTTTGTATGTTGTTTGCCCCTTTTGCCCTCTATCTTACGAACAAACATAAAGGTTTTCTTCTTTTTATATCATTGATGATATATCTTATATGCGGCTTTTATAGCATTGCACCACTTTCTTATCCACTCCAAGGGCAGTGGTTTTTAAATCCTTTGTCGTGGCAGTTCCTTTTTATTATTGGGTTAACAAGCGCGATACACCTCAAACAAGGAGGGAAAATAGCCTTTCGTCCTTTAATTGTTATTTTCTCAGCAAGTTATCTTGTGTTTGCACTGTTATGGGTGCGTTTAGAATGGTGGGGAAGCTTTGGATCATCTAACTGGTCCTCACCCCTCATGAATTTTAATAAAACGTTCTTAAGTCTTCCTCGCTTGGTGCATATTCTGGCCTTAGCATCTTTAATCCTTTTCCTTCCCTGTTTGCATGAGCGACTTCACCTCTCCACAAGACATCCTTTAGCCATTTTAGGTAAATACAGCTTACCAGTTTTTGTCACAGGCACCATTTTTGCAATGTGCGGCCAAATTTTCAAAACACTAACAACAAGCACATTTTTTTTCGACACCCTCTTGATGATAAGCGGTATCGCAATACAATTTGCTGTAGCTTACTATTATGAAAATCAAAGAACTTATCGCCTTGCATCTTCAAAAAACAAAACAAATTTATAAATATTGCTACCTTACTCATTAACCTTAGCATAAGAAGTATATTGCGCAATTGTCTTTAAAAAGGCATCTTCTATAACAATGAGAAAATAAATCTTTAAATTGGTCTTTAATGTCATTATTTTTCTCATATTGGAGTATGGAGTATAAAGACGTGAATGCACATGAACCTTCACAAGATAAACCCATTATCATGATGGAACACGATGCTTTTGAGAGCGTTTTTAACCGTCTCTATGAAGAAACGATGGACCTCATTGAAGAAACAGCAGATTATATCGATAAAGAAGGTAAATGCGCTGCTCGCCACCTTTCAGACAAAACTTCTGCACTTTATGCAAAAGAAGCCATGTATTTAAGTACACGGCTAATGCAAATCGCCTCTCGACTTTTACTTTTTCGTGCAGGGCGTGAAGGAGAAATGTCTCCCGAACAAATACAAAAAGAGATTGCAAAAATTTCTCTTCATACACCATCACTAGGGCCAGAAACCGCTCATTGGACAGAGTTACCAGAAATTTTCCGCCATTTTGTAGCACGTTCTCTGCGTTTAGAAGAACGTATGCGCCATGTCAGTTATGATATCGATCAAACTTCTTGCAAAACCTTACAAAAGAACAATCCTGTAAGCAAACAAATTCAATTGCTCAAACGTGCTTTTCGGCGCTCTTAAATCCCCCCTTACCACGCAAAAACCACTTCCATTCTCTCTACCAACGCGTGCTTAAAGTTTCCTGATCTCTTCTCCCAAGCCATCTCCCCAATCTCCCAACCCCCACCTCTTACACTAATTACCCCTTCACCAACATAGCCCAACTTCTGCCCCCATCTTCTTCCCATCAATGCAAGCTTCTTGCTCCTCCACGCTCTTTCCAAACACATCTCCACCAATACACCCAACCCTTGCTACTCTAAAACAAGCTTCCTACCACCGGTGCTTTCAGCCCTGCCCTTTCCTCTTTATTAAAAAACACAATTTTTTCACAAGTCATTTCATTACATTCTTTTAGCGTTTTTACTGCATTCTTTTGGATTGTATTAATGTTTCTATGTTCTTTTTGTGTATTGCATCTATTCAAGAACAAAGAAATAACATAGGCTTAATTATATGGTAAAAGCGATTCGTATTATAGGCATCGATCCTGGATTACAGCGAACAGGGTGGGGCGTCGTTGATCTATTAGGCAATCACCTACACTTTATTGCATCGGGCACACTACGCTCTGATGCAAAAAGCCATCTTGCTTCCAGACTGTATCAGCTTCATCAAGGGCTTTCTGATGTTGTGCACCGTTTCATGCCTCATGAAGCAGCTGTTGAGAATGTTTTTGTCAACAAAGATGCTAGTGCCACTTTAAAACTTGGTCAAGCACGCGCTATTGCACTTCTCGTACCGGCCCAAGCAGGTCTTCCAGTTTCTGAATATGCTCCAAACACCATCAAAAAATCTGTTATTGGTGTGGGCCATGGTGCAAAAGAACAAATTCATATGATGGTCAAAACTCTTCTCCCACGCGCTGAATTTGACAGCAGCGACGCAGCTGATGCACTGGCACTGGCACTTTGTCATAGTACCCATCGTACTAGTTTATCCTATAGTTCACAAGGTTAATACATGATCGGCAAATTAAAAGGCATACTTGACAGCATCTGCGACGATTACATCATCCTTGATGTGCAAGGTGTGGGGTATAGCATCTTTGTATCAAACAGGCTTTTATCTTCTTTACCAACCCTTGGTGAACACTTAAACCTGTTTATTGAAACGCATGTTCGTGCAGAAGCCATTCGTCTTTTTGGTTTTACCACGAAAGCTGAACGAGACTGGTTTTGCCTTTTACAAAATGTGCCAGGAGTAGGTGCAAAAGTTGCTTTAGCTATTTTAGGAACTTTATCTCCTGGTGAACTTGCCCAAGCGATTGCATTAAACGATGTAGCAATGATCAAACGTGCCCCTGGAATCGGTCAAAAAGTCAGTGAAAGAATTATAAGCGAATTCAAAAACAAAGCATTGCCCTTCAATGAAGAGAGCAAAAATACTGAACATCTTGTGTCAAACCTCCAAGCACAAGAAACCAATCAACCAATCAACGATGCACTATCGGCTTTAATCAAGCTTGGTTTTGAGCGTGACCAAGCAGCAAAAGCTCTGGCTTCAGCACTCTCCAACCTTGAAGAGGAGAGCGTTTCCTCAGCGCTTCTCATTCGCTACAGTCTAAAATTGCTTTCCAATTCATCCAACACAAGGTAACTTTTTTCATACAACATTTTTCTGCTCAAAATACAAGGTAACAGATATACAAGGTAACAATGCATAAAGATGAAAGCCAACGCCTTCTTGGTGCCATACCCCTTCCCAATGACCCAGACCGTTCCTTAAGGCCACAAGTTCTTGATGATTTTATTGGTCAAGAAGCAGCGCGTGCAAATTTAAAAATATTTATTGAAGCAGCAAAAACCCGTAAAGAAGCTTTAGATCATGTTTTATTTGTAGGGCCGCCAGGTTTAGGAAAAACAACACTTTCGCAAATTATGGCTAAGGAATTAGGTGTTAATTTTCGTTCAACATCAGGGCCAGTCATTGCCAAAGCAGGCGATTTAGCAGCCCTTTTAACCAACTTAGAAGAACGTGATGTTTTGTTTATTGATGAAATTCACCGTTTAAATCCAGCCATTGAAGAAATTCTTTATCCTGCAATGGAAGATTATCAACTCGATCTAATCATTGGTGAAGGACCAGCAGCACGTTCAGTCAAAATCGACCTTGCTAAATTCACCTTAGTGGCAGCAACCACACGTTTAGGATTATTAACCACCCCCTTACGGGATCGTTTTGGCATCCCCATCCGGTTAAGTTTTTATACTATAGAAGAATTAGAATATATCGTTCAGCGTAATGCTCGCCTTTTTTCAGTCCAGATAAGCGATGATGGTGCCCATGAAATTGCATGTCGTGCACGTGGAACCCCGCGAATTGCAGGAAGATTGTTGCGCCGGGTTTGTGACTTTGCTCTTGTTAAAGGTTCAGAAAAAATTGACCGCTTCATTGCAGATGAAGCCCTTTCACGTCTTGAGGTTGACCACCTTGGTCTTGACCCTTTAGACCGGCGCTATCTGATCCTCATTGCAGAAACTTTCCTAGGCGGCCCTGTTGGCATTGAAACAATTGCAGCTGCTCTTTCAGAGCCACGTGACGCCATTGAAGATATTATTGAACCCTATCTCCTCCAGCAAGGTTTTATTCAGCGCACAGCCCGCGGGCGAATTATTACAGAAAAAGCTTGGGCACACCTAGGGCTTTGTGCCCCTGAATCGGCAGCTTTAGCACAAAAATCCTCGCCATCAGCTAACACGCAAGATCATTCCTCAATACAACCCACTTTATGGGAAAAAGAAGATGACTAAAACACCCCACACCAACATCAATAACACGCACATCAATAATCATCCTCACACTACTCACACCAACACCTCCCATACCAACAACCCTCTTGCCCATAATACTCGCGTCTACAATACTCACGCCAATGATACTTGCACCAACGACACTTCAACCAATTATAGTGGGGATGATTTAGCTTATGTTCATAATCTCCCAACAAGAGTTTACGTTGCAGATACCGATTTTTCTGGCGTCGTATATCATGCACGTTATTTGGAATTCTTTGAACGGGGGCGCTCAGAATTCTTGCGAAACATAGGGTGTAATAACATAGAGTTAGCATCAGGCACACAATCAACATCAAGCACAGAGGAAAAATTATTTTTTGTCGTACATCGCATAAACATTACTTATTCCCGCCCTGCACACATGGATGACCTTTTAACGGTTCAAACACGACTAGAACGTGTTCAAGGGGCACGCTTTTTTATGAATCAGCAAATCATGCGGGGTAACATCTTGTTGGTTGAAGCACAAGTAACGCTTGCTATCATGAATCAAGAAGGAAAACCACGCCGTTTACCAAAAGATCTTTTTTCTTCCACACTTGTTTCAAAATGAAACTGACTTACTTTAAAAAATAATAGAAGCAAAACAAACGGTTTTGAGCATTTTCATACTTGAATATCTTTTTGTTTAGAAACTTTAAACTTTGTTTTGTCAAATTTAGAAACTATAAAACAACATGCTTTAATGAGATTTTATTAAATCTCTCATTTAAAGGAACGATATCATGGCACACATAGAATTTGGCTCTCCAGATACCCTTGGAATGTGGAGTTTGTTTATGCAGGCCAATTGGGTTGTCAAGGCTGTCATGATTGGGCTTATTCTTGCATCAATATGGAGCTGGGCAATTATTATCGATAAAATATTCACATACCGAAAAATACGTTACAACATCAAACAGTTTGAGCAAGTTTTTTGGTCAGGTAAATCATTAGAAGAGCTTTATGTAACCTATCAAAATCAGCATAACAACAGCATCTGTGTTGTTTTTATAGCAGCAATGAAGGAATGGAAAAAATCCCTCACCAAAGGGGTTCAACCATCGTGGAATTTACAAAGCAGAATTGAAAAAGCCATGGATTTAGCCTTAGGGCGTGAGAGTGCAAAAATAGAATCAAAATTAGGCTTTTTAGCCACACTTGGATCAGCTGCCCCCTTTATCGGTTTATTTGGAACAGTTGTTGGAATTATGAATTCATTTCTTTCAATTTCGGCTTCTCAAAATACATCTCTTGCGGTGGTAGCACCAGGTATTGCAGAAGCTCTTTTAGCAACAGCAATTGGCCTGTTAGCTGCCATCCCAGCTGTGATTGCTTACAATAAACTAACGCATGAAAGCACTCAAATCATAGCACATATAGAAGACTTTGCTGATGAATTTTCAACGATTATGTCACGGCAAATTGATGAGAAAATAACCTTAAACTCATTGCAATAGGCAGTTTCCAATGGCACTTTCTCTTGCTTCTCCTTCTCAAAAAAATACACGAAAACATCGTCGTTTGCAAAATCATTTAATCAGCGAAATTAACATAACGCCTTTTGTGGATGTTATGCTTGTTTTACTGATTATTTTTATGGTTTCTGCTCCCCTTTTGGTCAATGGTATTCCTCTTGATTTACCCAAAAGCCAAGCAGGACCAGTGCAAACAGAGCGTCCTCCTTTAACAGTTTCGCTTGATACACAAGGGCGTTTTGCAATCAATCAAGACTATTATTCCACATCACAAGCATTGATTACAAAATTAAAAGAGCAGCTATCAACCGATCCAACATTGCAAAACCAACGCATTTTTGTGCGCGCTGCTAAAACTGTTGAATATGAAAAAGTTTTACAACTTCTCGCTGATATTCAAAAGGCCGGTTTTTCGCAAGTTGCTTTAGCCAGTTTAGCACAATAATAAACTCATAAAACTAGATGATCGGCAAAAGCGCACACAAAACCATATAACAGTCGATCAACAGTAAAAAAGGCTAAGGCTTAAAGAAGATGAACACAAACTCTCATCATACTATGAAAAAAAGCTTAGCTTTCTCACTTGCAGCACATATAGCCATTCTCACCTGGGGTGGAATGCATTTGACGCATTCCACTTCTTTTCCTCAACATCAACTAGAAGCCATCCCCATCACCTTAGCCCCCCTTGATCAAGAGCTTGCAAGTGCACAAGGCTCACAAAATGCACCATTTAACGAACGTCCAGCACCAAAACCAACCGCACAACCACAAGAAAAAGAAGATGCACGCCATATAGGGGATGGAACACTCGATAGTAAAGCGCCTTTAAAGCCAAAAGAAAAACTACAAAATCAAAATGTTGAGACAACACCTCTCTCTTTTGGTGAAAAAGATGCATCTCAACAAGAAGTACCTCCCCTTACAACACCAGAAAAGCAAAAAACAAAAGTAGAGCCTTCTCCACAAACAACGCCAGAAATTACCTCAAAAGCCACTGATGAGATACCCCAAAACGAAAATATAACACAACAAGAGGAACCAGAAACACCAAAAATAACAGAAACAACGACTCCAACAGAACCTGAAAACAAACCACAGCAAATTGTGCAGCTGCCAACAAAGGTTCCTCTTCCACAGACAAAAATGAAGCAAAAACCCACTAAACACGTTTCATCCCAAAGTGCACAATCACCTCAAAAAAAAGGTGAACAAACGATTGAAGATATTTTAGCGATGGATGAAAGCAATCTGATCAATCGTGCACGCACGCAAGGAGGCGGTGCAAAACGCTCCAAAGAGGCACAATCTCAAGGGGCGCGAAAAGATATTGGCGATACCACAAAAATGGCACAAACCCTCGTCAATCTTGCGGGCGCATGTATTCAAAAAAAGCTTAAACTTGTTGCTATTGGTGGAAATTTGAATAACCGTCCAGTTGTGCGTTTGCAATTTCAATTAAACCGTAATGGAATGATTATAGGCACTCCAATCATTGAGCCTCTTAAAGGTGATGAAAGTCAACAAGCCGTCATGATTCAACAAGTATATGCAGCCGTTTTTGCATGCCAGCCCTACCCAGATCTCCCGCGTGATCAGTATAATTTATGGGGGCAAGGTTTTGATTTTAATGTTGATCCGCTTCAAGAGAAAGCTCTATAATTTAACAAAAAGCTTATATAATATGAAGATATGTCTCTCTTACAAGAAAGGATAAAATCCAGCATGACAAGAATGAGATACACTCTTTTTTCTTGGTTGATTGTCACCATAAGTGTATGGCTTTCCAACTTTTCATTAGCTCACGCACAGCTTAAGGGAACCATCGCCAGTGCTGATTTTAACCCCATCTCGATCGCAATCACAGATTTTATATCCAATGATTCAATAGGGCTGAAGATTGCTGCTGTCGTTGCAGCAGATCTTGAACGATCTGGACTTTTTTTACCACTAAACAAAGCATCTTTTCCTGAAACAATCATCAATCCCGATAGTCAGCCACGTTTTTCCGCGTGGCAACACACAAATATCCAGGGGTTAGTTAGCGGGCACGTTAACAGAGAAGCAAGCGGACGATTGAGAATTGACTTTCGTCTATGGGATGTTTTTAGCAATCGCCAAATCAAAGGGCGGCGATTTTATACAGCTCCAGAACACTGGCGACGCGTTGCCCATATGATCGCAGATGAAATCTACGGTAAAATGACAGGTGAACGTGGCTATTTTGATACACGCATTGTTTTTGTTGATGAAACAGGCCCGCGCAATGCACGGGTTAAACGCTTAGCCATTATGGATCAAGATGGCGCAAATCTAACCTATCTTTCCGATGGAAGTGAATTAGTGCTCACACCTCGTTTTTCACCCAATAGGCAAGAAATTACCTACATGGCGTATGATAAGAATAAAACACCTCATGTGTATCTTCAGCAAATTGAAATGGGGCAAAGAGAATTAATCGGAACTTTTGACAATATGACAATTGCCCCTCGCTTTTCGCCAGATGGGCAAAAAGTGATTATGAGTTTATTACAAAATAACGGCAGCGCAAACCTTTATACGATGGATCTGCGCACACGCACCATGACGCGCCTGACCACAACTAAAGCTATTGATACATCAGCTTCTTATTCACCTGATGGCAAGCAGATCGTCTTTTCATCTGATCGTGAGGGAACACCACAAATTTATGTTATGAATGCCGATGGCACTAATCCTCACCGTATTTCTTCTAATGAGGGCAACTATTCCACCCCCATTTGGTCACCGCGTGGTGACTATATCGCTTTCACAAAGCAATTTCAGGGGCAATTTTCCATTGGCGTTATGCACCCCAATGGGCAAGGTGAACGGCTTTTAACCACAGGTTTTCATAATGAAGGCCCCACTTGGGCCCCCAATGGCCGTGTGCTCATGTTCTTTCGTCAAAATGCGGGTGTAGGAACAAAAATCTACACAATCGATATTACCGGGCGCAACGAACGCCAATTACCAACACCTCATGATGCTTCTGACCCAGCATGGTCAGCCTTGCTTACTGTGCATTCATATAACAAATAATCAAACCAACAAACACACACGCATCTTTCCCATGCGGGCCTTCACCCCATGAACATGCTTGAAAAATCTTCACTTACAGCGCCATCAATAACAACATCTCCCACATGAACAAACAAATGCACTTTAAAGGCAAAACACAACCCTCATCATTATGATGCACGCAATCAACGTGTCAATAATAACTACCATTCCCACTATAATCGTATTTTGCCCACATAAATGGTCAAGCACAAGAATGTTCGTGCTCTTTTGTCCATTGTCCTAAAGCTGCCAGATGATTCATCTTTGCACGATGATAAAAAGCCTTTTGTGCAGCTGCAACATTTTCTTGTTTTCCGCCCCATGTTTTCAAAGCAGCAGATTGCAACGCACGACCATAAGAAAAAGTCAATGTCCAAGGCCATGGGCCTGAAGCATTCATAGCTGATAAATGCGCTGTGGCTTCCTCATCTGACTGGCCCCCTGAAAGAAAAGCAATTCCTGGAACAGCAGAAGGGACAGTCTGCTTGAGAACACAAAGAGTTTTTTCAGCCACTTCTTCAATACAAGCTTTACGCGCATCTTTCCCATCAATAACCATATTGGGTTTTAAAATCATACCCTCAAGTATGACCCGTGCCTCGAATAATTCTGTAAATACTGTCTTTAAAACCTCTTGCGTCACCTCAAAGCAGCGTTCAATCGAATGCTGGCGCGATTGGCCATCCATCAGCACCTCTGGCTCCACAATCGGCACAAGACCTGCTTCCTGACATAAAGAAGCATAACGTGCCAAAGCTTGTGCATTTTGACGCATAGCTCCTCTTGTTGGCAAAGAATGCTCATTAATAGTAATCACCGCACGCCATTTGGCAAAACGTGCTCCTAAAGAAAAATAGTCCTTTAAACGTTCCCGAAGACCATCTAACCCTTCTGTAATCATCTCATAAGGAAAAGCTGCCAAAGGCTTAGCACCCGTATCAACCTTAATACCTGGCAGTGCACCAACATCTCGAATAAGATCAGTCAACATTTGACCAGAGGATGCTTTTTGACGAATGGTTTCATCAAATAAAATTACACCAGAAATAGCGCATTTCATAGCATCCTTCGCAGTAAAAAGCATTTCACGATAAGCACGACGATAATCTTCATTTGCTTCTAAACCAATTGATTCAAACCGTTTACCAATTGTTGCATTGCTTTCATCTGCTGCCAAAATGCCTTTTCCTGCACTCACCAAACAAAGCGCTATATCTTCAAGACGTTCTTTCATAAAAAGCTCCTCTTTTTTCCCAATTTCTCTCAACAACAATGGCTTATTAGAATCTTCCCATAAGCCATCATATACCATAACTTATTCAAGCCTGCATAAAGCCAAAACACCAGGAAGGCTTTTGCCTTCCATCCACTCCAAAAAAGCCCCCCCTGCGGTTGAAAGATAAGTAAAATCATTCGCAACGCCCGCATGATTGAGTGCAAAAACTGTATCACCACCTCCAGCAATTGACACTAACTTACCTTGTTGAGTACGTTTTGCAACGTGGCGCGCCACTGCAATCGTCCCCTGATCAAAGGGAGGAACTTCAAAAACACCAAGTGGCCCATTCCACACAACAGTTGCAGCAGTATCAAGCATCTCATTAATCCGTTCAATAGAACGAGGACCAACATCCAAAATCATCTCATTATCAGAAATATCCTCAAGATCACACTGACGATACGGGGTATTTTTTTCACAATGCAATCCAACCACCACATCCACCGGTAAAACAAGCTCACACTGATATTCGTGCGCTTTTTCAATAATCTCTTCAACTGTTTCCATTAAAGTGTGCTCATAGAGTGATTTACCAATAGCATAGCCTTGTGCCGCTAAAAAACTATTAGCCATACCACCACCAATCACCAAAATATTGACCTTTTGAACCAAATGATTGAGCACAAAAAGCTTACTTGAAACCTTAGCGCCACCCACAACAGCCGCCAAGGGATACGCCGGGTTACCAAGCCCTTGTTCTAAAGCATGCAATTCGCGTTGCAAAGAACGCCCCGCATAAGAAGGCAAAAAATGCGTAATTCCCTCTGTTGATGCATGAGCACGATGAGAAACAGAAAAAGCATCATTCACATAAATGTCAGCACTGCATGCTAAAGCTTCAGCAAAAGCATCATCGTTATCCTCTTCATCTTGATGAAAACGCAAATTTTCAAGAAGTAGAATATCGCCCTCTTTTAAGGCTTGAACAGCAGCACGCACTTCAAGGCCAACACATTTATCCAAAAAAGAAATCTCCTGACCCATGATTTTGGAAAGAGCCTGCGCAACAGGACGAAGCGAAAGCTCTGAAACTTTTTGCCCTTTAGGACGGCCGCAATGGGAAATCAGTATAAGTTTAGCACCACGCTTTTGCAGTTCACTCAGCGTCTCTTTATGGCGTTCAAGGCGCGTTTCATCACATACTTTTCCCTGTAACATCGGGACATTAAAATCCACCCGCACCAGCACACATTTTCCTGCAACATCGACCTCATCAATTGTCCGAAACTTCATTACTGTTCCCTTTTTTGATTCTTTTCATCAATTGTTTAGCTTAACTCCTTTACCCAAAAAGTTCTCGCAAACACATATCTCTTATCGAAAGATCTGATTAAATAACACTACCTTCTTTAAGTCCAAGAGCAAAAACAGCGCTTATCTCCATTCTTAAAAAAAAGACTCTCTTTTCAAAAAAAATTTCATCAAGCCAACTGTACAAAGGAAAATTCTCGCTAGCATGTCTATTAAAAAAAAAACAAAGGCCCTCTTTTAGTCCTCTTTCTTTACAAAGTTTTGGCAAAAGCCACAGCAGTATCAGCCATGCGATTTGAAAAACCCCATTCATTATCGTACCAAACAAGAACGCGGCAAAGTTTACCATCAATAACTTTAGTTTGCTCATTTTGAACAATAGCCGAATGTGGATTATGATTAAAATCACTGCTAACAAGTTTTTCTGCTGTATAGTCTAAAATCCCCTTAAGCTGACCTTGCGCAGCATCACAAATGGCAGCATTAATCTCTTCAACTGTTGTGGAACGCTGAGCTGTAAATGTCAAATCAACAACAGAAACATTAGGCGTTGGAACACGAATGGCCACCCCATCTAACAGACCTTTTAATTCTGGCAAAACCAATCCCACTGCCTTAGCAGCCCCTGTTGATGTGGGGATCATAGAAAGAGCAGCAGCACGAGCACGGTAAAGATCACTGTGCATTGTATCTAAAACAGGTTGATCACCCGTATAAGAATGGATTGTCGTCATAAAGCCCTTTTCAATACCAACAACCTTGTGGAGCACTTGCGCAACAGGTGCCAAACAATTGGTTGTGCAAGAAGCATTCGACACCACCTGGTGTTCTTTACTTAAAGCCTGGTGGTTAACCCCATACACCACAGTTAAATCAGCATCATTAGAAGGCGCAGAAATAAGAACACGTTTTGCACCAGCCACCAAGTGGGCACTTGCTTTATCGCGCTCGGTAAAAAGACCTGTACATTCTAAGGCAATATCAATACCCAAATCCCCCCAAGGTAAACACGCAGGGTCACGCTGTGCTGTTACCTGAATCAAACCATGCCCAACATCAAGTGCATCACCCACCACCTTAACAGGTGCGCCAAAACGCCCGTGCACCGAATCATAGCGCAATAAATGGGCATTGGTTTCTACAGGACCCAAATCATTGATCGCAACAACCTCAATATCTTTGCGTCCACTTTCAACAATAGCGCGCAAAATAGAGCGCCCAATACGACCAAATCCATTAATTGCAACGCGAATACTCATTTGATTTTTCCCTCATTGATTTGTTTCAATTTTTCTTCAACAACAGTGACCACATTTTCACATGTAATCCCAAAATGCATATAGAGATCATCTATCGGTGCACTTGCACCAAATCCTTCCATACCAATAAATACACCATCACTGCCAATAAAGTAATCCCACCCTTGCCGAATGGCTGCCTCAACGGCAATTTTAAGGGGTGCATCGCCAATTAAAGCTTTCTGATAGGAAGCAGATTGTTCAAAAAACAACTCAAAACAAGGCACCGAAACCACACGCGTTGGAATACCCTTTTCTTCTAAAATAGCATGCGCTTTTACAACAATTTCCACTTCTGATCCTGAAGCAAAAAGGGTAACTTGAGCCGTATCACTTGCCATCAATAATTCATAAGCACCAAGCATACATAAATTGTCTTCTTTATAATCTCGGCGCAAAAATGGTAAATTCTGTCTGCTCAAAGCCAAAGTAGAAGGCGTTTTGCACGCTTTCAAAGCCAATTGCCAACATTCCACTGTTTCCATAGCATCAGCAGGTCTGAAAACAAAATGATTAGGAAGTGCGCGCAAAGCAGCCAAATGCTCTACCGGTTGATGAGTAGGACCATCCTCTCCAAGACCAATGGAATCATGGGTCATCACATAAATCACCCGCAAACCCATTAAGGAAGACAAGCGCATAGCAGGGCGCATATAGTCAGAAAAACATAAAAAAGTCCCACCATAAGGAATGAACCCTCCATAAAGAGCAAGGCCATTCATCACTGCACCCATTGCATGCTCACGAATACCATAATGTAAATAACGGCCTGAAAAATCATCAGCAGTAATGCTTTTCATTTGGCTGGTTTTTGTACAGTTAGAACCAGTTAAATCGGCAGAACCACCAATGGTTTCAACAACCACTCCATTAATGACTTCAAGAGCCATTTCAGAAGCTTTACGCGTTGCAACATGGGGGCAATCTAGAACCAATTGTTTTTTATATTCATCAAGCACACTCTCAAAGCTACTCACAAGATCGCCACGCATCAATCGCTCAAATTCAACCCGTTTTAATACAGGTAAAGCAGAAAGCTTTTCCTCCCATTTTGTTCGCTCCTTTGCAGCATTAAGACCTGCCAAACGCCAGCTATCAAGAATATCAGCAGGAACAACAAAAGGCTCTTGTGCCCAACCTAAAGCTTTACGGGTTGCAGCAATTTCTTCTGCCCCTAAGGGCGACCCATGAACCTTATTGGTCCCCCCCTTACGAGGTGCCCCAAAACCAATAATTGTCTTACACGCAATTAAAGTTGGTTTGTCAGAAATTTGTGCCGTTTCAATGGCGCGTGCCAATGCACTTTGATTATGCCCATTGACCTTAATTGTATTCCAACCACACGCTTTAAAACGCGCCACTTGGTCTGTACTATCTGTAAGAGAAATAGCCCCATCAATTGATATATCATTATCATCCCAAAATACAATCAGCTTATTTAGTTTTAAATGACCAGCAAGCGAAATTGCTTCTTGAGCTATACCTTCCATTAAACACCCATCGCCCACAAGCACATAAGTATAATGGTTAATCAAATCACAAAAACGCGCATTCAACAAACGCTCACCCAATGCCATTCCCACAGCATTGGCCAACCCTTGTCCAAGTGGTCCGGTGGTTGTTTCAACTCCTGCAGCATGGCCATATTCTGGATGCCCAGCAATCTTAGAACCCATTTGACGAAAATTTCGGATATCCTCAAGTGAGATATCTTCATAGCCTGAAAGATACATTAAAGCATAAAGCAACATTGACCCATGCCCAGCTGACAAAACAAAGCGATCACGGTTGGGCCAACGAGGATTTTTGGGATCATGAACTAAAAATTTTGTGTAAAGAACTGTAGCAATATCAGCCGCCCCCATTGGTAAGCCAGGGTGTCCAGATTGTGCTTTTTCAATCGCATCAATAGCAAGAAAGCGAATAGCATTGGCCATTTGATTTTGTTGTTCAGTATTTGTCATGAATGATAGACCATTTTTTTAATTTGTTATTTTTTGACAACTTGAAGACACTTTTTATAATACGTATATATTTTGCTATATATGTTCCCTATAATCACGCCTTTCTATTTTTTATGGTTTTTATGCTCCTAAATTATGTTTTATGTCTTAAATTATGCCCCTAACATCATGCCAATCATACCTATAACATTTATGCCAACAGTGTTTAAAAATCCAGTTTTTAATTAACATCAACATCCTGCTTTTCTTGCTAAAACATTCTTTATCTTTCACAATAAAATCTATGCAACAAAAGAGAATGAGTGATTCGTCTTTGTAAAAAGGCTAAGTTAAAGGATACAATCACTATGAACCAAGAGACTGATATTCTGCCACAAGCTTTAAAGCAACTAGAAAAAGCACTCAGAAATTTAGAAGCCGCCATTACTAATCGTCACACTATTATCGATAAACACAATGAATGGGAAGCAGAAATTCAACAAATGAACGCTGATCGTAGCCGTCTTGCTCAAGAACTTGATAAATCAGAAGCACACGTAGAACGGCTAGAAATAACCAATAAAGAAGTTTCCAAACGATTGATTCGTGCTATGGAAACAATTCGTATCGTACTTGACAGGTAAAGGTTTAAACACATGGAAACTGTTTCTGTCACTATTGATGGCAAAATTTATCGTATGGCTTGCGATAAAGGGCAAGAAAGCCACCTTCAGAAGCTTGCAGCCCAATTAGATCAATATATCACGCACCTGAAAAATGATTTTGGAGAAATCGGTGATCATCGCCTATCTGTTATGGCTGGCATTATGATTATCGATGAAATGGAAGAAATAAAAAGAGAAAACAGAAAGCTGCAAGAAAGCTGTGCAGCTCTTTTACAACAAAACTCTGAACGAGACAAAACCCTAACCAAAATTGTGCAAGAAACAACTGAGCACATTGAAATGCTGACCGATCAATTGCTGCAGGATAATGAAACCAACCCTACCCTTCTAAAATAACAAAAAAGCATAAAGATTCTCATCAATCCAAAAATTACCCAACGACTTGAGTTATTGTAGTTTGCAAACACTTAAAGCGCAAACCATATATTTTCCAAGCTTTATATCTTCCAAGATTTTTTGCCAAAAAAGAGTATGCGCTTTTCAATAACTCCTTTAAATACCTTTTAAAAGCGTCAAACACTCTTTGAAGAATTTGAGTCATAAGAAGCAATACGCAATAAATTTGTTGCACCAGGCGTTCCAAAGGGAACCCCAGCAATCACAATAAACCGATCACCCGTCTTACAAAAGCCTTCCTGAAAAGCGATTGCAGCCGCACGGTACACCATATCATCTAAATCATGCGCATCTTCACTAACCACACAATGAAGCCCCCAAACCAAAGCTAACCGCCGCGCTGTTTGAACAATCGGTGATAAGGCAATAATGGGTCTGTCTGGGCGTTCACGTGATGTACGCACACCTGTTGCACCTGAAGCAGTATAGGCAACTATAGCCTCTAACTGAAGCGTTTCAGCTATCTGACGCGCTGCAAAAGAAATTGCATCTGGCCCTGTTGCCTCTGGTTTAGGGCGCTGTGCATTAACCATTGTCGCATAGGTGTGATCACACTCAACTTGCTTTGCAATACGATCCATCATGCCCACAGCCTCTTCAGGATAAAGACCAGAAGCTGATTCTGCCGATAACATCACCGCATCAACACCAGCATAAACAGCTGTGGCCACATCAGAAACTTCTGCCCGTGTTGGTACAGGCGCTGTAATCATTGATTCAAGCATTTGCGTTGCAACAACCACAGGTTTTCCTGCCAGACGGCACGCTTTGATAATCTTCATCTGAAGAGATGGCACTTGTTCTAAAGGCACTTCCACCCCAAGGTCTCCTCGTGCAATCATAAGGCTATCAGACACATCAATAATATCTTCTATATGCTCTAAAGCCTGAGGTTTTTCGATCTTAGCCATCAAGGATACTTTGCCTTGTGTCAGCTTGCGAACTGATAAAATATCTTCTGGATGTTGAATAAAAGAAAGTGCCACCCAATCAACCGACTGTTCCAAAACAACCATAAGATCAGCATGATCTTTTGGTGTCATCATCCCACAAGGCAAAACCGTATCAGGAAGGTTGATCCCTTTGCGATCAGAGATATGTGTTCCAGCAATCACACGGCATTTAATAGATGCACCATCACAAGCTTCAGCCAAAAGTTCAAGCTTCCCATCATCGAGCAATAAATGATCACCTGGTCTAACAGCTGCTAAAACTTCCTCATGAGGTAAAAAAACACGCCGTGCATCACCAAGCACATCTTTATTATCTAACGTAAAACTTTGCCCAACAATCAAATCCTCTTTGCCATTTGCAAAACGCCCGATTCGTAATTTTGGCCCTTGTAGATCCGCTAAAATGCCAATAGGCCGACAAACTGCCTTTTCAACAGCTCGTATACGCTCAACCACATCACGCATTGTCGCATGATCTGTATGGCTCATATTAATCCGAAAAACATCCGCTCCAGCTTTAAAAAGCTTCTCAATCATTGATACTGAAAAAGAAGAAGGACCAAGAGTGGCAATAATTTTAATCTTACGTGCACGTTTCATGGTGAGGCCTCTGAAGTATTAGGAGACTTCGAAACTGAATTATTTAAAAAAGGCCTATCGATTAACTGAACCATCCAACTTGTTTGATCACCTGTATCAATTTCTTCAAATGTAGCCTTTTGAAACCCCCTAGCAAAACAATCATGAACACCTTCAATAACAAATTTGCTATCCTTCACACACATCGTCACAGAACCAACCCAACTGCCCTTTTTCTGTGCATCTTCTGCATATAAATAATAAAACCGCGATGAAAGAGGCCCATCAATCAAAGTTTTACACATTGTAGGTGGAACAACCCACCAACCTTCACTCATCCAGTCTGAAGGTATGCGATAACCAAGGGCAATGCCTACTGTTTTTTGAGTCATATTACAAACCCGAAAATCAGCTCTTACATATTCTGTACATAAGAACAAAATAAGAACATTCAACAAAAAAACCTTCAATTTTTTCTGCCTTGTCTGTTGAAACAGGCCTTCGTGCTTTTTAACATTTTCAAGCCCAATTTTACAAAAACGGTCCCTACAATAAAACATTCATCCCTTCTTTTCTTTTTTCTTCAAAATATTGCAACTTTAAGTGTAATTTATCACATTTTTATTTTATCTCTTTTTTATCTTTCCTTTATCCACACATAGACTTATCTTCTCTTTATCCATCAGATTTCTTCATTCACTTTAATTTAAAGCTAATTTAATAAAAAAAGCGAAACAATTGACTTTTCTCACACTCTTTAGACATCCCTAATGTAAGAGTTTATTATTCAAAGAGCCAATTTATAACACATACCTTGGAGAAAAATATAATGAGCACTCTAACAGATGAAACACAAGCCATATCCGTCAATCAATTGCGCGCTTTTATCGAACGTATTGAACGATTAGAAGAAGAAAAAAAAGCAATCTCCGACGATATTAAAGACGTTTATACTGAACTTAAAGGATCTGGTTTTGACAGTAAAGCCGTGCGACACATTATACGACTGCGCAAAAAAGAAGATCATGAACGCAGTGAAGAAGAAGCCATCATTCAACTTTATAAAAGTGCACTTGGCATGGATTAATTTAAGCAATTATCTTTTTCAATAGCTTCACGCAAAAGTTCAAGATCCAACCACTCTTCTTCCTTTTGCATGCATAAATTCTTTTTCTCTTCAAGTGTCGCAGATAAACACTCAAAACGATTCTGATCACAATTATAAAGTGAAGGATCAGATAATTCTTTTTCAAGATTTCTAATCTCATTTTGCAAAAGCGTTATGTGTTCAGGCAAGTGCTCCAGTGCATAAACCTGTTTATAAGATAATCTGCGTAGCACTGCCTTTGAGGAAGAGGCTGTTTGTTTTTTCCGATCACGTGCAATAGGCTTGTGCACTTCTTGACGCTGCAAAAGCTCAGTCTGCTTTCTTTGTGCCATCATATCGCTATAGCCACCAGCATAAACTATCCAGCGCCCATTGCCTTCAGGTGCCAAGATATGAGACACGGTTCGATCTAAAAAATCTCTATCATGGCTCACCACTATCACTGTCCCCGCAAAATCAGCAATGAGCTCTTGCAGCAAATCCAATGTTTCCATATCAAGATCATTGGTTGGTTCATCTAAAATCAAACAATTTGCAGGCTGTAATAAAAGTCGCGCTAACATTAAACGGGCTCTTTCCCCCCCTGATAATTCTTTAATAGGGGTATAAGCTTGTTCGGGTAAAAACAAACAATCTTTAAGATAAGAAACAACATGGCGCTGTTGCCCATTAATGAGCACACTATCACCCCTGCCTCCTGTCAAATAATGCGCTAAAGTTTCTTCCTCATTTAAAATCCGCTGTTGATCAAGCAAAGCCATGGTCACATTAACCCCATGCTTAATCACCCCACCATCTGCCAACTCGCGGCCAATCAAAACAGAAAGCAGCGTTGTTTTTCCAACACCATTGGGGCCTACAATGCCAATCTTGTCACCACGCTGCAGACGCAATGAAAAATCTTTAACAATAACGCGCTCACCATAAAACTTTGAAATCCGTTTTGCTTCAAGCACCAATTGACCACTATCTTGGCGTTCAGATATTGCAAAAAGCGCACGTTGTGCAGGCCCTTTATAGGTTTTATGGAGCTTTCGCATCTCCTTTAACACACTCAAACGCCGCTCATTACGCTTGCGCCGTGCGCTCACTCCGTAACGTACCCATTGTTCCTCACGAACAATCTGACGCCCCAATTTATGATGATCACGAGCCTCTTTTTCTAGCTCTTTATCACGCCAATTTTCAAATGCAGAAAAACGCTTTTCAACCCTTCTAGTCACACCCCGATCAAGCCATATGGTTGAATGTGCCACTGTTTCTAAAAAACGCCGATCATGCGAAATAACGACAATAGCTGAACGTAAAGAACACAAAACACTTTCAAGCCACTCAATGGTTGATACATCAAGATGATTGGTTGGCTCATCTAATAAAAGAACATCAGGTTTTGCTGCAATCGCTTGCAATAAGGATATGCGCCGCTTTTCTCCACCAGAAAGCGTTGTTAATTTCTCAGTCCCAACAAAACCAAGATCTCTAAGAAGGCTCTGCACCCATTGAACATCATATCCATCGTTTAAACCAGCCTCTACACAAGTATAAACGTCATCTCCACCTTCTGAAAAACCAGAATTTTGTGACACATAACGTACACACGCGTGAGGGTGGTGAAAAATCTCCCCCTCACTTGGTTCTAATAGGCCAGCTGCAATTTTTAAGAGCGTTGACTTTCCACACCCATTGCGGCCAACAAGTGCAATACGCTCCCCTTGCCCAACCGACAAACAAGCCTGATTGAGCAAAGGGGTTGTCCCAAAAGTTAAGACAATACGATCAAGTCGTAAAAGTGGTACACCCATTAATAAGGCTGTACGGGTTGCGGGCAAGGAGCTTGATAAAGCTGACCTCTCGTATTACGATAGGTGCACAATTGTGGCATTGGTTGTACGGGCTGTGGGCAAGGAGCTTGATAAAGTTGACCTCTCACATCACGATAAGTACACAACTGTACCTGTTGAGGCATTTGCTGTTTTTTCTGAGCAGCAGCAGCACCTGTTACTGTACCTGCAATGGCGCCAATTGCTGCACCTGGAACCGCTCCAGAACTGCTTCCACTAATTGCTGTTCCGGCCAAAGCACCTAATGCAGCGCCACCAACACCATATCCTGCAACTGTTTGCTCAGTTGTTGTGCAAGCTACCGAACTCAACCCAACAATTGCAATAACCGTCATTGTTAAAATTGACTTTAACATATCAAAACCCTTTCTTTGTTAAAAACAAAATAAAGTTACATGTATCTATCAGCCCTTACCCTTCTTGCTCTTATTATTTTATTCTTATACATTGACAAGAGCTTGGTAGAATAAAGTATAGATATTCATAACATAACTTTGCTATACTACCAATGGCAATAAAAAGTTCCACTAATACAATTAGTTCACACTGATACAAATTTGCCACCAAGAACTACTTTTAGAAAATCCTCCTGAAATCTTATTTTCCTGCTTAAAGCACTTTCAGCCAAAAAGTTTTTTTGGAATCTCTGTATCTGCCAAAGCACCTCTTACCAAAGTACTTAACGCAGTACCACAAATACCATAGTGTGCAATTTAGTGTAGCAATTTATTGCTTAGTTGTTGCGCAAACTACTCAACTTGATCCAAACCTAACCCAACGACTGAAACAACTGCCATTTGTTAAAACTGATTTTAACATATCACTCCCCCTTTTTGTTTAAATATGCCTTAGCAATATTTATTTTTTTGTCCCCGCTATTATTTGTCATGCATAAAAAAAAGCTTTGTGGAATTAAATATAGATGCTCACACTATAATCTTGCCACACTATAAATGGCAAAAAAATTCACAAATACAGTTAATTCACAACAGCCATCAATTACTGCACCAAAAGTTTTTTCAGAGAAATTTCCAGAAATTATCTGTCTCCCTGTCAAACTATTTACTTAACATTCTAGAGCTATAATCTTCAATCCCTTGGTCAGTAGGGGTACAAGCCACTACACCCAAACCAATAATTGAAATAGCTGTTAATGTAAAAATTGATTTTAACATATTAAAACCCCTTCTTTGTTAAAAATAAAAAAAATTACATACCCCATCAGCACTTAGCTTTCTGCCTCCGCTATTTTATTTCAGGCATTAAGAAGAGCTTTATGGAATTAAGTATCGATAGCTTATATAGAATATATATAGCTTCTAAAAAGATAGTCTTTACATTATAATTTTGTAATAAAGAGTTCTACAAATATTAACTACTTAGCGCAAACAACTGTTACACTCGTAGTTATGCTTAAAGTTATCTCAAAAAATTCGCATTTCTGTTACAAATTCCGGCGAATTACTAACTGATGCATTATAAATAAACCATTCTAAAATTTGTGAATCAACGCGTTTACTGACCATTCAACTTAAATCAACGATTGAAACAATTGCCCTTTATTAAACTGATTTTCATAAATCACCACCCCCTCTTCCTTTGAAAATAAAATCATGTACCCCACCAGCGCTTAGCTCCCTGCCCCCGCTATTTTCTTTTATGTATTAAGAAGAGTCTTATGGAATTAAGTATAGATGCTTATACAGTGATATATATAGCTCCTAGTAATATAGCCTCCACCTTATAAATCACAAAAAGAGTTGTACACATATTCAGCATTTAGCGGAAATTACGCTACACTCACAGTTGTCATAAGTTTTCCTAAGTTATCTCCAAGAATCATCTTTCCTATCACAAAACTCTGGTGCATGATTAACTAATGCATTATCAACCGGCAAATCACTAAAAAGAGCCTCTAACAATGCTGGATCAACACGCCTACAAGCCATCGAACTTAAACCAACGATTAAAACAATTATCATTGTTAAAATTGGTTTCAACATATCAAAATCCTTTCTTTGTTAAATTCAAAATGAAGTTATATGTTTTATCAGTTCTTATATCCCTGTATTTTTGCTTCTTTATTTTTATATTAAGAAGAACTTTGCGCAGAATGTATAGACGCTAATATTATAGCTTTACCATAGTATAAATGACAATAAAAAATTCCACACACACGGTTAGAAAGTGTCAAAGAAGACCCGAAAGGCACATTTTGGTCCAAAAGAGGCCATTGAACACCTGACATTGTTAAACCTTGCAAATCAGAAAATCCGATAATACTAAACAGGCAACCATCAGGTAAATCACACGAAAAAGACTTTGACACAATCGGCCATCCCTCTTCGCGACCACTGGTCAACAAAACCGAAATGCCTTGTTCTTCCATAGCTATTGCTTGCATCATATGAGAAAGGCTATGATCACTGCGATCGCCCCCAAAAGCACCGCATAAAATAAGCCGTTTGGCACCTTCGCGTAAAGCTCTCTGACATGCTAATGCGCCATCTGTTGCATCTTTATCGGCAGGAAAAACTTCACGGGGAATATCACCATATGCATGCAGTAAAATCTGATCACAAGAATCAAAATCCCCTAACCAAAGTTCAGGCACCACATTTAATGCTGCAGCATGACGTATCCCACCATCAGCAGCAATCACTCGGCTTTTGCGAATTTGATTGAGCAAACGATCGGTGATACAAATATCTCCATTTAACAATATTGTAAATGTTGTCATGCCATATTATGCCTTTCATAAAGCTTTCTTTATTATTATTTTATAGACTCTTATCATAAAGAAACCAAAAGGGATCCTTGATTGTAACAAGACAAATTAAAATACACATGAAGTTTTTAAAGAAAAATATTCAACAAACCAGGTGCACAATGATCCAAGGCATCAGATTTTTTCAGCAAATATTTTCTTCTCTTAGGAAAATCTGGCCAATAGCGATCATAAGCTTCCTGTTTTTATTGTCTGCATGCCACACTATTTTCCAGGTAAATGATAAACTTGATTCTCCCCCCCCTCCTGCTTTAGAAGATCACACCAGCAAAATAGCCGACCAAACCAACAACACAAATGACCTCTATACTACATTGGGTGCTACGTACCATTTACGTATTTTGCAAACATATGGCGGCGAATATTACAATCCAAAACTTGAACATATGTTAGCAAAAATCGTAAACAGGCTGACAGCTGTTTCACAAAATCCTGATCAAACCTATCATGTCACTATTTTAGACACAGAAAATATCAATGCATTTGCCCTTCCAGGCAGCTATATTTATGTTACCCGTGGCATGTTGGCATTGGCAAATGATACGTCAGAAGTTGCAGCAATCTTAGCCCATGAAATAGCACACATTACAGCCAATCATGGCATTTTGCGTCTTCAAAAAGAAATTGAGCTAAAACTTGCAGATCATACTGCCACAGACATGCTAGGGCCTTCTAGTGCCAAATCGCACAATATTTTGAAAGATAAAAAACAACTGGCACAATTTACGCGCAGTCAAGAACTCCAAGCTGATTCAATTGGCATCGAAATGCTCAACCAAGCCGGTTACGACCCATTTGCATTTCCACGTTTCTTAAAATCAATGGAAGCTTATAGTGACTTTCGCGATAGCTCACCTTCCACAAATGTTTCCCTTGATTTTTTGGCAACCCATCCAACCACTCCACAACGAATCCAGCTTGCTATAAAAAAAGCTCATGAAATCAGTGCGCCTAACATTGGAGAAACAGATCGTAGCACTTTTTTAAAGTATATTGATGGTATGATTTTTGGTGGAAGCCTTCACGAAGGGTATATCCGAGGAAACCAATTTATTCACCCACAATTGCGTATAGCTTTTTCTTTTCCCAATAATTTTACCATCAACACATCAGGGCACGCTGTTGTCGCCAGTGGTCCAGATAAAACCGCCATTCGTTTTGATGCAGTACCCCTACCTGAAAACATGTCTGCTAGTGATTATCTGAAAAGTGGATGGGTCGCAGGACTCGATCAAACTTCTGTCAAACCAATCACCATCCAAGGTTTAGCCGCAGCTTATGCCCATGCATCCAATGAACATTGGCAATTTGATATTGTTGTCATTCTCATTAAAGGCCAGGTCTTGCGTTTTCTTACTGCCGCCCCTCATCACCCTGAAGACTTTAATCATATTACCAAAAGCACAATCAAAAGCTTTCATTTACTTTCATCGCGAGCATTAAGTAAGCTAAAACCTCTAAAGCTTCGTGTCATACGCGTAAAAAAAGGAGAAAGTGTTGCAGACCTTGCTGAAAAAATGCAAGATACAGTCCATAAAGAAAAACTATTTCGTATTATGAATGCACTCTCTCCAACCCAAATTTTACATGCGGAAGAACGTGTCAAAATCATTGCTGAGTAGATGTAAACATCTCAATTTTT
Source organism: Bartonella bovis 91-4 (assembly GCF_000384965.1). Taxonomy (NCBI): domain Bacteria; kingdom Pseudomonadati; phylum Pseudomonadota; class Alphaproteobacteria; order Hyphomicrobiales; family Bartonellaceae; genus Bartonella; species Bartonella bovis. The sequence continues at coordinate 1,495,535 of NZ_CM001844.1, forward strand.
AAGCAACATTCTTTAAGGCTCGTTTGAGAATTTGAAATGCTTATACTTACACCTTAAATGCTTACACTTCATAAGCATCAGCTGGGTTAACATTAAGCAAAGCAGAACGTAGCTTTTGTAAAGCGCGCGCTTCAATCTGGCGCACCCGTTCTTTTGAAATTCCTAATTTTTCGCCTAAAAATTCTAAAGTAGCACTTTCTTCATTTAAACGGCGGAAACGAATAATTTCAAGCTCTCGTTCATTCAAAATTTTTAAAGCGTCATAAAGCCACTGTGTACGTCTTTGACCATCAATCACTTTTTCAATTAAAGAATCAGGAAGAGGCTGTTCATCTACTAAAGTATCCATTTTAGTAACTGAATTGCCATCATTTTCAGAAACAGACATACTCAATGAATTATCAGTACCAGAAAAGCGGAAATCCATTGTTTCAACATCATTTACTGAAACACCAAGCTTTTCAGAAATGACACGAAAAATATCCTGTTTGGTCATGGTGCTATCATCTTGCACCAATTGAGCCCGCAAACGCCGAAGATTAAAGAAAAGAGCTTTTTGAGAAGAACTCGTTCCCCCTCGAACAATCGACCAATTGCGCAAAATATAATCTTGAATAGAAGCACGAATCCACCACGTTGCATAGGTCGAAAAACGTACATCTCGGTCAGGCTCAAAACGCGCAGCCGCCTCTAAGAGCCCCACATACCCTTCTTGAACCAAGTCACTTAATGGCATTTTAAAGCGCTTAAAACGACTAGCAATTGAAATAACCAAACGCATATGAGCTGCTGCAATTTGATGCATAGCATTATCATCACGCTTGTCCTTCCAACGTAAAGCTAAATCATGCTCCTTCTTCTTCTCAAGATAAGGTGCCTGCATTGCAGAACGCATCATATTACGTCCCAAACTTTTATCAACATCGCTATAATTTTTGCTACTTTTGTAAACTGCATTTGAAAGATTACGCATTACAACCCCTGCGATTGAAATTATCAAAGTTGGCTTGATAACGGCCCACTTACTCTCTCGTATAAAAGAACGTAAAAATTGTTTGTTTTGTCTATACTACTTTAAAGTGTATTTTGCAACTTATAATTGTTAGTTGCTCTCCGGGCACAATATATGTAATGAAAACTTTAAAGATGATGCGCAATGGTAAACAGAGAAAACCTCACCCTTAAGCAGTAAAGCAAAGCACCCTCTCCCAACGTCTTTACCCTCACAAAAACAAGGCTATAAGGAATACAAAAATACAGATTATTTTTGTTGAAGGATCAATGAATTGTTTTGTATGTTAGAAGATCCATCTTTATGCTAAGATTCTTTCAGTACAACCTATACTTGCGCTTGCATACATGCAAAGGGTCTAGCTAAATGAAGAAAAAAAGAAATTTTCAAGTAAAAGTGATACAAAGAAACATTAAAAACCACAAGAATGATTGAAGAAAGTGCAACAAATGTGCTAGAGAAATGGCACAAATATTGAAGTGTCGAAAGCAACATCTCTTACCCATAAAAAGCTGAGAAAGAAAACAATGATGGATAGCGAAACTGTTCACAACAATGATATTCGTACCGAAAGTCCTGGAAATGGCAGATTTGAGGGATTGCGTTTTTATGCCCATACAAAAAATGGTACAGATACAAAAGCTGAAACACACAATATAGTAAATAATGAAGACTTAACTGCTGCCTTTGCTCAACGTGTTACACGTTTTTGTGCTTCAGCTAACGGAGATTTTGCCCTTAACTGTGATGGAATTGTACGTTGGATCGGCCAGGCAGTGGCACAACTGACTTCAACTGACAATATTTTAAAACCCAAGCTCATTCTTTTAGCAGATGATCACTTAATTGGAGAAGCCCGAGATAGAGTGGTTGCACGATTGGAGCGTTTTGTAACTTTCCATTTTGAAACAGCTTTAAAACCTCTTTTCGATTTACGCAATGCTGATACCTTGAGTGGACCAACAAACACTCTTGCTCTACGACTTGTGGACAATTTGGGTATTTTACCGCGTCGAAAAGTGGCTGAAATTGTCAAAAACCTTGATCAAGAATCGCGTGCAGTGTTACGGCAGCTAGGGGTTCGTTTTGGTGCTTTTCATATCTACGTCACAGGAATGCTCAAACCCACTGCAGCTCAAGCAATTACACTGCTTTGGAGCCTTCATAAAGAAGAGCGTGACCAAACTGGTTTAAGTGAAATTTTAGCGGCTTTAACTGCTGGACGAACCTCACTGATTATTGATCCAACATATAATCCTCAAATTTACCATCTTGTTGGGTATCAAATTTTAGGGCAGCGTGCTGTACGTATTGATATTTTAGAACGTCTTGCCAACCTTATCCGCCCTGCACTTCATTGGAAACCAGGCATAGAACCCAAACCTGAAGGTGCCTATGATGGCAAAAGTTTTTTTGCCACGCCAACGATGATGTCTATTCTTGGTGCCAATAATGCAGACATGGAAGAAATTCTCAAAGGTCTTGGTTATCAATCACAACCTAAGAGTAGTGCTGAACTTCAAAAAGAGCTCACACACAAAGAATCTTCTGAAAATAATTTGACAGCAAAAGAGAATTATCCTGCAGCAGAATTTGTGGGCAATCAATGGCAAAACATCCTAGCATCAAGCACAACACAGAAAGAAAAAGAGGCTTCATCTTCTTGTATTGAAGAACCACCTTGTATAAAAGATCATCCACCAGCTGCTGAACCTGTTGGCACTTTTGCACACCAACAATATCTAGAAACAGAAGATAAAATTGTTTTATTATGGCGTTATAATTATCAGTACAATCGCCTTTATAACAATCACGCTAAACCTAAGCAAAAACGACAAAACAAACATAGAAAAACTTTCAAAAAAGAGGCATCACAAGCCAGCCCCGCTCATAAATACACCAAAACACCCACTCAATATACAAAGAATAAACCATCTCAGAAACGAAAACACCCCGATCCTGATTCACCTTTTGCAAAATTAGCAGCGCTTCGTGACCAACTTTAAAATGATAAGGATGTCCATATCATTTCCTTCAAAGGTCATCAAAATGGGAAATGGAGTTTTACCTTGGCCTACGTTGTAACCGATAATTGTATCCAGTGTAAGTACACTGATTGTGTTGAAGTTTGCCCTGTTGATTGTTTTTATGAAGGTGAAAATATGCTTGTCATTCACCCTGATGAATGCATCGACTGTGGTGTATGCGAACCAGAATGCCCTGCTGAAGCCATTAAGCCTGATACAGAACCTGGGTTAGAAAAATGGTTAGAACTCAATCGTGAGTATGCAACTAAATGGCCCAATTTAACCACCCAGAAAAATCCTCTTCCTCAAGCAAAAGAAATGGATGGTATTCCTAATAAATTAGAAAAGTATTTTTCAGAAAATCCAGGAAGTGGTGAATAATAACTTCATAATGTGTTATTCTTTTTTTAAAAAAACTCAGATTATTTTATGTAATAACAAAATTTTTAAGTGGAATGATTGATTTTTTTCATTTTAAATGTTAACAATGTCCTAATAAAGCCATTTTGCTAAGTATTTTGTTTCGCTTTTTTATAAAGCGAAGTGTTTTTTTATTTGTAACTGGAAACACTTAACTTTTATGCTATATCAATGAGCATAATATGCATAAGTTGCAGAAGACTCAGTTTTCAGGCATTTTAACTTGTTCTCCGACATCATTGTTGGTTACAAAGGGAGTAAATTAATATGGCGTCCCAACAAAAAAAAACCTCCAGTGTTAAAGGGTTTTCAACTTCTGAATATATCGTCTACCCTACACATGGGGTGGGGCAAATTATAGCAATTGAAGAGCAGGAAGTTGCAGGGCATAAATTGCAACTTTTTGTCATCCATTTTGCTAAAGATAAAATGGATGTAAAAGTGCCAGTTGCAAAAGCCCTTTCTATTGGGATGCGTAAATTATCTGAGTCTGATTCTGTTGAGCGTGCATTAAAAACCCTACATGGGAAAGCACGTGTTAAACGGGCCATGTGGTCACGCCGTGCTCAAGAATATGACACGAAAATTAATTCAGGAAATCTCGTTTTCATCGCTGAGGTAGTGCGCGATCTTTTTCGTTCAGAACTGCAATCTGAGCAATCTTATTCCGAGCGTCAACTCTATGCTGCTGCACTTGATCGAATGGCTCGTGAAATTGCTATCATCAACAATCTTTCTGAAACAGAAGCCATCAATTTGATAGAGGCGCACCTTACCAAAGAACCCAAACGCAAATTTAAAACTGGAATCGATGAAAAAAAAGGTGATAGTAGTGCTGTCTATGCTGCGTGATAAACTATAAGTAAGCACTGTATGATACAAAGTGTTATGAGAATATACTAAACCCGTGCACCATTTATTTCGTGAAGCACGGGTATATTTTTTGCTTAAACTCAAAGCCGGCTAGAAAATAAAAGGACTTGTAACAAAAAATACTTCTTAAACTCGGAGAGCACAAACAGTTTTCATCGTAAATACCCTTCCATACACGAAGAGCTCTACACACAAACCACATGGGCGGCTACAAAAGCCTTTGCTTTAAAAAAAGTTAATTATCGGTCACTGTACGCCTAACCAGAAAGCCTTGTATTTCAACAATAAGATCTGCTTACAAGAAATATTAAAAAGGCTTCCCGTTTATTCACCCCACTCCATTGAGCCACCGGAGAGATAGGCTGCACTCAATCTTTAGGGGGTAAAACTGAACGTCCGCGGTACATACCTGTTTTTAAATCAATATGATGAGGGCGACGCAATTCACCAGAATTTTTATCTTCAATATAAGTTGGTGCTTTCAAGGCATCAGCCGAACGGCGCATACCCCGCTTCGATGGAGAAGTTTTTCGTTTAGGTACAGCCATAAAGAGATACTCCAAATAGACTCGAAAAAGGAACAAATAACACTTAAACAATAACATTTATTGTCATTTTTAATATCATTTTTGACAACAGTAATGTCATTTTTGACAACAATGTTACAGCATCCTATACACTGATTAAAATCTTTTGACCAGACTTTCGTTTAATTTTTTATCCGATTTTACGAGTATACTTAAACATTTTTAATGAAAATAATATCGGTTAAGCATCAAAAAGAGAAATTCATTTTGTAACAAGCCGGGTTAAAACCAAAAAACGATCTGTAGACTTGTATACTAATACAAATAACCCCAATAAAGTTCTTTTGAACTGATCGTAAAAATTGTGACCTCCCTCAAACAGAATAGATCAACCAAAATAATAAAAAACTAAACTACATTAATAAGTATAATCTTCTTCCCGCTTATAAGCCACCTATCTTTATCAAATTATACATCATCAAACTACAAATTACGCAAAATCACGTAAAAAAAGCCAAACAAGAAATAAAGATCATACTAAACTTTAAGTCTCCTTAAAGATTGGGTTTAAAACCATCTGGCATTATTTTTATCTGATAGAATTTAAAGGTCATTAAAAAATCGTTTCATTCTTCGTCTTCCTATCTTAAAAAGAGCTCACTCATTTTGCAAAATAAAGGAAGAAACGATGCATGAATTCACGACCCTTCTTGCAAAACATACCGACAACATTGAAAAAAGACTTGATACGCTTTTAAGCAATAAAATCCAAAACAATGAAATTGCTCGTCCTGAAATCTTAATTAAAGCCATGCGTTATGGCACACTTAATGGCGGCAAACGTTTGCGCCCTTTTTTAGTTATCCAAAGTGCTGCACTTTTTGATATTCCCTTTGAACAATCTCTCGATATTGGTGTCGCATTGGAATGCGTTCATTGTTATTCGCTTATTCACGATGATCTTCCCGCCATGGATAACGACACACTCCGGCGTGGTAAACCCACCGTTCATAAAGAATTTAATGAAGCTACAGCCATTTTAGCAGGTAATGCCCTTTTAACCCTTGCTTTTGAAATTATTGCTCACAAAGCCTGTGATCTGAGCCTAAAAATAAGAATTGACCTTATCACAGCTCTTGCGCAAGCAGCAGGGCTTGGTGGTATGCTTGGCGGCCAAATGCTTGACCTTGAAGCCGAAAATAAACCACAAGATTATCATGCAATTGTTATGCTGCAACGCATGAAAACAGCCGCTCTTATAAGCTTTGCTTGCCAAGCAGGTGCTATAATCGGCAATGCTTCCCAAACAGAAATTCAACAACTTGCCACCTTTGGTACACATCTTGGGCTGGCTTTTCAATTAACAGACGACCTTCTTGATGTCACCATGAATACCAAAACTCTTGGCAAAACTGCTGGAAAAGATAAAGAAGCAAATAAAGCCACTTTAGTCAGTCTTCATGGGATTCAAAAAACACAAAAAAAACGAGATATGCTCATTACTCAAGCAGAAGAGCTTCTTCATCCCTTTGGTAATAAGGCTAAACCACTCAAACAAGCAGCACACTTTATTGCCACACGTAACCATTAAATGCTCGTCTTAATTGTCACTTACTCTAAAGTACATTCCACTACTTAAAAATAAAAGAGAAGCGTAACAAACCACTCGCTCATTTAGCTTTGTCCAAAACGCGTGTGAATATAATCACCCAATATGCCTTCGAACTCTTCAGCAATACGGGACCCACGCAAAACTTTTACCTTTTTGCCTTCAATAAAAACTGGAGCCGCTGGTTGTTCACCTGTTCCAGGCAGAGAAATGCCAATATCAGCATGTTTTGATTCCCCCGGTCCATTGACAATACATCCCATAACAGCCACCTTTAAACCTTCAACACCAGGATATTTTTGACGCCAAACAGGCATATTCCTACATAAATCAGCTTCGATTTTTTGCGCCAATGTTTGAAAAACCGTTGAAGTTGTACGCCCGCATCCAGGGCATGCAGCAACAACAGGCATAAATTGTCGAAATCCCATAACCTGCAAAAGCTCTTGGCACACCTTTACCTCTTGGGTCCTCTCACCTCCTGGCTCAGGTGTAAGTGAAATACGAATTGTATCACCAATCCCTTGCTGTAATAAAATTCCCAAAGCCACTGAAGAAGCAACAATCCCCTTTGTTCCCATTCCCGCTTCTGTCAAACCCAAATGAAGAGCATGATCACAACGTTCTGCTAAAAGACCATACACAGCAATTAAATCTTGTACATCACTCACCTTAGCTGAGAGAATAATTTGATCACGCCCCAATCCCAACTCCTCAGCAAAAAAAGCTGAATGCAGTGCTGACTGAACAACAGATTCCCGCATCACTTCCACAGTCGATAGAGGTTTTTCTTGCTTTGCATTTTCATCCATCAGCCGGGTTAATAACACCTCATCAAGTGACCCCCAATTTACTCCAATGCGTATTGGTTTATGATAACGGCAAGCCATCTCTATAATTTCACTAAACTGCCGATCTTTTTTTGAACCAAAACCAACGTTTCCAGGATTAATTCGATATTTTGAAAGAGCCTCAGCACATGCAGGATGCGCTGCCAAAAGTTTGTGTCCAATATAATGAAAATCCCCCACCAACGGCACAAAAATGCCTAACCGTTCCAATCGTTCACGTATTTTAGGCACAGCCGCTGCCGCTTCATCCCGATCAACAGTTACCCGCACCAATTGCGAACCTGAACGCCAAAGAGCACTAATTTGCATAACTGTCGCATCAATATCGGCAGTATCTGTATTCGTCATAGACTGAACAACAATCGGGTTATCACCACCAACAACCACATCACCAACTTTTACTCCAACAGATCGGCGGCGCTCCAAAGGCTTAGATAAATAATATGGCGTGCTCATTAACTCCCCAAATTTTAAAATCCACTTTATCTTTTATCATCACAATACCACAGACTATAGAATATTTTGAACAAATAAATGAATTAAAATTTGGCTTAAAACAAACCAACATTCGCGCATCAACATAAACCAATCGGCAGCAGTTCTTTCATGCAACTTTTCAATTTTCAACTCGTTATAGCAAATAAGTCTTTCCAACAAAATTCTAATTTATAAGACGCTAACAATATGAAGGAGCAAACCTATGTGTACATTTCAGCCCCCCTGCTGCAGAAATACTAAAATTAAAAATCATATTGCACAACTAAAAGATGAACTGGTGACAATCAGCCGTTGGCGTCATGATAACAATACTTCAAATACCATTTTTGACCTCTTTGACACATGGAAACAAAAAAGCCGTCAGACTCTTTCGCGCATGAACAACCATACTGAAGATCTGAAAAAAAAAGTAAAAGAAAACCCTAAAACAACGATTGCACTGGTTGCAGGTGTTGTTCTAGCAAGTTGCCTGTTGACGCGTAAAATCAAATAACCAGATCCTTCAACGCCCGCCCCAAAAGCGGGCACCCCTCTCCAAATCCTAAAAAAAACTTACACACCATATACCACGGCACAAATGCTATAAACCCGATGACATCCTCTAATACCACTAACCACTTGCTATAAACAATCAGTATAAAAATAAAACCCAAAACAAACATCCTTTAGCCTTTAAAATATGTCACGAAGTATCTACATACGTAACCACTGACATACCCGGAATAAGCCGCTCAGCCCCTATTTGCCCCGGATCTAAATCAATACGAACTGAAATACGTTGCGCAATTTTAGTAAAATTTCCAACCGCAGCATTCGTCTTCAACAATGAAAACTCTGAACCTGTAGCAGGAGCAAAACGTACGACACGACCTGTTAATTTTTGATTATTTAGCGCATCAACAAAAAAAACAACAGGCTGTCCAATGCGCATATGAGCAAGCTGAGTTTCTTTATAATTGGCAACAATCCAAATATCATCAGAAATAACAGCCACCAATTGCGTCCCAGGTAAAACATATTGCCCCACCCGCGCTCCAACAAGCCCAACCTGCCCAGCGCAAGGAGAAACAATTTTGGTATGTGCTAAATTAAGCTGTGCCAATTCAACCCCAACCTTTGCCCCAGCAACATCTGACTGTAAACTTTGCCGTTCAAGATCCAATTGTTTTTGCAATCGGCGCTTTACTTCAAGTGCCGCCAATAATTGTGAAAGAGAAGAGGATGAGCGCGCCTCCTCAGTTTTTAAATTTTTCACTTCAAAAGTAACATTTGATAATTTTTGCAAACGTGCCAATTCTGACTCTGCCGTATCAATTTCTTCTTGCAAAAGTTGAGTTTGCAATAAAACACTTGCAAGCTTTGCATTTTTTGAATCAAAAATCGCCTGCGCTTGAGAAAGTTGTTGCCGAAAAAGAGTATCATCCAGTTCAAATAAAACAGTTCCCTTTTCAACTCTTTGATAATCTTGAATATAAATATGTGTAACCACACCAGAGATCTGCGGGCTTACTAAAGTAACATCCCCCTTAACTGAAGCATTATCTGTTATTTGAATAGTGCTCACAAATGGTGGAAGCTTCCAAGCCCACAAAATTAATAAAATTCCAGCAACTCCTGATATAAACGCAACAATTGTCGATTTCGACCGCAATGCCCTTATCATCTTTTTTCACTTTTCTTCATTAAAATTGCCTTATTTTTCCCATTCGGCTCCATGCAATAAAAGGACATAATTGATAAATAATTTTGACAAGAAAAATAATTAATACGACTATCGCAATATAAAAATAAAGCCGAAAAACATCGTTATAAGCCAAAATATTTGCTGTCAATTTTAACTGCCCAATCAGATCAGATATAAACCGCCCACCCCCAGAGCTACCAGGACTTAAAGCATTATAAGAAGACGATAATAAGGCATTTATCTCATTTAAAATAAGAGGATCTGTCACAACAACGTCTTGCTTTAAACACTCAAAATGCTTATAGGCGAAAATAAATTGCAAACTCCCAAAAAAAGCTGCACTCATTAACCCTCCCGTCACTTGAGTTAAAAGAAAAATAGCAATAAAACTTAAAACATAACTGGGGCCTCGTGCATTTGCTCTCACAAACCCATTAAATAAAGCAGGAGGTAAAAAAAGTGCATAGCCAAAACCTATCAAACCTTGACTCAACATCAGATCCTCTGGGCGCGTTAAGTGATTTACATAACTATCTAAATAAGACCCAAGCGCCAAACAGCTTAAAGACATAAAATAAAAATAGTCTTCACGGCCAGCTCGTAAAAAACAAACACAAATCCCACCCCCTAAAATGGTCCCAATGGTAACAGCAAAATACATCGGTGCCATATCACCATTCAATAAACCAAAAAGACCAAAAAAATCTGCCGCTAAAGTCGATTGCTCTGATAAAAGAATCCTAAAGATTAGCAAGACTAAAACAACTTGCACCATTTCCTTACTAAAAAGCCAGCGTAAATCAATCAACGGATACTCTCTATTTAACTCAAAAATAGTCGCAATCACTAACGACAAAATTGCAATAGCAAGCCCCCAACCAATCCACGGCGCTTCATGCCACCAATAAAGCTTGCCAACAGACATAATCATTGCATTTAAACCCAGCCCAAATGCAATCAAACTATAACTTACCCAATCGAGCTTTCTAATCACTTTGTTACATGCAACAGGTGCAAGCGGAAGAGAAAAAATACACCCCAAACTGACTAAAACAAGCCCCATTTCCATGGCCGAAAGGCTAGAAAACCCTCCATTATTTTCCAACAAATAAGGTGAAATTAAACGCGATAAAGGAACCGCTAAAGCCGCATTCATATAATTTAAACTAAGACCCACCGTGAATTTCTTCTCCGGTGCAAAAGCCTCCAACATATATAAAAACGCTAATGAAGCCATTGGTGCTGCAGCGATACCAGCAAAAAAGCGAATAATCAAAGCTGAATGTAAATCTGTGACAAATAATTGCAAAACACAGACCAAAACAAACCCAAGGATCGATAATTCAGCAAAAGATCGCAACCCAAATTGATAGCGAATCTTAATCAACATAATCGCAACACTAACATTGGGTGCCATATAAGCAGCAACCAACCATGTCGTTTCAGTGAGTGTTGCACGAAAATTACCAGAAAGTTGAAGAATATTGGATTGAACCATATTTGCCCCTAAGCCATAAGCCCATTGCAAAATAAAAGAGGCAAAAATATAAACAAAACACTTCCGCAAAGGCCCTGCAAAAATAGGACCAGACTGGGAAAGCCCCCCTTCACTTTCTTTAGCAGACATAATCGCGCTTTTTTTGCCGTTCATGTCTGCACTCCCTACATTTACACTACACCGCTGTTAACACACCACCAACAGTCGTCAGCTGATGTAAAAATTCCTCCACTGGATCATTGTTCCCATCATTTGAACCTTCTTCCAACGCTGTTCGAACTTTCAAAATGCGCTGTTCAAGATCATCAAAAGAAAGATGATCAACAGAAACAACAGCCTCAGCCAAAAGAGAACATCTTGAAGGTGTAATATTGGCAACCCCTCCACAAAGAGCAAACAACTTTTCACCTGAAGATGATAAAACGCGAATACTTCCTGGCATAAGACAAACCATTAAAGGCGCATGATTGGCCATAACTGTCAAATAGCCTGAAGCTGAAGGAAGAACAACTGATATCACTTCATCTGAAAAAACAAGTTTCTCAGGCGATATAAGCTCAAACAAAAAACGCTTTGCTCTATTGTTTTCCACAGCAACCTCTTGTCATTTCTACGACAAATATCCCTTACACAATTCCTCTGACATCCATTACAGTAATTTCTTTATTCACCACAAAATTCCTCTTATAAAGAAGCTTCTACCATTAAACGCTTACCCTTTTCAATTGCTTCATCAATTGAACCAACCATATAAAAAGCTGCTTCTGGTAAATCATCATAATCACCAGCACAAAGACCTTTAAACCCCTTAATGGTGTCTTGTAAAGGTACAAGCTTTCCAGGAGAACCAGTAAAAACTTCAGCCACATGGAAAGGTTGTGAAAGGAAACGTTCAATTTTACGTGCTCGCCCTACCAGAGCCTTATCTTCTTCAGAAAGTTCATCCATTCCAAGAATAGCAATAATATCTTGCAAAGATTTATAACGCTGCAAAATCGTCTGGACTTGAGATGCAACAGCATAATGCTCCTCACCAACTACCAATGGATCCAACATACGTGAAGAAGAATCAAGTGGATCCACCGCTGGATAAATACCTTTCTCAGCAATCGCACGAGAAAGAACTGTTGTTGCATCCAAGTGCGCAAAAGATGTCGCAGGCGCTGGATCAGTCAAATCATCAGCAGGAACATAAATGGCCTGAACAGACGTAATAGAACCTGTTTTAGTACTGGTAATACGTTCTTGCAAAGTCCCCATCTCTGTTGCCAAAGTTGGCTGATATCCCACAGCAGAAGGAATGCGCCCTAAAAGAGCTGAAACTTCCGAACCTGCCTGTGTAAAACGAAACATATTATCCACAAAGAACAAAACATCTTGACCTTCATCGCGAAAACTTTCCGCAATCGTCAAACCTGAAAGCGCAACACGTGCACGTGCTCCTGGTGGTTCATTCATCTGCCCATAAACAAGCGCACATTTTGATCCCGCAGCAGAACCCTTATTGTCTTTAGGATTCACATTTACACGACTTTCGATCATTTCATAATAAAGATCATTGCCCTCACGTGTACGCTCCCCCACACCTGCAAACACGGAATAACCACCATGCGCCTTGGCAATATTGTTGATTAATTCCATAATCAACACAGTTTTACCAACACCAGCACCACCAAATAAACCAATTTTACCACCCTTGGCATAAGGCGCTAAAAGATCAACAACTTTAATACCTGTAACAAGAATCTCTGATTCTGTTGATTGCTCAATATATTCAGGTGCTTCTTGGTGAATTGAACGCGTTTTAGTTGCAACAATTGGACCAGCATTATCAACCGGCTCCCCAATCACATTCATAATACGACCAAGTGTGCCTTCTCCAACAGGAACGCAAATCTGTGCTCCTGTATCAAAAACCTTTTGTCCACGCACAAGACCATCGGTTGTATCCATCGCAATGGTACGAACCGTGTTTTCACCTAAATGTTGCGCCACTTCCAAAACCAGCCGGTTGCCCATATTTTCAGTTTCTAAAGCATTAAGAATATTCGGCAATTCTCCTTCAAACTGTACATCAACAACAGCTCCAATCACCTGCCTAATTTCACCAACCGACCCCTTGCCAGAAACAGGCCTAGAAACACGAGCAGACTTAGAAGAAGTGCGTGTAAGATTACCAGAATCCTTGACACTTCCTTGAGACTTCGAGGCGGTTTTTTTTACGCCTGAATGAGCGGCTGATTTTTTTTCTTCAGCTTTTGATGCTCCTTTTTTTGACGTCACTGCTTTTACCATCAATCCCTACCTTCTCAATTTAAAGCGCTTCAGCGCCCGCAATAATTTCAACTAACTCTGTGGTAATCTGCGCCTGACGTTGACGATTATAAGTCACTGTCAATTTATTAATCATTTCACCGGCATTGCGCGATGCACTATCCATAGCACTCATCTTTGCACCCATTTCACCAGCAACATTTTCAAGCAAAGCACGAAAAATTTGCGCAGAAAGATTACGTAAAATAAGTGTCTCCAAAAGAGAAGCTGCATCAGGCTCATAACTATAAATGGCCGACTGCAAAGCTTCCCCCCCATCCCCTTTCCCACCAACACCAACTTTTCCAACAGAACATTTTTGAACAACAAATGGAATTAAACCCAAAGCTGTTGGACGCTGGTTAATCACAGAAACAAATTCAGAGTAAAAAAGCGTACATACATCAAAGGCACCCTCATTGAATAAATCAACAATGCGCTCACCAATTCTTTTTGCATCTGCAAAACCTATAGACTTTACACACCGCAAATCAATATGATCAATCATAAGATCCTTAAAATCACGGCGCAAAATATCAGCACCTTTTTTGCCCACAGTTAAAATTTTAACTTCTTTACCCTTAGAGATAAGAGCGCGAATATGTTCACGTGCACAACGAGCAATATGCGTATTAAAAGCACCGCACAGACCGCGCTCAGCCGTGCAAACCACCAAAAGATGCACATCATCACGACCCGTACCACGCATTAAACGCGGTGCATCACCCCCATCAACATCAGCAGTAACATTAACCAAAATATCAGCCATACACTGAGCATAAGGACGTGCAGCCTCAGCTGCCTCTTGTGCACGATGCAATTTTGTAGCCGCAACCATTTGCATGGCTTTGGTAATCTTTTGTGTTGCCTTAACTGAGGCAATACGGTCTCTTAAAGTCTTTAGTGAGGCCATCCAAATATTCCATCAATCCATTTTAAGAAAAATTCTTCTTGTAAACATCAAGAACATCAACCAATTTACCCTTTAGAGTATCTGTAAGTTGTTTTTGATCACCAATCGCATCTAAAAGATCTGGATAATCTCTACGTAAAAGCGCCAACAAACCCTGCTCAAACCGATCAACATCACAAACAGCCAATGAATCAAGATAACCATTCACACCAGCAAAAATCACAACAACTTGTTCTTGTATTTTAAGCGGCGAAAATTGCTTTTGTTTCAAAAGCTCAACCAAACGAGCACCACGGTTTAAAAGACGTTGCGTTGAAGCGTCTAAATCTGAACCAAACTGCGCAAAAGCTGCCATTTCACGATATTGCGCTAATTCACCTTTAATCGAGCCAGCAACTTGTTTCATTGCCTTAATTTGCGCGGCAGAACCAACACGTGACACAGAAAGACCAACATTAATAGCAGGGCGTATTCCCTGATAAAATAAATTGGTTTCTAGAAAAATCTGACCATCTGTAATTGAAATAACATTTGTCGGAATATAAGCAGAAACGTCATTGGCTTGCGTCTCAATCACTGGCAAAGCAGTCAAAGACCCACTCCCATGATCAGCATTAAGCTTTGCAGCCCGCTCTAAAAGACGAGAGTGAAGATAAAAAACATCTCCCGGGTATGCTTCACGACCAGGCGGACGACGAAGCAAAAGAGACATCTCGCGGTAAGCTACGGCCTGTTTTGAAAGGTCATCATAACCAATCAAAGCATGCTTGCCATTATCGCGAAAATATTCCCCCATAGCACAACCAGAAAGAGGCGCAATAAACTGCATCGGTGCCGGATCAGAAGCCGTAGCCGCCACAATAATTGAATAGTCAAGAGCTCCGCGCTCTTCCAAAACTTTAACAAATTGCGCAACCGTTGAACGCTTTTGACCAATAGCCACATAAATACAATAAACTTTATCTTGATCGTGCTCAGCACCCTTTTCATGAAAAGACTTTTGGTTCAAAAACGCATCAAGCAAAATTGCTGTTTTCCCTGTTTGACGGTCGCCAATCACCAATTCACGCTGACCACGTCCAATAGGAACTAAAGCATCAATCGCTTTCAACCCCGTCACCATCGGCTCATGCACAGACTGGCGCGGAATAATGCCAGGGGCTTTCACATCTACCCGGCGACGATGTGGCGTCTGAATAGGGCCCTTTCCATCAAGGGGGTTACCCAATGCGTCCACAACACGTCCGAGCAAAGCCGGCCCTACAGGAACATCAATAATAGCCCCAAGTCGTTTAACACAATCACCCTCACGAATATCGCGATCTGACCCAAAAATCACAACCCCGACATTATCCATTTCCAAATTAAGTGCCATACCGCGCACACCATTTGAAAAGGAAACCATTTCACCCGCCTGGACATTATCCAAACCATAAACGCGAGCGATACCATTACCTACAGACAAAACCCACCCAATTTCTGAAACTTCAGCTTTTTGGTCAAAGTTCTTGATTTGCTCTTTTAGGATTTTTGAAATTTCAGACGGTCTAATATCCATCAGCTGACCTCTTTTTTCAATGCAAGCTTAAGCGAAGACAATTTTCCTTCAAGAGAGGCATCAATCTGACATGATCCCAAGCGGACAATAAGCCCACCCAAAATCGTTGAATCGACAGATAAGCGCAGCGAAATTTTCCTCCCAACAACACCTTCCAAAGCCACGCGTAACTCCTCTTGTTGATGAACATCCAACGGATGTGCAGAAATAATATGTACCGATAATTCCCTACGAAACGAAGCAACACGGTACTGAAAAGCAC
The DNA here is from genome assembly GCF_000384965.1 of Bartonella bovis 91-4. Classification (NCBI taxonomy): domain Bacteria; kingdom Pseudomonadati; phylum Pseudomonadota; class Alphaproteobacteria; order Hyphomicrobiales; family Bartonellaceae; genus Bartonella; species Bartonella bovis. The sequence goes on from NZ_CM001844.1 coordinate 1,511,580, forward strand.
GTAAAATATCAGACAAAGCAAAAAGCCGACGATTTTCCACAATAATACGCAAAAAATTGCGCATAATTTGGCCCGCCTCTTTATCAGAAAACCTAAAGCTTTCACACATAGAATCAAGTGTTTGAACTTGCTCTTTTGTTGAAAAAAATGGGCTTTGTATTAAGCGCTTTAAATCTGTATTGCGATCCAAAACATCTAAAAAAGATGTAAATGCCTTTTCAAAATCTTTAACATAGCCTGCTTCTTGAACCAAATCAAAAAGCGCTTCCGCATAACGTCGGCTCACTAATGGCAACGGCATACGAGAAAATGAATCCGACACGAAACCTCGCCTCTTTCCTTTTAGCGATTCTTTAATTTTGATCAGACGAAAATCTTGACCAGACAAAATGGATCAAATATCTCAAATTTTAAGAATCTTCTTCTTGAAATTCAGAATGAACAAATTTTCTCCCTCCTAGCATAGACACAATCGACTCGCAACACCACAAAGCAATGCTTTTTGAAAATTTTAAATGAAATATTTACAATACCTCTGAAAATTGCTCTTCTAAATCGCTATCAGGTCCACATTTTTCTCTCAATCCCTGTTTAATATCCTCAGACATATTCTTCAATTGTTTCATATCCCCCTCATGAAAAGTATCAAACACTAAAGCAGCAATATCAGCCCCAAACTTAGACAACAATATATCTATCTTTAAACTTTCATCTATCAAGAAAGCTTCCACCACATCTGCAGAAAGATTAAGTATATGAGCCTTTTCCATCAACTTACGATGGGTATGTAAATGCTCTAAAATTTGTACTGTCATCACTCCTTCCCTCTTTGTTCCATTAAGGCTCAACTCCTTACTAAAAGCCATAATATTTTGCACAAGCACCGTGTCATAAAAAGCTGCATATTGATAAATCAATTGGCGTGAATGCGCCACTGGAAAACCGCAAAGAGATTGCATCGTTTGTTGTGGAGAAGTAATCATTGGCTGAAAAATTTTCTCGCTTTCTTTCATCAAGCGATAAGCAAAAACAAAAACTGTTGCATCAATGCTTTGCATTTCTTTTGTTTCATTATTTTTAATCACATCTGTAATCGACGATTGGACAACCGACGATTGTACTCCTACCCCTAAAAGCCAAGCAACAATAAAAACCACAAACCTTATCATCGTGTTCAAAACTACCCTCTCAAACAATATTTTTTAAAACAAATGCATTTACTTTTTATTGCTTTGTTTTTCTAAAGAAAACTTTGCGGATCAATATCAATTTGAACTTGAACTGAACCAGGTCTCTTGGGTGCATTTGCAATCATTGCACGAATAAACCCTTGCATATCAAACGAGCGCTGCCCATGTAGCAAAAGCCGAAAACGATACCGCCCACGCACAAGTGCTAGTTGTGCTTCTGCTGGCCCCATCAGTGATACACCCTGCACCGTTGGCGCAACTTTGCGCAACGCACGTGCATAATTTTCTGCAGCTTTGCGCTCTTTTGAAGATATAATTAAAGATGCAAACCGTCCATAAGGCGGTAAATGATAATGCTGACGTGTAGCAATCTCGCGCGTATAAAAATTCTCGCGCTGTTGCGAAAGCAATGCCTTTATGACTGGATGATCCGGTTGATAAGTTTGCAACAATCCTAAACTTTCCAAACCCATCCGCCCAGCCCTTCCTGTAACCTGAGACAAAAGCTGAAAAGTGCGTTCACTTGCTCGCAAATCACCATTAGCAAGACCAAGATCAGCATCAATCACCCCAACCAGAGAAAGGCCGGGGAAGTGATGCCCCTTGGCCACCAGCTGTGTCCCAATAATAATATCCACATCCTTGTTTGCAATTGCTGCTAATTCTCGTCGTAACTGACCTATGCCACCTTTTAAATCCGTTGACAAAATCAGTAAACGTGCTTGTGGAAAAAGTTCGCGTGTTTCCTCTGCAATTCTTTCCACCCCTGGACCACAAGCAACAAGATGATCAAACGTCCCACATTCAGGACATGCCTCTGGAATAGGCTCATGATAACCACAATGATGACATTTAAGTTGACCATACAAACGGTGTTCAACCAACCAACTTGAGCAATTAATACAATGAAAACGATGCCCGCAAATCCGACACAGTGTTAAAGGTGCATAACCTCGCCTGTTGAGAAAAAGAAGAGCCTGTTCTCCCTTGTCGATAGTTTGTCTTAGAGTCTGTTCGAGAACAGAAGAAATAAAACGTCCCTTTTCTACCCCTCCTTTGCGCATATCTACCACTTGTAAACGTGGTAATGCAGCAGCCTGGAAACGCGATGACAAAGCAACCCGCTGATAACGCCCCCTTAAAACATTGACCTGGCTTTCAATTGAAGGTGTAGCTGAAGATAAAATAATAAGACACTTTTCAAAAGACCCCCGTGCTACAGCCATATCACGTGCATGATAAAAAACACGTTCTTCCTGTTTATAAGATCCATCATGTTCTTCATCAACAACAATCAAACCAAGGTCTTGAAACGGCAAAAAAAGTGCTGAACGCGCACCCGCAACAACTCGCACCTGCCCCTCTGCAACTTGCCGCCATACACGTTCGCGACGACGCGGTGTTAAATCTGAATGCCATTCAACCGCTGGTGTACCAAAACGCGCATGAAAACGATCTAAAAACTGCTGTGTCAAAGCAATTTCTGGCAATAAAATCAAAACTTGCTTACCACATGTTAGTGCTTGAGCGACAGCTTCAAAATACACTTCCGTCTTACCCGCCCCAGTAACCCCATCAAGTAAAAAAACTTGAAATTGAGAAGATAAAACACCTTTGCGCAAAAGAGCTGCTGCCGATTTTTGTTCCTCCTCCAAAACAGGTACACAAAAATCAGGATCAGGCATCGCCACAAGTGGAAGAGCCGGCATCATCACTTCTTCAAAAACCCCAAGCCCTTTTAACCCCTCAACAACTGAAACAGAAGTCCCCGCTGCACGGGCAAGGCCAGAGTGTGTCCACACCAATCCCTCACGCGCCACTTCTAAAACCCGTGAGCGCGCTGGTGTTAAACGGCCAACATCTCCCCCACAATAACGCAAACCTAAAGTTTGCGCTTCCGGCTCTAATGCTGTTGGCACACGCAAAACTAACCGTGCAACAAAGCCAAAAGGCGTCATTGTATAGTGACTAACAAAACGCAAAAATGCAATCATTTCAGCCTTTAGTGGTGGACAATCAAAAACATGCGTAATCAAGCGCAATTTTTCACGCGCTATAGGAACAGACTCTTGGCCATCTTTATCTTCTGTCTGCTCATCAACTGCCACCACAAAACCACAAATCTCACGCCCCATCACAGGAACACGAACAAAAGACCCCATCTTTACCTCCATAGAAGGTGGAACCTCATAACTATAAGCATGAGGTACAGGAAGTGGCACCAAAACTGAAACAATCTTTACCTCTGTCACGTTTGATTTCCCCTTCTATACGAGCATTTTCTCGCCATTACATTGAGTTTAACAATTCTTGTCTTACCTTAATCTATTCTTCTTTGTCTCTCCCCCATACCAACAATAATCAATCAATATCCCCATTCTATCCTCACCCAAACAATCAGCTCTATCACTCAAACACCCCTTTTAAAATCATCACCCTACCTCTTTACCAATCTCTAAAACCCGCGCAACTTTGCCCTCTCATAAACCCTACAAACCATTACACACTTCATTTCACACCCTTTGTGTGACACAAGCTTCACGGACTCACCATACAGAAAATCAACCAATCCTCCCATCTGTTTGACTATACTCAAACAAATAGCCCATAACATAGACAAAGTGAAATTATCACAGGCTTTCCAATGAAGCGTTTTAAAAAATAATGAAAAAGGTCGAGAATGAATTTTTTTGTGGATAGTACCAACACTGAAAAGATCTAAAATAATGCACTTTATTTAAAATAAATAGCATCACCACCAATCTTCTGTTTTATTTTAAAATCCTACAGCACTATTTTTAAATGGCATTCAAACAACGTTAAAATAATTTCTACTCTTACTTATAAAAACTGCCTTCTTATAAAATCACTGCTACTAAATTTGAAAGTATCATGAAAAAACTGCTATTTTAGTAAAAATTGCAGACACTGGTCTGTCAAACTTCCTTTAACACCCCTACCAAACCTCCGTTAATGCTTGATAAGTTAAAAACACGTACAATACTTACACCACAAAGATTTAAAAACAAATCTCACCTTATGTTTTATCACACACAAACTTTGATTTGCCACAAAAATGAACAACCTTTGCTTTTCCTCTCTACTTCTCTCTTTCTTAGGAAGGCTCAACGATTGTACAATTAATTGCTATAGAGCGCCTTGATGAAATTTATATTATTTATAGATAGATATAAGTTTACAATACAAACAAAATCACCCGCATGCACTATCTCTAACATTATTCACCATATCAAAAGCAGTATTAAGCGGTGCAGACGTAAACCACCTAAGCAGTATAAACATAAAGCTTATTGCCAGGAATAATCTTATGCTCAAACACCTTGTAATTGATAAGGGATTACAAATATTTTCAGTCAATCGATATTTTAAATCCTATTGGGCAAAAACCAACCAAACTTAATATTGTGTGAATAAGCTATTGCACGAAAAGAGCTTAAAGTTTTACCAAGTCTTTTGAAAGTAACATAAAAATCTGCTCAGCCAATTCTTCAGCAACGCGTTTTTGTGCATTTTCTTCAGCTTGCACTGTTGCATATTCTTGACTAAGCCGGTCAAAAGACGCACTCATAGCTCCTTTGCCTTTAGCAACAACAGCATTGTTCATATCTTTTAACATATAAGAAGCCCTGCTTATCACTGTCCCAACAGAAGAACGCCCCACTCCATCTGGATCTTCATAAATATCTACCTGCACAGATGTGTGTGTAGCAACAGATGTGTGCAACGATAATTGATAAACTGGAACAGAAGGCTTTCTCCCATTCCCATACATAAGAAATAACAAACGATTGCGGATCATCTGGCCAAAACGATCTGAAGGTTCTTCAACAACAATTGTGGCAAATTTTGCAAAAAGATCTGAAGAAACCACATCTGAATGCTTCCCACGCAAGGGTGAGCCAACCGATTGCGACCTAACTTGCAACCCTATTTGCGACCCCACCTGTCCCCCCTCTTGAACCTTTTGGCGATAAAGAGGCTCAACAGTGCACCCATAAAGAAGCATTAACAAACAAGTAAAACCAGCATAAAACACCCACTTAAATAACGACATTGACGATCCTTTGTGGAACAATAATAATTTTCTTTACCGGCTTTTCTGTCAATTGCGCTTTAACACATTCAAGAGCCAAGACTGCTTCTTCAATTGCCTCTTTATTGGCTGTTACACAAAGGGTAATATCACCGCGTTTTTTGCCATTAATCTGCACCGGCAAAGTAACAAACTCTTCAACTGTCAAGGTAGGATCATACACAGGCCAGGAAAGCTCACAAATCAGTGTTTTTCCTCCAAAAGCAGCATGACATTCTTCTGCCAAATGCGGCATTATAGGTGCAATCATTGCAAAGAAAAAATCCATTGCTTGACGCAAAGCTGACTTTATCTCATCGTCAATATCTTCCACCTTATTTAAAAATGGCGTCATTGTATTTAATAATTCATAAAGGCGTGCAACTGCCCGATTAAAAGCAAGCTTTTCTAAATCATCCTCCACAGCACAAAGCGTGCGATGAGCTGCTTTTGAAAGTGCCAAAGCTTCACCCTGACAGCCTGTGCGTGGCTCAACTTCCTTTAAAACTGAGGCACTTAAAGCAACACAGCGCCAGATGCGTTGCACGAAACGATAAGCTCCTTCAATCCCTGCTTGTGTCCAAATAACATCACGCTCAGGAGGAGAATCAGACAACATAAACCAGCGCACTGTATCTGCCCCATAAGAAGCAATAATATCATCAGGATCAATAATATTCTTTTTTGATTTCGACATTTTTTCAATTGAACCAATCGTCACATGAGTATGATCAGCCAATTTATAAGCTTGGCGTTTCCCGTCTTTTTCAACAATCGAAACCTCCGCTGGTGTAACCCATCCTTGTTCATCCCGGTAGGTTTCATGAACAACCATACCTTGTGTAAATAACCCTTCAAAGGGCTCATCTACACTAACATGACCAACAAGCTTCATCGCACGCATAAAAAAACGTGCATATAAAAGATGTAAAATCGCATGTTCAATACCACCGATATATTGTTTAACAGGTAACCACTGCGCCGTTGCCTTTTGATCTGTTGGTTCTTTTGCTCTAGGTGCGATAAAACGCGCATAATACCAAGAAGAATCAACAAAAGTATCCATTGTATCGGTTTCGCGTTTTGCCAATTTGCCACAAGAAGGACAAGCCACTTCTTGCCACTTTTCATGGCGTGCAAGAGGATTACCAGGCTTATCAAAAGTCACATCATCAGGCAAAACAACTGGCAAATCAGTGCGTGCCACAGGAACCACCCCACAAGTAGCACAATGAACCATAGGTATCGGGCAACCCCAATAACGTTGACGTGAAATTCCCCAATCACGCAATCGAAATTGTACAGTTCTTTGCCCTTGAGGCTGACCATTTAAGGTCTGTTCTTCAAGGCGTTTAGCAACTTCTTCAAAAGCTTCCTTTACCGTAAGACCATTTAAAAAGTCTGAATTAATCATCACGCCTTCACCACTGTAAGCCGTCTTAGAGATCATAAAATCCTTGGCATCAGCATCTTTTGGCAAAACCACCGCACGTACAGGAAGATCGTATTTACGTGCAAAATCTAAATCCCTTTGATCATGAGCAGGACACCCAAAAATAGCACCTGTTCCATAATCCATGAATACAAAATTAGCAACATAGATAGGAATACGCACCATTGCATTAAATGGATGAATAGCCAAAAGTTTTGTGCGAAATCCTTTTTTTTCAGCTGTTTCAAGTGCTTCAGTTGTCGTGCTACCACACCGACAATTCTCAATAAAAGTAGCAAGTCCTTTGTCTTGTTGTGCCAATGTTTGTGCAATCGGGTGATCTACAGAAAGAGCTAAAAAAGACGCTCCAAATAAAGTATCAGGACGGGTTGAATAACAAATAACCTCATCAAACGCTTGGCATCCATCATCATCAACATTTGTCTTATCTAAAGCCCAGCCAATTAAAAGGCCTCGTGACTTACCAATCCAGTTTTTTTGCATAATGCAGACTTTTTCCGGCCATTTATCAAGCCTCTTAAGCCCTGCTAATAAATCTTCACTAAAATCACTGATTTTGAAAAACCACTGCGTCAATTCTCGCTGTTCAACCAATGCGCCAGAACGCCAACCTCTTCCATCAACAACCTGCTCATTGGCTAAAACTGTGTGGTCAACAGGGTCCCAATTCACTTTGGCTACTTTACGTGCAATCAGCCCCTTTTCATAAAAGTCAAGGAAGATCATTTGTTGACGATGATAATATTCCACATCACATGTTGCAAATTCACGCGACCAATCTAAAGAAAGCCCCAATTGCTTTAATTGCCCACGCATAACCGCAATATTTTGATAAGTCCAAACCTTTGGATGCACTTTATTTTGCATAGCAGCATTTTCAGCTGGCATACCAAAAGCATCCCACCCCATGGGATGCAGTACATTAAACCCTTTTGCACGTTTATAACGTGCAACAACATCTCCCATAGTATAATTGCGCACATGTCCCATATGAATGCGCCCTGAAGGATAGGGAAACATCTCTAAAACATAATATTTTTCACGCCCATCATCATTAGAGGTTTGAAAAATTTGTCTCTCATCCCAAATTGCTTGCCATTGTTGTTCGCGTGCACGTGGATTGTAGCGCTCAATTGTCATTCCCATTATACTCTTTACAAAATTAAACCAAAAAGCTTTCTGAATGCTTCACCATGGATTAAAGCTATCGTCAACCTTTTCAATAGAAATTTTAAAAGCTTTTATAAACAATGACTCAAAACTTTAAACAAAAAACAGGAACAACAAAACATGAACACATTCAATGCTTCCCTTATTGATACGTGGAACAACCTTCAACAAGACATTGCCGCGACATGTAAAGACTATCACCGCTCACTAGAAAGTGTTCAGTTAATTGCTGTTTCAAAAACTGTTGCTGCACAACAAATTGTTCCACTACTGCAAGCAGGCCAACGACTCTTTGCTGAAAACCGTGTGCAAGAAGCAGCGCAAAAATGGCCACGTCTGCGAGAGCAATTTGAAGCCATAAAACTCCATCTTATCGGCCCCTTACAATCCAATAAAATAGCAGAAGCGGTTAAAATTTTTGATGTTATTCAAACTGTAGACCGTGAAAAAATAGCCCAAAAATTATCCGAAGAAATGCATAAACAAAAAAAGTATCTTCCCTGTTATGTTCAAGTCAATATCGGATTAGAACAACAAAAAAGTGGCATTGCACCGCAAGAAGTAGTCGATTTTGTAACCCAATGTAAAAATCAATATGGGCTTGATATTATAGGCCTCATGGCAATTCCACCGGTCGAAGAAAACCCTGGCCCCTATTTTGCTCTTTTAGCTAAACTGGCAAAAAAAGCAGGTGTTTTAAACTTATCTATGGGTATGTCAAATGACTTTAAAACTGCTCTTCAATTTGGTGCAAATGTCCTTCGTATTGGCACAGCTTTGTTTGGACAACGTCCACTATAAGTACCTTTTGCTTAAATTATATACTCCTCTTCTCTAAAGAACAGCTCATATATCCTCCGTCAAATCATCAATTAATTAAAAAAACAAAAAACATTTAAAAAGTATTGAGTGTAAAAACTGAAAAAACTTGAAACTATTATAAAAAAAGTCAATGATAATGACTTAAATAAAAAAGCAAAAGTGGTAACTTAGAGTGATTCGTTTTGAAAATGTTGGTTTGCGCTATGGGATGGGGCCTGAAATCCTCCATGACATCAGCTTTCACATTCCACATGGATCATTTCAATTTTTAACTGGAGCATCTGGGGCGGGTAAAACATCCTTGATGCGTCTGATGTTTTTGTCCATCAGACCAACCCGCGGTCATATTGATTTATTTGGCAACGATACAGCCTTACTTAAACGACAAGAGCTTCCTGCTTTACGACAACGTATTGGTGTCGTCTTTCAAGATTTTCGCTTGCTTGACCATATGACAACTTATGAAAATGTTGCACTGCCTTTACGCATTAAAGGGCAAGAAGAAGCAACATATCGTAGTGAAGTAGAAGATCTTTTACAGTGGGTTGGTCTTGGAAACCATATTCACGCTTTACCACCCATTCTTTCAGGTGGAGAAAAGCAAAGAGTAGCAATTGCACGCGCGCTCATTGATCAACCTGAAATTCTTCTTGCTGATGAACCAACAGGAAATGTTGATCCGCCTTTAGCAAAACGCCTCTTGCGCTTATTTATTGAATTAAACCGTTTTGGAACAGCTGTCGTTATTGCCACCCATGATGTCACATTGATGGAACAAGTCACAGCACGACGTATGATTCTTCATAATGGACGGATGACAATTTATGACTAAGTCTTTCTCCATCTTTCGCATTCAAAAATCAATTTTTACACGCAGTAAAACAACTAAAACAGCTATTATTCCCAGTAACAACATTTCTGGGCAAGCTTTGGTTGTTGTGATTGCTATTATGACATTTCTTGCAAGTTTAACATTAAGCAGTGTTGATCTAGTGCACCAAGCTGCTCATAATTGGAGTGCTCAAATTAACCATGAAGCAACAATTCACATACAACCTGTTGAAAATGTCGATATTGAACAAGCTCTGCGCAATGCAGTTCAATTAGTCACAACATTTCATGGTGTAAAAGAAGCCAAAATTGTTGATCAAGCAGCCACTGAAAAATTGCTTGAACCATGGCTTGGAACAGGCTTAACCTTGAGCAAATTGCCCATTCCCCGGCTCATTATTGTCACTTTAAACAAGGATGAAAAAACTGACTTTCACGCCATCAGCCAAGCCATTAAAACACATATCCCAGGCGGCCAATTTGATGATCATCGCTTCTGGGTTAATCGTTTTGTGACAATGGCAAAAACAACTGTTCTTATCGGCTTCTCAATTTTAGCACTAGTTTTAAGCTCGCTTATGCTTACGATTATCTTTGCAACACGCAACGCACTTGCAGAAAATTCTCATATTATCAACGTCTTACATTTCCTTGGCACTGAAACCCATTTCATTGCCAAACAATTTGATTGGCATTTTTTTAAAACAGCACTGCGCGGTGCATCATATGGTGGTGTGACAAGCACACTTCTCTTTAGCGCCTTTTTCTTCTGGATAAACAATAACCTGGGCACAGCACAAAGCAGCCAAATTACTGCCTTGTTTGGACATTTCTCAATAAATCTCGTCACCTATGAGAAAATTCTTAGCCTTATTCTTTTTGTGTCCCTTCTCACCACATTAACGAGCCGGATCACTATTTTAGCGCAACTTAAAAAAATTGATCAGTACAAAAATAATTTATTTTAATTTCATGACCAACGTTTCACCTCATCCTCGATCATCAGCACACAATCATACGCAAAAATGTTGCATTGCAAAGTTCACCACAAGTGTTCTACAGTTCTATAAACGCTTTTCACGCTATGTGCCATTAACAGTACTGACTCTTTTTATTACAATTTTGCTCATCGGCGCTACATTCGTTACTTTTTCGGAAAAAATTGAGCACCTAACCCCTCCAAATCCTCTACCACAAGCAGATGCAATCATCGTCCTTACAGGTGGAGAAAACCGAATAAAAACAGGATTTGATCTTCTACAAAAAAGGCTTGGTTCTCGACTATTGATCAGCGGAGTCAGCACAACAATTAATCTTAATAAATTGATTGACGCCACACATATCAATCCGCATCATTTGGCCTCTTGTGTTGATTTTGGATATGAAGCAACCAATACCAAAGGCAATGCTCAAGAAAGCGCTGCCTGGATCAAACAACATAACTATAAAACCGTTTATATTGTCACGCATGATTATCATATGGTGCGCTCTTTGCTCGAACTTAAACATCTAATGCCCCATATACATTTCATTGCATATCCCATTAAAGAGAATACTGCAGGCAGTTGGATCAAACAAATCAATCAAATGCGCATCCTTGTTTCTGAATATATCAAAAATATTGGAGTATACGTCAGAACTGCATTTTGACCCTCACACATTTTATTTACCATAAATTTTCTTAAAACTCTTTAAAAAACTTAAGCCCCTTGCTTTTACCTTAGATTACACAAAACTCTCCTTTGATACCCCATGCACTTGTTACACCATAAACATGGTTTCATATCTTGATTTTTGACAAACACTAAAACTTTCCCCCTCTCATTAACCAGTTCAAAGGCTCTCATAAGGTCAACCCGCATAGTCTACGCTCTTCATGCGCAGTCATATCTTTTCTGTTACAAATCTCGCAAAATGAAAAAACCATTCAAAATTGTGAAGTCACTTAAAGACACATGAAAATGATAAACTCTCAAACCATATAAAAGGTATAACTTAAATAAATTGTCCCTTGATTATACGCAAAAAGCCACACAATGAAACTCAACAAGCAACATCATCAATGCATAGTTTACCCAAAACACACCCATCAATGCTGTTGCACACTTATTATAATAACCACAATTCTTCTTTAGACTGATTTTTCAATCACGTGCCAAAGCAATCACAGGATCAAGCTGTGAAGCTTTTCGTGCTGGAAAAAAACCAAAACACACCCCAATAAAGGCTGAAAAAACAAAAGCTATAATGATTGAATTTATCGTATAAACCAATTGAATAGGTAGAGAAAACAATGAAAACAAGCTACCAACAGAAAGCCCCAAAAGAATCCCGAAACTCCCACCAATTGCACACATTAAAATTGCTTCGATAAGAAATTGCTGTAAAATATCACTTTGACGTGCACCAACTGCCATACGCACCCCAATTTCACTGATCCGCTCAGAAACAGTCACAAGCATAATATTCATCACCCCAATACCCCCTACAATCAATGAAATTGCTGCAATTGAAGTCACTAAAAGCGTTAAAATCTGTGTGCTCTGCATAAGACGTTGACGAAACGATTCCGAATTTCTAATGAAAAAATCTTCCTGACCATGGCGCATAATTAAAAAACGCCGTACCTCAGCTTCTGCTAACTTTGAATCGACATTATCAGCAATTTTCACAGTAATTGCACGAACAATTGTAGTTCCAAGAAAACGGGTTTGCACGGCTGTATAAGGCAAATAAACCTGGAGTGTATTTGATACGCCTGCCTCATTATTTGAAGTCACAACACCAATAATGCGCGCAGGCACCTTACCCACACGCACCACTTTCCCAACAGGACTTTCATGACTATGAGGAAAAAGAGAAGCAATAGCTTCCTTTTCAATCACTAAATCAAGTGTTCGATCGTGCACACTTTGTTTATTAAACAATTGTCCTTCAACAACTGTAAACCCGTGTGTCTGAAAAAATTGTTCTCCTACACCAACAACCACAGCATTGGCCTCAATACCTCTATAATAAACTGTCGAACTCACTGAAATTTGAGGTGTTACACCATCAACATAAGGCAGTCCCGATAAAGCTTGTGCATCATCTTCAACCAAACTTGTTATCTTATCTGCGAGTGGATCAGAAAAACTCTTACCAGGTAAAATTGTTAATATATTTGTGCCCAAACTCTTAAAATTTTCAAGAATTTTCTTTTGGGTCCCATTGCCCAAAGATACCATCGCAATAACTGACGCAATTCCGATAATCACCCCAAGCATTGTTAAAAAAGTCCGCATCCGGTGCGCATTCATTGCAAACAAAGCCATAGTAAAGGCTTCATAGAAACGATCCATAAAAGAACGAAAAGCCCCAAGTTGTTGATGATTTTTTAGATCTTTTACTGTATAATGAGACTGAATATTACTTCTTACCTTTTTAACTTTCGACACATTATCAGAAATAATTTCCCCATCACTGATCTCAATAATGCGTTGTGCTCTCTTGGCTACATCCATATCATGGGTTACCATAACAATGGTGCGTCCTTCTTGATGAAGCTCGTCTAAAATACGCAAAACTTCTTGGCCACTGTGTTTATCTAGTGCACCTGTTGGTTCATCTGCAAGAATAACATCAGCATCATTCATTAAGGCACGAGCAATCGATACACGTTGTTGTTGACCACCCGAAAGTTGATTGGGGCGGTGATTCATGCGATCACCCATCCCTAAACGCGTTAAAAGGCTTTGTGCACGCTTTCTTCGTATTGCCGACGCACACCGTGCGTAAATGGCTGGCATTTCAACATTCCCAAGAGCTGTCAATTCATACAACAAATGATAACGCTGAAAAATAAATCCAAAATGATTGCGCCGTAAAGCTGACAAATCATCTGCTGAAAGTAAAGCTATCTCTTTTCCTGAAACCCAATAACGTCCCCCACTTGGTCGATCAAGGCAACCTAAAATATTCATCAAAGTGGATTTTCCTGAACCAGAAGCCCCTACAATGGCCACCATTTCACCACGCTTAATGGTTAAATTAATATTTTTTAAAATAGGAACCAGTGTTTCACCTGCACGAAATTCGCGCGTGATATTTTCCAAGACAAGGACAGCATCTGTCTGCTTTGTTTCCATGTTTTAGATCTCGTCTTCACTTTGCCAATCAGTATCTTCTAATATTAGCCCATCATTTGAGCTGGTAATCACCACATCACCCTCACTTAATCCTGAAACAACCTCAGCCATTACTTTATTATTGAGTCCAATAGTTACCTGTTTTGCAACCACCTTATTTTTGCCAACCAAAACACGAACCCACGCTTTATGCTCTTTCGTCTCATCATGTAAAGCATCGCTTGGCACCAATAACACATTGTGAGAACGAGCTAAGATAATATGAACTTGAGCTGTCATATAAGTGCGTAAAAAATTGTCTTTATTGTCAACATGCACAAGCCCATTATAATAAATAGCTGATGATGCCAAAGCACTACCCCCTCCAGACATCTCAGGATTAATACTAATATCACTACGAATAGATTCAGGTGCAGGCTCTACTGTTTCTAATATGCCATCATAACGGCGTTGTGAATCACCAAAAATCGTGAAATAAAGCGCTTGTCCAGCGTGAACTTTCAAAATATCAGCTTCTGAAATTTGCGCTTTGACTGTCATTTTTGATAAATCCCCTAAAATAACAATTGTCGGTACTGACTGAACTGCATTAACATTTTGTCCTTCTTCAACAACCGTTTCTAAAACCGTACCTGCTGAAGGCGCTGTTATTCGTGTGTAGCTTAAATTAACCTCTGCACTTTCAACATCAATTTGTGCTTGTACAATTTGCTCTCGAAGCTGAGCAATCTGAGCTTCACGTATTTTTACTTGTATGAGTGCATCATCAAAGTTAGCACGTGAAACAGCATGTGCTTTGATCATCTCTTTTTGGCGTGCTAAATTTTTCTGCGCTAAAGTAAGGTGGGCTTCTTGTTCCATTAAACTCGCATAATAATGAGATAAAACAGCTTTTTTCCTTTTTAGATCATTTTCCTGATCTGTAGGATCAATCTCTGCCAATAAATCTCCTTCTTTCACAACACTACCAGGCGAAACATGCATCGCAATAACACGCCCTGTCGCGCGTGCACCAACAGCAACAAGCCGATAAGGGCGCACAATACCAGAAGCTAAAACACTTTCTTCAATATCACCACGTTTCACCACCGCTGTAATATAAGCCTGTGTGGAGTTTCCAAAAAAAAGAGTGCGAACCAACCCTAAAAAAACGATAAGAAAAACCACAATGCATAATAAAACAAACTTTTTGCGTTTTATGTTGTATTTCATGATTGAACTTTTTCTCCCTCATTTATTTTCACGCGTAAACCCACCACGTCATCCACTATTTCCGGGCGTGAAACATCAACCACACCATCCCAACCACCACCTAATGCTTTCATCAGCGCAATGTACTGTACAGCCACACTAACACAGCTATCTTTAAGCGCCATTTGCGAAGAATAATACGAACGACGCGCATCTAAAAATTCAAAGAAACTAACATTTCCACTCTCAAAAAGAAGCTGGGAAAGCTCCAATGAACGCAAAGCTGCCGCATTTGCAACTACCAGCTTTTCTAAACGCTGATGTTCTTTATAAAGTCTCACCAGCGCATTTTCTACATCTTCCAAAGCACCTAACACTTCTGCCCGATAAGTAATAAACGCTTGATCACGCTGTGCACGCGCCACTTCAACCGATGCTATTCTCTGCCCCCCATCAAAAAAAGGAAATTGAAGACCAGGCCCAAAAGACCAACCAATTGTTGAATTTTTTCCCAAATGGCCAATCTGTGTTGCCGCTGTTGAAATACGACCCGTTAAAGTAACTGATGGATAAAGATCTGCCTCGCGCTGACCAATGCGCGCTGTAGCTTGAGCATATTGGCGCTCTGCACGCCGTAAATCTGGACGCGTTAATAAAATATCAGCTGGGATTCCTGCAGGTATCGGCCATTGCGGTTGTGGAATTGCCCCCTCTTTTTTAGCACTCTTTTGTAAAATAGCCTCCAAAGCCGTAGGAACACGACCTGTCAAAACAGAAAGTCGATGAATGTTCATCGCTAAACTGGCTTCCATTTGGAATATATCCGCCTCTGTGTTAGCCATTTGTGCTTGCGCATTTGAAAAATCAAGTTCTGAAACCTCACCAGCAGCCAATTTGGTACGCATAAGTTCAAAAGTCTTACGCTGCGACACAACAATCTGGCGTGCAATTAACAGTTTTTCTTGCCAACCACGCATTTCAACATAATTTGTTGCTACATCTCCCAACAACGTCACCATCACAGAGCGCATATCTTCTACAGCACTATCAAGACCATAACGGGCTGCTTCAACCGCTCGCTTATGCCCTCCAAAAAGATCAAGTTCCCAGCTAGCATCAAAGCCACCACGATATTGACTTAAAGACACATCAGGTTGTTCAGAAACACGATTGCCTGAAATTGAACTAGAAACACTTGGCGTAAGATATCCTGCTGCTTGCCCTACACTGGCACGTGCTTCACGAATGCGCGCCTTTGCAACAGCAACGTTATTATTGCCAGATATCGCATCATCGACCAGCTCATTTAAAATAGGATCATTGAAACGCCGCCACCATCCCGCAAGTGTAACTGGATGCTCAGATATTTGAGCAGATTGCCTCCCCCAAATTGCTGGAACACTGAAAGATGTCTTATGATAATCAGGGCCAACAGCACATCCAGACAATATCAAAAATACAGAAAAGAAACTATAGTAAAAGTTTTTTGAAGCAATCCACCTTAAAGTATTAATCCGCATTCATCCTCCTGCGTGGTTTTCAAATCAACCCGCTATGTTTCTTCTTCAAGCATTTATTTCAAACTTTACGTGAAAAATCAAATACTGTCTGCACTGGAACGTGATCGGAAGGCTGAGGTTCTCCTCGTGCAGCACGAAAAATTGAAAGATCATCCATAAAAGGTGCTAAATCTGGTGAAGACCAAATATGATCAAGCCGCCGCCCACGGTCAGCAAGAGCCCAATCGCGTGCACGGTAACTCCACCATGTATAAAGTTTAGTAGGAACTGGAAATTTAATGCGCATTAAATCAACCCATCCCCCTTCACGGCATAATGCTTGTAAACGCTCGGTTTCGATTGGTGTATGACTGACAACGTTCAACAATTTCTCATGAGACCACACATCATCTTCTAAAGGAGCAATATTTAAATCACCCAACAAAAGAGAAGATAAACCATCACCCCGATCAGCTCGGATAGAAGACATTTCTTCTAAAAAATCAAGCTTATGACGAAATTTTTCATTCACGTTAACATCGGGCTCATCACCCCCAGCAGGAACATAAAAATTATGAATCCGAATTGTCTTACCAAAAACTTCAACAATCACTGAAAGGTAGCGACTTTCTTCCTTTTGACAAAAAAAACGCTTTTCAACATCAAACAAAGGCAAACGTGAAACAATCGCTACGCCATTGTAAGATTTTTGACCATTAAAAACAATATGCTCATAACCTGCCGCTTGAAAAGACTCACTCGGGAACAAATGATCCGGACATTTAGTCTCTTGTAAACACAAAATATCTGGAGAAAAGAGGTCCAAATATCGAAGAACTTGCGAAAGGCGTAAACGAATAGAATTAATATTCCAAGTAGCGATACGAAAAAACATCAATTTCCATTTCGATTGCGTGACATTGCGATATTTTTATAAGGAATTGTAAACATCCCATCAGCAAACTGAATACCTGTGCGCACATTCATAATTTGGACTGTTGTTTCCAAATTTTGCTGATCAACAATTGTCCACTGGCGCAAACTATAGTTTTTAGAATCAAAAATCATTCTTATGTGCCCCTTGCCAATACTTTTATCATGCAAAACAATCGTTATTACCCCTGGATCTTCACGAAGCGCTAATAAATTTCCTGATGATATATTAATTTTATCATCCAATAGAAATTTCATCGGTGTTTGAGAAAGTTGATAAAGATTCCACGTATTGAGCGCACTATTGTTCACACCCACCGATTTGCCATCCGCTATAATCCGCAAAGGCACTCCCTTATACCCAAACCGAATCTTACCAGGACGCTCTAAATAAAATGTTCCTTCAGTCATTTTGCCCTTTGGGCTAAATTGAATAAAATCCCCTGTCATTGTTTTTATCGCAGAAAAATGATTAGCAATAGCCTGAGCTCGTGCTATCTGACGAGATGACTGTGCAAAAGAAGAGACAGTAAACAACACACAAACAATAAAACCAAAAACAATAAATGCTCTTCTTAATGATAAATAATATGTTATCACAGACAATGCTCCTAATCGCTTAAATAACACATGCTCAACTCTAAAATATAAGCAGTAAACTTCAAAATATAAACATTACACAATACCTTAATTGCGTAAATATTCACTCAAATCTAAAAGCATTATTTAAAATAATCTATTTAAGATTTTTATTTTAACACGACTCTTCTTCAGCAGGTACTAAAATTTCTCGTTTTCCCGCATGATTAGCAGAGCTAATGATTCCTTCCTCTTCCATTCGCTCAATTAGCGAAGCAGCGCGGTTATATCCAATCCCTAAACGACGCTGAATATAAGAAGTTGAAACCCTACGATCACGCAAAACAACTGCAACAGCTTGGCTATAAGGATCATTTTCCACAGGAGAGACAAGCGAAACATCAGTACCATGATCTGCCGTTTCTTGTGTAACAGCCTCCAAATAATCAGGCTGTGCTTGAGCTTTCAAATGAGCAACAACCTGTTCAACTTCATTATCAGCCACAAAAGGACCATGAACACGTTGAATACGCCCCCCACCCATCATAAAAAGCATATCCCCTTGCCCCAGCAATTGTTCGGCTCCTTGTTCACCAAGAATGGTCCGACTATCAATCTTTGAACTAACAGAAAAAGAAATGCGTGTAGGAAAATTAGCTTTAATCGTACCCGTAATAACATCCACCGAAGGACGCTGCGTAGCCATAATCACATGAATACCAGCAGCACGCGCCATTTGTGCCAAACGTTGAACTGCCCCTTCAATATCTTTTCCTGCAACAAGCATCAAATCTGCCATTTCATCAATAATAACAACAATATAGGGCATAGGGTTTAAATCGAGAGTTTCTGTCTCATAAAGAGGCTCGCCAGTCGTGCGATCAAATCCCACTTGGACCGTTCGCGTCAATGTCTCGCCCTGACTTTGTGCCTCTTTTAAACGCGCGTTAAAACCATCAATATTACGAACGCCAACTTTTGACATTTTACTATAGCGTTCTTCCATTTCTCGAACAGCCCACTTAAGAGCAATCACTGCTTTTTTAGAATCTGTTACCACCGGCGTCAGTAAATGTGGAATACCGTCATAAATCGAAAGTTCAAGCATTTTAGGATCTATCATAATTAAGCGGCATTGCTCAGGTGTCATACGATAAAGAAGCGACAAAATCATTGTATTAATGGCAACAGATTTACCCGACCCTGTGGTACCTGCTACCAAAAGATGCGGCATTTTTGCTAAATCTGCAATCACCGTTTCCCCACCTATGGTTTTACCCAAAGCAAGTGCTAATTTTGCTTTGCTTTTAAAAAACTCCTGAGCTTGCAAAATTTCCCGCAAATAAACCGTTTCACGCTTTGCATTGGGCAACTCTATTCCAATCACATTACGCCCCGGAACAACAGCAACACGTGCTGAAATTGCACGCATTGAACGGGCAATATCATCAGCTAAACCAATAACCCGCGAAGATTTGATGCCAGCTGCTGGCTCAAATTCATATAAAGTTACAACCGGCCCAGGGCGCGCATTAATCATTTTACCCTTAACACCAAAATCTAATAAGATTGTCTCAAGTTCACGAGAATTTTCTTTTAAAGCAGTAGGAGACAATCTTGCATCTTTCTCAGTTGGTGGAAAAATAGAAAGATAATCCAAAAGCGGAAGTGTAAAGCCATTTTTCGAAACAACTTTTGATGGTTTAAAAATACGGCTCTTGGGTGAAGAAACAGAGTCTTTATGGTGATAAAGATCCTGCTTTCCTTCTTCTTTAAAAAAAACTGGCTCAACCCGACCAAACGCATTTTCTTCCCCCTCAAAGAGCCAATTTTGCTTTTCAGAGGGATCACCTTTTTTCTTAAAATTGTTGCTCAATGAAAAGAGGCGTCTTAAACGCGCTTGTAAAAAATAAAGAAAATGCAAAACTGCTCCAAAAATTGTAGCCAAAAAAACAAGCGGCACTTCATAGATAGAGTAATGGGCCTCTTCTACCTCATCAACAACTAAATCCGTTATTCGAGCCTTTCTGTTTTTTTGTTTCTTTTTGTCATCATTCTTGCTGCGCCACGCCACATTACCAGCAAAAGCAGCCATCACAAAACCTAAAGGGGCAAGACAAACGCCCATAAGAGCAATTTGTAAGGAAGAAAAAGAAGCAAAAAAGGAAGGAAAAAATAAATAAGCAGTATTTAAAATCTTATCACCCACAACACCTCCAAAACCAATCGGTAATGGCCAATGCGTAAAAGAGGCAAAATGTGTTAACAGAGCAAAAACAGCTGAAAAATAAATCGCTGATACCACCCACAAAAAAAGACGAAATATAAAATTATGAATGTCCTTTTGTACCAGTAATAAAAGTGACCAAAAAAACGGAGGTAATAAAATGCACAAACTCGCCAAACCAAAAAACTGCATAGCAAAATCTGAAAAAATTGCACCAGACCAACCCATAAGATTTGTAACTTGGTGAGCATTTGCATAAGTCAATGATGGATCTACAACATTCCATGTTACCAAGGCTAAAACACAAAAAATAATAAGCCCCAAAAGCCCAAGCCCAATGAAGGCACCAATCTGACGCAAAAATAAACTGACAAGACGTCGACTTTGATAATCAAACCTTTCTGATAAATGATCAGAAGACAAACCTTGGCGCATCAATCAATTCCAAATATAAAATTTTCCATAAAAAAACTGGCTTCACAGTTTACAATTAAAAATATTACAGCTTATAGTTTTAAGATATTAATGCCATTTTAACCATTTTTATTATAACAATTTTTTATTTTATACTGTAAAAATAATTTTAAAAGAGGGTATTCATTTCATTTAAGAGCTAATAAACTACATAAAAGTAGAAAGAAACGTAGTGTCTTTTAATATGAATCACAACATAAAACAATGTGATCTCCTCATCGCAGGGGGAGCAATTGTTGGTCTAACACTTGCAGTAGCACTCAAACAAGCCGCACCTGAGTTGAAAATAAACATTGTTGATGCTCCCCCACAAGAAAACACACCTAATAAAGAACGACAAGCATTAGCTATTTCGGCTGCTTCTATTCGTATGTTGAAGCAATTGCAATGCTGGAAATATATCAAGTCTTATGCCCAACCTATCCATTCAATGGTCATTACCGACACGCGCATTAATGACCCTGTCAAACCAACCCTTTTAACCTTTGAAGGAGATATCACCCCCAACGAGCCCTTTGCTGCTATGATTGAAAATAAAGAGCTTACTGCGGCTTTAAAAAAACGTGTAAAAGAACTGAATATCTCTTTTATCAAAACTGCACGTGTTGTTGATTTTCACCAAGAAGACCAGTTCACAATTGTTACTTTGAGTAATGAAGAAATTTGGCAAACACAGTTGCTAATTGCTGCCGATGGAACACGCTCTAAATTACGCGAAAAAGCAAATCTTAAAAACTTTGTGCACCCCTATAAACAAACAGCAATCATATGCACTATCAAACACGAAAAACCCCATCATGGCCAAGCAATTCAACATTTCTTTCCTGCTGGGCCTTTTGCTCTTTTGCCCCTTAAAGGCAATCAATCAACCATTGTATGGAATGAAGACCACCAAACCGCTCAATATTACCTAAAAGCTGACCCCCTTATTTTTGAAACAGAACTCGAAAAACGTATCGGTCACCGATTTGGAAAACTAACTTGGGATGGCGAACGCCAAGGATTTCCATTAACTCTTTCGCTAGCATACTCTTGCATTAAACCCCGTTTTGCTCTTGTGGGAGATGCTGCCCACACAATTCACCCCATTGCAGGTCAAGGTCTCAATCTAGGGCTGCGTGATAGCGCTGCTTTAGCTGAAATTATTATTGAAACAGCACGATTAGGTCTCGATATTGGATCAATCATTGCTCTTAAGCGCTACCAAAACTGGCGACGTTTTGAAACCGTGCGCATGGCCTTGAGTAATGACTGGATCAACAAGCTCTTTTCTAATGATGCCCTATTTTTGAGAATAGTACGTGATATTGGTCTTGGACTTGTTAATCAAAGGCCAAAAATAAAAAAATATTTCATTCAAGAAGCTTCCGGCCTTACCCCAAATGCCCCACGCCTTTTACGCGGACTCCCGCTCTAACGGTTAGTCCTCGATATCGGATCTATCATCATTCTTGAGCATTACCAAAATTGGCGACGTTTTAAAACCATGCATATGGCCTTAAGTAATAAATGGATCAACAAGCTCTTTGCTAATGATGTCCTATTTTTGAGAATAGTGCGTGATATTGGTCTTGGACTTGTTAATCAAAGGCCAAAAATAAAAAAATATTTCATTCAAGAAGCTTCCGGCCTTATCCCAAATAACCCCACGCTTCTTACGCGAACTCCCGCTCTAAATGAACACAAAATACACCCTTTCCCATCTGTTTAACCCGTAAAAGTTTATTTACGCACAACCAAACATCCCTACGCCTAGGCTTATACGCATTTTCACAAACACAATACCTTTTAAAGAGACCAACACATTTCAAGAATACAAACATAATCTCAAGATGCACAATATAAAAACAAGTGCACAGTAAAAAAATTCAATGACCACATCTTAAAAATTAAAAAACATACAAAAAAGACAGAAATACATATACCCCCGCTTCTTCCTATTGTTTTTGTCTCTATCAATAAACAAATTTTTTAAAAACGGCGTTCAACCATAAGCTTTTTAATCTCAGCAATCGCCTTAGCAGGATTTAAACCCTTTGGACAAGTTTGCGTACAATTCATAATCGTATGGCATCGATAAAGCCGGAAAGGATCTTCCAGATTATCAAGACGCTCCCCGCTCATCTCATCACGCGAATCAGCGATCCAACGATAAGCCTGAAGCAAAACAGCAGGCCCTAAATAACGGTCACCATTCCACCAATAACTTGGACATGACGTTTGACAACACGCACAAAGAATACACTCATAAAGACCATCAATTTTTTGACGATCAGAATAGCTTTGTAACCATTCTTTCGCAGGCTCAGGTGAAACAGTTTGCAACCAAGGTTCAATGGCACGATGCTGCGCATAAAAACGCTTCAAATCAGGGACCAAATCTTTAACAACCGGCATAGAAGGAAGAGGATACACCTTAATGGGGTGTTGCACATCATCCATCCCCTTTGTACAAGCCAGTGTATTGGCCCCATCAATATTCATCGCACACGAACCACAAATGCCCTCGCGACACGACCGACGAAGCGCCAAAGTTGGATCAATATGATTCTTAATAAATAAAAGACCATCAAGAATCATCGGACCACATGCTGAGCGATCCACATAATAAGTATCAAGACGAGGATTATCCTCATCATCAGGTGACCAACGATAAATGTGAAATTCTGTCAGCTGTGTCGCACCTTCAGGTTTAGGCCAAATCTTTCCGGCCTTCACACGAGAATTTTTGGGAAGCCTAATTTGAACCATGACTCATTTTCCCCTTAGTAAACACGTTTTTTAGGCACAATGCGTTTTAAATCTATACCGCCATCTGCTTCAGATGTTAATGGATCCACGTGAACAGGCCGATAAGATAATGTTACTTTCCCATCTTTTGATAAATGTGAAAGTGTATGGCGACGCCAATTCTTGTCATCACGCTCTGGATAATCTTCACGCGCATGCGCCCCACGGCTTTCTAAACGCGCAGCCGCAGAATAAACTGTCGTAATTGCATTTGCCATCAGATTCTCAAGCTCTAATGTTTCAACCAAATCAGAATTCCAAATCAACGAACGATCTGTCACTTTAAGATCAGAAAGTTCATTCCAGAGCTTACTTACTCGCTGACACCCCTGCTCTAAAGAATCTGCCGTACGGAATACTGCAGCATCTTCCTGCATAGTTCGTTGCATTTTTTCACGCAGCACCGCTGTTGGTGTATGCCCTTTAGCAAAGCGCAAACGATCAAAACGTGCCATAATTTCATCAACAGCCGTTTCATTAATCGCCGGAATCTCTGCATTGCGATCAATCACCTTGCCTGCACGAATTGCAGCCGCACGCCCAAATACCACAAGATCAATTAATGAATTGGAACCCAAACGATTGGCACCATGAACAGATGCACACCCCGCTTCACCCACAGCCATTAAACCTGGTTGAACACAATCAGGCGAACCGGTTGTTGGATTTAAAACTTCCCCATAGTAATTGGTGGGAATACCGCCCATATTATAATGAACCGTTGGTAAAACCGGGATAGGATCTTTTGTCACATCAACACCTGCAAAAATTCGCGCTGATTCAGAAATCCCCGGTAAACGCTCATGCAATATAGCAGGATCAATATGATTGAGAACCAAATGAATATGATCCTTCTTTGCACCAACCCCACGTCCTTCACGAATTTCAAGCGTGATACAACGCGAAACCAAATCACGTGAAGCTAAATCTTTAAAAGAAGGTGCATAACGCTCCATAAAGCGTTCACCTTCCGAATTGATCAAATAACCACCTTCTCCACGCGCTCCTTCTGTAATTAAACAGCCAGAACCATAAATACCTGTAGGATGAAATTGAACAAATTCCATATCCTGAAGCGGCAACCCAGCGCGTGCAATCATTCCACCGCCATCACCTGTACATGTATGGGCTGATGTAGCGGAAAAATAAGCACGTCCATAACCACCTGTTGCTAAAACAACCATTTTAGCAGAAAAACGGTGAATTGTACCATCATCTAGATTCCACGCCACAACACCTGTACACACACCATCGGTCATGATCAAATCAAGCGCAAAATATTCAATAAAAAATTGCGCATTATGTTTTAAGCTTTGCCCATAAAGCGCATGCAAAATAGCATGCCCAGTACGATCAGCCGCAGCACAAGTGCGTTGAACTGGCGGCCCTTCTCCAAACTGCGTTGTATGTCCACCAAAAGGCCGTTGGTAAATTTTACCCTCTTGTGTACGCGAAAAAGGGACCCCATAATGCTCTAATTCATAAACAGCAGCAGGAGCATTGCGCACCAAATATTCCATCGCATCAGTGTCACCAAGCCAATCAGAGCCTTTCACTGTATCATATAAATGCCACTGCCAATTATCAGGCCCCATATTTGCAAGAGACGCTGCAATACCGCCTTGCGCTGCAACTGTATGTGAACGAGTGGGAAAAACCTTTGTAATACATGCTGTTCTCAACCCCTGTTCAGCCATGCCAAGGGTTGCACGCAAACCCGAACCACCAGCGCCGATAACAACAACGTCAAATTTATGATCCACATAGTGATAAGGAGCATAACCCACTTTAGAGCCCAAAGACGATACTGCCATGTTGGTTAAACTCCCAATACGATTTCTAAAAGAGCAAAAATAATGAAACCACCCAGAACACAACAAAACAAGGTGTTTAATACTAAAAATAATATCCGCAAATTTCCATATGGAATATAATCTTCAATAACAACCTGCATTCCAAGTTTCATATAATAAAGGCTTGAAAAAGTCATCAACCCTATTAAAATCGCCACAACAGGATGCGAAAGTCGTGCGTAAATAACACCATACTCCTCCCCCACAAGTGAAACGATAAGAATAATAAAAAATATCCAAAGTAGCACACTGGTGAAACTTGTTAGATTTTCTAGCCAAAAATGCTCTGTTCCCTCATGCGCACTTCCCAAACCGCGCACTTTCCCAAATTCTGTTCGAAAATCTTTTTTCATACCTCTCTCCATCCCCTATCAAGACAACCCGTACCCAATAACCCAAATTGCACACGTTACAATAAGGGTAATAAAAACAGTTGCCCAAGCAGTCGCAGTGGCTTTTTCTTTGGCTAAAAGACAAGGCTTTATGTTCCAAACAAGATGGCGAATACAACCAACCATGTGATGAACCCCCGCAAGCGTAAAAAGAAATAAAATACACAGCCCCGGGAAAGATCCATAAATCCTATTAATCGTTTTAAATGTGTCACCCCCGCAAGCAATTGATCCCAACCAAATGGCGAAGCATATCATTCCAAAATAAAGGACTACACCAGTGATACGATGCGCAATTGACATCGCCATAGTAATCGACCAACGATAAATACTCAAATGGGGAGAATAAGGGCGATCTTTTATCCTAGATGTCTCTATCATAAAAACTCTGACCTGACTTTCATTGCAACTTCATCACAACAAGAAAACTCGTATAAAATGATCAAGCGCATTCCAATTTTGATACCTAAAGGCGCACATTACAGGTCGGTTATCTCAAATAACGGATTAAAGGTCGCGCATAAAAAAAACCGATTAGTCTATAGCGCTAAACTATAAAGCTTGCTTTGTTTAGTACAATTTTATCTTCACGTCAAAGGCTTAAACATTGTTTTTTCAACGCAAACATGTATTTTTTTCAAACGTATTCAAATCCTGCCATTAAATAGTAGTGAAATACTTCACAAATAGCTACACTTTAAATCATTAGCTATAATTCAAATTATTATGAATAAAAACGAATTATCGCCCTGCTTGCCAGAGAACTTTCAAATTATTCTCAACACACAATAAAACTTCTCTTATCAAGAACACACCACCCTTTTTAAGAGATCAATAGATTGAATACCCAAATCCACACATACCAAATTTAACTTCAATAACCCAGTTACAGCTTTTGCTTACACTTGTTCCTTCATAAAAACCGCATTTCCTCCATAAAAATCTGAGATATTCATCTATAGCAAAAATCATTGGAACAATTTTATTCACATAACCAATGAGTATCATCCTTACAACTTCCTCCAATGCGCCCATTTTCTAAAGAACATATTGATTTCTTGACAGTTTTTTGCAGCAAACAATCCATTACAAAAAATATTATTAAAGTGAACCACCACAAACATTTTTTAAGATCAGAATAAATCAACTCAAATATAAAACAACAAATCAGCTAGCGTTTTTCCAAAAGCTTGTAGAAATTTGTCATTTTATAAACAAAATATCACAAAAAAATTTCCCATTTTTCAATGAGAAACAAAATGATTCTCTAAAATCCTATCACCAAGTATCTCCATAAGATTGCTTTTAACTCTTTAAAAATTCCTTATAAAAAAAGTTTTTTAAAGCGCAATTATCCCCCACAAAACAAAAAAGCGGCATAAAAGCCGCCTTTTTCTTAAACTTTAAAGAAATATTTTATTCAGCAATCTTATCTTCAACTTTTTCTGCAATGACTGCTTTTTCTCCTCCCCCAGAAACCTTACCACTCTTACGGTAATCTTTCTTTTCAGCAATACGTGCAGCCTTTCCTCTTAAAGCGCGAAGGTAATAAAGCTTTGCACGGCGAACTTTACCTCGGCGAACAACCTCAACACCCTCAACCAAAGGAGAATACATTGGAAACACACGCTCAACACCTTCACCATAAGAAATTTTGCGCACTGTAAAATTCTCATTCAAACCACCGCCAGAACGTGCAATGCAAATTCCTTCATAAGCCTGAACACGTGTGCGTGTACCTTCTGTGACACGTACCGAAACGCGCAACGTATCTCCCACCTGAAATTCTGGGAACTGGCGTTTTTCTTCAATTTTTGCGCATTGTTCAGCTTCAAGCTGCGCTATAATATTCATTTCTTTCATCCTTCATGTTCTTTTCGAACAGTCAGAGCGTTCAACTCTTGTTAAAAACGCCCCTTCATACAGAAAAGATATTCTTTAGGCTATCCTTTAAACAGATGAGCTCTGCTTTAAACAAGAGCGAATACACTATTTTCTTTTAGAATTTCTTTCTTTTAAATCTATAGAGAACTCTTTTCAAAAAACTCTCTTAAAAATGCGTTGTGCAATACACCATCTTTAAAGATGAATCAAGCTTTTCGAAGATTTTTGGTATAAAGAGCATAAAGGTCAGGTCGACGTTGACGTGTTAATAATTCAGCCTGCTCTTGACGCCAATCTGCAATAGCTTTGTGGTGACCTGATGTCAATACCATTGGAATAGTGAGCCCTTCAAAAATTGAAGGACGTGTATAATGGGGATACTCAAGCAAATTATTCTCAAAACTTTCACATTCTCCAGAAGCTTGATTACCCATAACACCGGGTAAAAGCCGCACAATTGCATCCATAAGAACCAATGCAGCCACTTCTCCACCTGAAAGAATATAATCACCAATTGAAATTTCTTCTAATTTTCGTGCTTTTATTACGCGTTCATCAACCCCTTCAAAACGACCACATACTAATATCACACCTAAACCACAAGCCAAAGAACGAGCGTAATTTTGGTTAAAAGGGCGTCCACGTGGACTCAACAAAAATCTTGGCAAATCACGGGGGCAACTATCAATTGCAGCAGCTAACACATCTGCCCGCATCACCATACCAGCACCACCACCAGCCGGTGTATCATCAACACTGTGGTGTTTATCGAAAGCAAAATCCCTAATCTGTACTGTATTGAGCGACCATATCCCTCGCGCTAAAGCCTGCCCTGCTAAAGAATAACCCAATAACCCTGGAAACATCTCAGGATAAAGTGTTAAAATATGTGCTTGAAATCCCATGTTTACTTCCTCATCCCACTCTCTTTGTTCACCCCCTTTGTTTTATTCTTCTTCTTTCACGCAACTAAACCAGCTGCCATTGGGTTGACAATAATAAAACCAGAAGCAACACAAATTTCCGGTACAGCCGCCTTGTTAAATGGAATGAGCACTTTTTTGCCACTATCTAAATGGATTTCAAGTAAATCACCAGCACCAAAATTAAAAAAACCGCTTACTTCACCAAGAAGCTTGCTTGCATCATCATAAACGCAAAGCCCAATCAAATCGATTTGATAAAATTCATCCTCAGCTAAATCATCAAGCAATTGATCCCGCTTAATATAAAGGTTGATTCCCTTTAAAGCTTCAGCAGTACTTCTTTCTTCCACCCCTTTAAAACGCACAATTGCATCGCTTTTTTGTACCCGAAATGTTATAATTTCATAACAGCGCCCTCCTTCATCATAAAGGACACCATAAGTTTTTAAACGCTCGGGCTCACCTCCTAGCACCTTAACCCAAACCTCTCCCCTAATTCCATGGGCTGCACCAATAACGGCAAAACAAATTACCTTTTTAAGTTTTTTTCTCTCTTGTTTCATGTATAATGCTATCTCTTTTAAAAAGAAAGAATCATTATATACTTAATTATTGTCCATTAGAGCTTGTTGCCATACAAAAATCCTATAAAAGCGTATTTTGTGGCATATAGTGAATGAAAAAGGAGAAGTCTGATGGCGAATATTATGCTTTTTTACAAAAATGTTACTCCAATCAACAAGACCTTTCACAGAAGTCTTAAATTTAATCCCTCACAAGATATGTCTTTTGCAAAAGACACTCATTGGGTTCCCCTAGCAAGTGATGAATATTTTCAAGCCGCTCTAGACTATCCTATCTTGTTTATGAGTGCAGAAGATGAGCAAAAAAAACGCCACTACACATCCATTGCTCTAGTCGGCCTTTCTAATGATGTCAATAATTACATCACTGCTGATAAAAGTTGGCAACGTGACACTTATATTCCCGCTTTTATTCGTCGTTATCCTTTTGTTCTTGCGCAAATACAAGATCAAAAAGAGCTTTCTGTTTGTTTTGATCAACAATCAGGTATGTTTAATGACGTTACAGGCATAGAACTTTTCAATTCCGATGGATCTATTTCTCCCTTCATGGAAGAGCGTATCAATTTCCTCGAGCACTTTAAAATCGGTATGGAAAGAACCGCTGAATTCATTGATACCCTTGTTAAGATGGAGCTTCTTTGTCAAAAGTCAATTAATGTTAAAAATGACAAAGGTCTTTCAGCTCAATTAGAAGACTTCTGGATTGTTGATGAAGAAAAACTCCATAAATTACCCGCTCATCAGCTTGCTAAATTGCATAAAAACGGCTTTTTAGGGCGAATTTTTGCGCATCTTCTATCAATGAATAACCTTCTAAAGGTGCTCTCTTTAAAAGGTGCAAGTCAAGCAGCCAATTCTGTGGAACAGAAAGAAAAAACAAACGGACAGGCTAGTGAAAAGGCCCGCCTTGAAAAACCTAAAAAGGAAAAAAACACCCTTAACTAGGAATGTCTCCTAATAATAATAACAAAAAAGGCCAAAATGCTCCTCTGATCCCAGCGGAGCAGGGTCTTTTAGTTGCAAGAAAAAAATGGCTGGAGGCTCTTGTAAAAACACGTCGTATGGCTACACGAACAAAAGAGGCTTATGAACGTGATACCCGGCAGTTTTTGATTTTTTTATGTCATCACCTCGGACATGAAGTAACTTGCAAAGACCTTACTGATTTGTGTGTAGCTGATTTACGCGCCTATTTGGCTTATCGTCGTACATTAAAAATAAGTGCGCGTTCCTTAAGCCGAAATATAGCAAGTTTGCGTTCTTTTTTTAATTACTTATCACGTGAAGGAATCGTTGATACCCTGGCTGCTAAACTTATTCGCACACCAAAACATCCAAAGCTTTTGCCTAAGCCTTTGAGCGTACAAGCAGCACTGCATATAGTCAAACCAGAAAATCAACAAGCAGATGAGCCATGGATTATTGCCCGTAATGTTGCCGTTTTAGCACTCCTTTATGGCTGTGGAATGCGTATATCTGAAGCTTTAGCACTTACACCAGAACAATTTTCTGATCCAGAGATAACAAGCCTATCTGTAATCGGAAAAGGGGGTAAGGCGCGTCTAGTTCCATTGATTAAAACCGTTCATGAAATGGTAGAGACTTATCTTAAATGCTGCCCTTACCCTTTAGCGAGCACTCAACCAATGTTTCGTGGCACTCGAGGCGGTCCTTTACAGGCGGCTATTATTCAACGCCTTGTTCAAAACTTGCGTGCTCGTCTTGGTTTACCAGAAACAACTACACCGCATGCACTGCGTCATTCTTTTGCAACCCATCTTTTATCACGTGGAGGGGATTTGCGTACCATTCAGGAATTACTTGGCCATGCCTGTTTATCAACAACACAGGTTTACACCCATATTGATACAGACCGCTTATTAGAAGTTTATCAAAAAACACATCCTCGTGCTTCAAAAGTTATTGAATCGAAAAAAATATCTTAAACAGCTTCAACCTCAAGAGCCAAAGCGTGAATATGTGTTTCTAATTCTTGTTGTAAAACTTTATAAATCGCCCGGTGTCTCTCTACCCGCGACGTGCCTGAAAAAAAAGAAGAGAGAATTTTTACCCGAAAATGTGTTTCCCCGTGGCTATCAAAAACACCACCTTTATGACGGTGCCCTGCATGAAGACTGCTTTCATTAATCACTTCAAGTTTCTGCGGACAAAAAGCATCACGAAGCTTTGTTTCGATGACTGTTTGAATCGTAGTAGACATTTTTTCTTTACTCTCCACTAAAATGGATAGTGTAATTAGCCATCTTAGACACTACATTAAGTATGAAAATAAATTTTCAAAGTCAATCCTTGTCAAACATACCGATTTTGCATAAACCAAAAACATGGCTACAACATCTAAATTATTTGATTCAATTCGTATCAGCTCCAATAAAAGAAAACAAGGTGAGTCACAAGCTCAACAGTGTCAATGGGAGGGGTGTGAAAAAACGGGGGTGCACAAAGCGCCAGCAGGCCGTAACCGTGAAGGGCAATATTTTTATTTTTGCCTTGATCATGTACGTGCTTACAATAAAGATTTTAATTATTTCTCAGGCCTTAGTGATAAAGATATCGCTAATTTTCAAAAAGACGCCCTTACAGGGCACCGCCCTACGTGGTCTGCTGGGCTAAGCAATAGTACATCCAAAAAAACATCCCCTCATTATGCAACGATTCGCTCTGGAACAGCAGCTTATCAAAACCGTATGCGTGATCCTTTTTCATTTTTCACCAAACGTTACTCAGCCAATACGACCTCGCGAAAATTAAAACCTTTAGAAGCCAAAGCTTTTGATACTTTAGGGTTACAAGCAAATGCTTCAGCTGAGGATATTAAAACAAAATATAAAGAGCTGGTCAAAAAACATCATCCTGATGCCAATGGTGGTAACCGTTCTTCAGAAGAACGTTTCCGCGATGTTTTACATGCCTATAATTTACTTAAAAAATCTGGCTTGTGCTAAAGGGGGATCATCTGTTTTTTAAGTGATCCTATTTTAGTGTAAACTGTTCTTTTTGTCTAAAAACATCATGAAATATTAAAGCGGACAGATCTCCTTAATCCCCTCAGTTCCCCTTTTTACAGAGCATTGCATAAGTAACTGATGTCTTGTATTGTTTTTCAACTCAAATAATAAAGAATGGATATCCTTCCAGGAAAACAATGACAAAAACAAATTATGCCATCGACATTCCCGATATCACAGTCTGCGCTCACGATATATTCCATATTGACACAGATATGAAAATACCCGCTTTTAGTGCAAAAAGCCTATATGTTCCTGACTTAGATCCCGATTATCTTTTTGACAAGCAAACAACTTTAGCCATTTTAGCAGGTTTTGTTTTTAATCGTCGTGTTATGATTTCTGGCTATCATGGTACTGGTAAATCAACACATATTGAACAAGTTGCCGCACGCCTTAACTGGCCTTGTATTCGAATTAACCTTGACAGTCACATCAGTCGCATTGATCTTGTCGGAAAAGATGCTATCGTTTTGAAAGATGGTCTACAAATTACTGAATTTAAAGATGGCATTCTGCCCTGGGCTTATCAAAATAACATCGCTCTTGTCTTTGATGAATATGATGCAGGCAGGCCTGATGTTATGTTTGTCATTCAACGGGTACTTGAAGCCTCTGGACGATTGAGCTTACTTGATCAAAGCCGCATTATCACCCCTCATCCAGCATTTCGTCTTTTTGCGACTGCAAATACTATTGGTCTTGGCGATACAACAGGGCTTTATCACGGCACACAACAAATTAACCAAGCTCAAATGGACCGATGGTCTATTGTGGCGATATTAAATTATTTACCCCATGACAATGAAGTCAATATCGTTTGCTCGAAAGTTAAATATTTCCAAACACCTCAAAGAAAAAAAACAGTTTCACAAATGGTGCATGTAGCCAACATGGTACGCCAAGCCTTTATCAATGGTGATCTTTCAACAGTTATGAGCCCACGCACTGTAATCACTTGGGCAGAAAATACCGAAATTTTTCAAAATGTTGACTTTGCTTTTTACTTAACCTTTCTCAATAAATGTGATGAACTCGAACACGCAATTGTTGCAGAATTTTACCAACGTGCTTTTGGAAAAGAGCTTACCAAATCACTCAATTTATAATGTCTAATCTTTAAGGGAATGCATCCAATCATGGTGGCAGAAATTGGTGACCACAGCAAACATCTAATAGACCACCCCCTCAACGGTAAGTTTGACATCACAGCCTTTCCAAAAGCTGTCTCCATCTGTATTCGTACACTTTCTAGCACACGTAACTTTGAAGTTACTTTTAACAAAAGCAAATCATCTATGGACGACAATTATGCTTATGTTCGCCCACCAACATTACCACAATACATAACACAAAAAAATGTTGCCATTACCCGCGCACTGGGAGATTGCATAGCACTGTACAAAGCATGGCATGATCCCCACATTCATGTTCAGTTTGCCCCAATACAACCAGAAGCACGTGTTGTTTTTGACGCTCTTGAGCAAACACGCATTGAAGCAATCGGCACTTTAGCAATGGAAGGAATTGCTCAAAATCTTGATACAATGCTCGCCGATAAATACCAAAAAAAACATTACCAAATGGTGCGCCATCAAAATGAAGCTCCTCTACAAGATGCACTTGCACTTTTACTGCGTGAAAAGATAACAAAACGCCCCCCTCCGCAAGAAGCTGGGCTTATATTAGAATTATGGCGTCAATCAATTGAACAAAAAGCTGCAATAGAACTACATGAGCTTACATATCATATTTATGACCAAAAAGCTTTTGCACGTATTGCTTATCAAATGCTTATTGCATTAAAAATTGCCGACCAATTAAATGAAAATTTTAACCAGACGTGCAATAAAAAACCAAACAATGATCTTAAAATAAAAAATCAAGATAAAGAAGAAAACGAAAGCGCACAGTACTCTCAAAATAAAGAGCAAAAAATAACTGACCAAAACAATGATAGCTATAAAGAGGAAACAAAAGCCTCTCAGTTAAGCAATGATGATATAACCCAAGAAAAGTTAGAGAATCCTTGGAAACAAAAACGAAAGAAATTTAAATATTCTTCCAATATTTGTCAGCCAATGGAAAAACTTGCCGATTATAAAGTTTTCACGCGTCAATTTGATGAAATTTTAGAAGCGACTCATTTTTGTTCGGAAAGCGAATTAGATCATTTACGTCATTGTCTTGATAAACAATTAAATCACCTCCAAAACATTGTTACACGCTTAGCAAACCGTCTGCAACGGCGTCTTATGGCACAACAAAACCGCTCTTGGCATTTTGATCTTGAAGAAGGACATCTCGATACAGCACGACTTGCACGCCTCATTATCGATCCAATGCAATCACTTTCTTTTAAAAAAGAACACGATACACACTTTCGTGATACCGTTGTTTCATTGCTCATTGATAATTCAGGATCAATGCGAGGGCGACCAATTACTGTCGCAGCAAGTTGTGCTGATATTTTAGCGCAAACACTTGAACGCTGCAAAGTCAAAGTTGAAATTTTAGGCTTTACCACTAAAGCTTGGAAAGGCGGTCAAGCCCGTAAAGAATGGAATAACCAAAATAAACCCGATAACCCAGGGCGTTTAAATGATTTGCTCCATATCATCTACAAAAGCGCTGATACACCATGGCGTCGTGCCCGACGTAATTTAGGCCTAATGATGCAAGAAGGATTGCTTAAAGAAAACATTGATGGTGAAGCACTTATTTGGGCGCATCAGCGCCTTCTATCACGACACGAATCTCGCCGTATCCTTATGGTCATTTCTGATGGTGCACCAATTGATGATTCGACACTTTCTGTTAACCCTAGTTCTTATCTTAAAAAGCATTTGCATGCTGTTATCCAAGAAATTCAAACACATTCACCTATAGAATTAATTGCCATTGGCATTGGTCATGATGTCACACGCTATTATCAACGCGCTGTGACAATCATCAACGTCGAAGAACTAGCTGATGCCGTGACCGAACAATTAGCAACACTCTTTGATCCCAAAAAACCTAACTGCTCACACTATGTTTTTAAAAGATAAAATTATGATAAATGATTTGCATGCACCAAACATTTAAATAAGCACGCATTGCAAATGCCCTTATTTTCGAAAATATACTAAAATCTTACCATTTTTATAGATCGATACGATAAATTTTGAAAAACTAAAGAGAAACTTGCTTTTTAGTAGTGTGCTGAAAGTGAAGCCCTAAAACTTCTCAAAATTGTACCATAAGGCGCAAGCATAACCAAACTCATCACTATTTTGACCGAAAAATCACCACAAGCAAGCGAGAACCAAACTGGAACACCAAACCCAAAAAATATTGTGTTATCCACGATAGAACCATCAACATAATCTGTCATGTAATCAACAAAGCTAAAATGACTAGAAAAAGCAATAGCAAAAAACAATACCGTATCCAAAGCTGAGCCAGCTAATGCTGCTGCCAAAGGTGCCTTCCACCACGTTTTACGTCGCAAAGGTGTAAAAACCAAAATATCAAGCAATTGTGCAAATAAAAATGCCATACTAGAAGCAATTGCAAGCCGTGGCGTAACTAATACCCAAGAAACAAAAAAAGCCGTTATAAAACCAGCATACACCACGCGCCGTGCCGCAACTGGACCATAAAAACGATTCGTTAAATCATTAATCAAAAAAGCAATTGGGTAGGTAAAAGCCCCATAGGTCAAGATCTCATTCAAATTAAACCAGTAGATAGGATATTGAACCAAAATATTGGAAGCAGTTACCGCTAAACACATTGCAAAACTTGCAAAAATAATATGTTTTTTTCTTTGCTGTGCTACTAAAGATTTACAGGTTGAAGACATTCTTTGTAACCTGAGTAATAAATTCGAATCAATCAATAGTATGGCTAAATAACCAAAACCTTAAAACACACCCTTAAAAAACAAAAGCAAATATTTTATTCGGCTTTAAACAAAATCAATCAAGCTGCTTGTTCAGCTTTTTTCTTCATGATCTGGCGTTTTAATAAACGCGCACGTTGTGATAATTCTTTATCATCAGCTTTCACCAAAAAGCAATCAAGACCACCACGATGCTCAACTGAACGTAAAGCATGCGCTGAAATACGTAAACGGTAACTTTGCTGAAGCACTTCCGAAATTAATGTCACATTGCAAAGATTTGGTAAAAAACGACGACGCGTTTTATTATTGGCATGGCTAACATTATTCCCATACTGAACTGCTTTTCCTGTTAATTCGCAGGCACGAGACATAGACTTTACCCCTAAACTTTAAGAATTTTTAAATTCCAAATCCAGCAACACAAAACGGACGCCAAGCACACAAAATTCAACCTTGAACAAGCATCATTGGAAATGTGGGGGTTATAAGGCCTTGGTATTAAAAGGTCAAGCATTTTTGATATTTATTGATGCTTATTGATACTTATTTTGCCAATACTAACCATATTTTTGACAGTTCCATCACTAATATTACTGCCTTTTTTGACAAATACATTACTTACTTTTGCAAAAAAATGCATAAAATATTTTCTTTAAACGCTGAACATGTTAAAAAGAATTAATGATTAAGATGAATCAATCTCCAACAAAATCTCAGAGCAAAAATATAAGCTTTTTTTCTATTTTGTTCGGCATTTTATGTATAGGCTTTTTTTTGCTCTTCAGTGCACTAGGCGTCTGGCAAGTACAACGACTAAATTGGAAAACAAATCTCATTGCCAGCGTTAATCAGCGCATTCACCTACCCCCCATCAAAGCACCACCCCAAAATCAATGGAAGAGGATCACTTTTGATAAAGATGAATATCGACCCGTTACACTTACCGGAAATCTCTTAACAGATAAAAATATTTTTGTAACAGCTCTCACTCAAAACACCACAGGTTATTGGGTTTTAACCCCTTTACAAACAGCTGATAACACTCTGACTTTTATAAATCGTGGTTTCATTCCTATGGATGCACGCCACCACTTTGAGCAAGAAAAAGCCTCACCTTATCCCCATTCTTCTACTAACATAGAACAGATTACAATCACCGGTTTTTTACGTATGAGCGAAGGAGATGTAATATTTCCACGCAAAAATAACCCTGATCAAAATCTCTGGTATACACGCCAACTGCCCGCCATGGCCCAAAAGTTAGGGCTCTCTAATGTGGCCCCTTATTTTATTGATGTTACGCAAAAAATAGCCACACAAGGAGATCTTCCTATTGTCGGACTAACAGTTGTACACTTTAACAATAATCACCTGAGCTATGCTCTAACGTGGTTTATTTTAGCAGCTGGTGTTTTGGGTGCATTCTTTTTTTTATTTTCAAAATATAATAATAACTAAAAAGCCCCACCCTAAAATCTACATTTCACAAAATAAAACTAAAACAACCTTTTCTTAAGAAGGGCGTGCACCGTTTTAAGATATTATCAAATATTGCACTGGAAACTTTACAGACTTTTCTTGTTCTTTTCAAAGAAACTCACTCACACAGTTGCAAAGCTGACAATGAAAACAACCCCCTTTTCACTCTCTTCCCCTTATTTCTACAATAGGAGCAAACCAAACCTTTCATCAAACCACCCCCCATTCACACCCAAGTGATTCAGTGTAAGTGCTTATCAAAAATAAATATCAAAGAGATTTGCGCGAAAAACGCCACGCAATTGAACGAATATCACCCCGATTAATACCAAGATCATTGAGTTCATACGTTGAAAGATTATTTAATGCCTTAACTGTCCGACGATAACGGCGCCAAGAACCAAAAGACCGCAGAATGTTCATGTTTTTTACCTAAATCTTATGTTAAATTTCTGAAGTTTATAGAATAGAGCAAATTTTACAAATAAGTTGTGCTATAATCACATAACTGACGTGCATTTATAGCATAAGAAATATGTCACCAAATTTCTTTCATTCTGCTGGTAAATAAAAAACCATACCATTTTAATGGCGAAAATGGCGCACACCTGTAAAAACCATTGCCAAATCATGCGCATCAGCCGCTGCAATAACTTCCTTATCGCGCATTGACCCACCGGGTTGAATAACTGCGGTTACACCAGCTTCAGCAGCTGACAATAAACCATCGGCAAAAGGAAAAAACGCATCCGATGCAACAACAGATCCCTTGGTTAAAGGCTTTGTTAAACCCATTCCTTTGGCGTTTTCTTCAGCTTTATGAACTGCAATTTTAGCTGAATCAAGACGGCTCATTTGACCAGCACCAATACCCACTGTTGCACTGTTTTTTGCATAAACAATAGCGTTTGACTTCACATGTTTAACAACACGAAACGCAAATTGAAGGTCACGCATTTCATTTTGGCTGGGCGCTCGTTTTGTTACAACCTCAAGCTTCAAATCCTCAACCACCGCATTATCACGTGACTGCACTAAAACCCCTCCTGCAAGCGTTTTAAAAATTAGCCCTTCAGAACGCGGGTTAGGCATACCGCCCGTTATCAATAAGCGAAGATTTTTCTTCTGTGCAATGATCTCACGTGCTTCCATTGTCGCACCAGGAGCAATAATCACTTCCGTAAAAAGCTTAACAATCTCTCTAGCACACTCTTCATCTAAAGGGCGATTTAAAGCAACAATCCCACCAAATGCTGATATATTATCACATCTCAAGGCATTTAAATATGCTTCTTTTAAACTCTGCCCTTCAGCAACACCACAAGGATTGGCATGTTTAATAATAGCAACAGCAGCAGTTCTGCAAGAATCAAATTCTGCCACAAGTTCAAATGCTGCATCAGCATCATTCATATTATTATAAGAAAGTTCTTTGCCTTGTAAAAGCGTCGCAGTTGCAACCCCAAAACGTTTATCATGAGTACGATAAAATGCCGCCCGTTGATGTGGATTTTCCCCATAACGCATCACACTATCAAGATGACCAGAAAAACTCTTCCAAGGTGGCATTTCAACTTTTAAATCTTGCGCAAACCAACCCGCTATCACTGCATCATAAGAAGCTGTATGCTCATAAGCGCGCGCTGCTAATTGACGACGCAATAAAAAGCTTAAACACCCATTGCACTTTTTTAATTCATCCAAAACCAAATCATAATCACAAACTGATGTCACAACACCCGTATAAGCATGGTTCTTAGCTGCCGCGCGAATCATTGCTGGGCCACCAATATCAATATTTTCAAGAATCGTTTGCGAATCTGCTCCAGATTGAATCGTTTCTTCAAAAGGATATAAATTAACCACAACAAGATCAATTCCACAAATACCATATTCTTCCATAGAGGCTGCATGGTCTGGATCTTCTCTAACACCTAATAAAGCACCATGAATTAAAGGATGGAGTGTTTTAACACGCCCATCCATGATTTCCGGAAAACCTGTTATTTTAGCAACATCTTTCACCGGTAAACCAGCATCTTTTAATGCTTTGGATGTTCCCCCTGTTGAAATCAACTCAATCCCATAAGCATGAAGCGCTTGTGCAAACTCCACCAAACCAGTTTTATCAGAAACAGAAAGAAGAGCACGACGGACCTGATGAAGATCAGGAGCAGAATAATTTTTTGAAATAGCAGCCATAAAGAGAGTCTAAAAATAAAAGGATTAAAATTCAAGCAAATTTATTATGTATTATTATAGAATATATATCTTTTCCAAAACACTAAAAGAACATAACGCTTAAATCTTTTAATCTATAAATAATAAAACCATCTTGCTTTCATTATCAGTAAGCATATTACTACTCTGACTCAAGGCGGACAAAACGCCAATGAATTTTTTCTGTCAATGCAGGACGCAAATATAAAACAATTTGCTGCGTACTTTGTGGACCTTCTAATTCAGCAAAATCAATCGAATCCTCTAAATAAATATCCGTATCAGGCGACATAAAATGCCACATCCGCCTACCTTCCACAACCAAATGCACAGACTCTCCATTATGGATAACCTCAACTTTGGGATGAAGATGGAACCGAACTGCCACACAACTGGGCTCATTGAAATCAGTCTTACGTCTATTTGACTGAGCAGTGTGTGGCATAAAAAAACGATCAAATCCCTCAATAGTCGCTCCGTTTGTCGTTAAAGTAAGACCCCGCTCATGAACAAGATTAAAAGGTCGCACATAACCATCATGGCACGCAACAAAACCAATCTTCTCTGCTCCTTCTATACGTTGCACTTTAACATTTGTCGGTCCTTCAAGTAATAGGGAAGTATTTGGGCTCTTTCTTTTGCGAAAAATGCCCACCGAACAATCATTGACTGTTGCTGTTGAATGTGCCGCTGTGATACGCCCGAAATGACGATACTCCTCATCACCATAAGGAGCAATACCCGCATTGATAATAAAGCGTTTTCCCTGAGAAGACATCTCAAATGACAAACACCCCGAACAAGCATACTGTGAAGCACAATGTGGTGGAAATTTTCCCGTATCTGCAAGCACAATTGTTTGATTAGCCTGCAAACGCTGAAAACCAGAATAACGTGCATAGCTAAAAGGATTTCCCCCTGTTTCATCAAAATCTAAAATAGCCGATAGGTGCTCCGAGATAATAGGACCAACCCCATTAAAATGTGCAAGTGTTCGATCTTCATGGATAAAAAATCGCAAAGCTGGTAACATACGCTCAACTGAATCAATTAAAATACGTGGCACCGTTTCATTGCTACGCTTGTAAAGATCACGCAAAGATAATAAATCTAGCAACAAACTGAGCAAAATAGCAGGATTGCGTGAAATATGCCCCCCATCGATAAGAATTTGATGCGAAAGCTCATAGATAAGATAAGTTTGCACTTTCTTCTTTATCGAAGCACAAACAGGCAAAGCTAAAGAAGCAAATACTAAAGCGATCACCGCTTGTAAACGTTGATCATTTTCTTCCATACTGCGAATTGATATACGTAAAT
Organism: Bartonella bovis 91-4; assembly: GCF_000384965.1. Classification (NCBI taxonomy): domain Bacteria; kingdom Pseudomonadati; phylum Pseudomonadota; class Alphaproteobacteria; order Hyphomicrobiales; family Bartonellaceae; genus Bartonella; species Bartonella bovis. The sequence continues at coordinate 1,552,538 of NZ_CM001844.1, forward strand.
AACGAAACTGGAAGCCAAGAGAATGTAAAAAACGCTTTTCAAACTGTTTACTCGCACCATCCAATAATATTTGCGAATGACAAATCCATACAATCAAACGTCGCGCAACAACTTCCCCACTCCAAGGAAGCCCTTTTATTTTCTTACCACTGTGGTCAAGCCAATCTTCTAATAAAGAACGCGCATGTGCTATAGCCAATGGATTGCGTGCTACCGTCATATGCCGCAACCAATGAAAATCATGAAGTGCTGCTTCCCATTCTGGCGTTGGTGGAACTACTGTAAAAGGCGAAAGACAACAAGACTGAACAACCCGACCAGCAAAAGCAAAACGGCCATGGTAAAATTCATGCGCTACTTTTGAATCAGCTAAGTGTAAATCAATGGGGTGCGCTAAAATTCTTTGCGGATGAAAACCCAAAAATCGCCAACGAAATAAAGGTCCCATCCATAAACGCCGTAGAGATTGTAGCACTTTATACACAAAAACTGATGTCTTTATCTGATGACTTCCCACCGCAATCGCCACACTTATCTCTCCAGTCATTCTTTATCAAACAAAATGCCTAACCATTTTTTTATTAAACATAATGAATAGTGAATGTCGGCGATTTACGTAAATGAAACGTTAATTAAGCCACCTTGCGTAAACGTGCTGCAAAAAAACCATCCATTCCAAATAACAGCGGGTCCTTAATATTACAATCATCATAGCAACAATCAGCAGGCGTTGTGCGCAAAGTACCATTAGAAGATAGCAAATGCTTCATAGAACCCATCTCCTCTGCTAAAATAGGCTCTAAAACAATATCATCACGCGCAGACAAAATCTTTTCAATAAGGTCTTCCCCCTCTTCTTTCGCCAATGAGCAATTGGAAAAAATAATGCGTCCACCCTTTTTCACAAAAGCAATTGCCACTAAAAGTAAATCATATTGTACAGCCGCCAATTTAGCGATATCGTCAAGCGATTTAGTCCATAAAATATCTGGATGACGGCGTATCGTCCCCGTAGAAGAACAAGGCGCATCAAGAAGAACAGCATCAAAAAGCTGCTCAGAATAAAAATCTCTCATATCACCAGTCCAATAATGCACTGACAAATGAAGTCGATCCATATTTTCTTTTAAACGTTCTAACCGATTAACTGAACTTTCAACAGCAGTTACATCTGCCCCTTGTAAAACCAATTGTGCTGTTTTTCCACCAGGGCTTGCACAAAAATCAACAACACGTTTGCCACGAATATCTCCTAATAAACAAGCAGGTAATGCTGCTGCAAAATCTTGAATCCACCAAGCCCCTTGCGCATATCCTGGTAAATCAGCCACAGGGCCATCTAAAGTGCCAAGCCGAATCGAACCATTAGGCAAAACAATACCCCCAAGCTGCTTTGCCCAACCAACGCTGTCTGATTTTACAGTCAAATCAAACAATGGTGCTTTGTTTTGTATCGCTAAAATCTGATGCGCCTTATCAACCCCATATGTTGACACCAAAAGCTGCCCGAACCAAGATGGAACATCTTTAATGGTTGGCTCTTGCATGCGCAAACACACCGCTTTACGTGCAAAATTGCGTAAAATAGCATTCACTAACCCTGAAAAACGGCGTATACGGGGATCAATTTTAGCCATTTGCACCGCTAAATCAATTGCCGCATGATCAGGAATATCAAGATAAAGAATTTGCGCTGCACTGACATGTAAAAGATGCTGAAGTGGCAATGCTTGAAGCGGCAAAGGTCGTTTTAAAAAACGTGATAAAGCAGCTGTAATCTGACCTCTATGACGCAAAGCTGCCATTAAAATAGCTCGACACAATAAGCGATCACGATGTGAAAGTTTTAAATAATGTGGATGTCCATATTCATGGTCGGTCAAACCAGAAAGAGATTTATGCTTATCAAGTACCACACTTAAAAGACGGGCACAAACTTGGCGAACAACCAATCCCGGAACACTCTTTTCAGACATACATTCCGCTTTTTTATTTTGCACAATAACACCTCTACACCTCCCCCTTTTAAAATATTATGATCGAGGCTTTTTAAAGTTCTGATGACGAAGCCAAGAAGGACGATCTGTTGTACGCCGAAGAGCACCCCTTTCCTGATGATTAAGAGCATTGTTTTGAGTGCTAAAATTTAAATCTTTATTCTTTAAATCCAAACCACTTCCTTTTTCATCAAATATATTCATTTCCTCGGCTTGTTTATAAAGAGCTGCAATACGATTTGCAGTCGCTGGATGAGTAGAAAAAAGGCTATCAGCCCCTTCACCTTTTAAAGGATTAATAATAAACATATGAGCCGTTGCCGGATTATGCTCTGCCTCTTCATTATGCACCATATGCCCCCCACCTGCAATCTTACCTAAAGCCGAAGCTAACCATAAGGGATTACCACATATTTCAGCTCCACGCCGATCAGCAGCATATTCACGTGTGCGGCTAATAGCCATTTGTACTAACATAGCTACAAAAGGCGCCACAAATAGAGCAATAAAACCACCAAGTACCCCAGCTCCATGCGACTGCTCTGAAGAATTGCGCTGCCCTCCCATCAATAAAGCAAAATTACCAAGCATAGAAATGGCCCCTGCAATTGTTGCGCTAAGAGTCATGATCAGTGTATCATGATGTTGAATATGCGCTAATTCATGCGCCATGACCCCAGCAATTTCTTCTGGACTTAACCGTTCTAACAGCCCTGTACTCGCAACAACAGCTGCATTATGCGGATTGCGCCCTGTAGCAAAAGCATTGGGTTGCTCATTGTTCATAATATAGACCTTCGGCTGAGGAAGAGAAGCTTTTTTTGCCAATTCACGCACAATCTTATAATAAACAGGTGCTAAATGCTGATCCACTTCACGCGCACCATACATACGCAAAACTATTTTATCCGAATTCCAATAAGAAAAAAAGTTTAACCCCCCTGCCATCAAAAGCGCAATAACCATACCCTTGCTTCCTGCGATAAGATAACCAACCCCCATAAAAAGAGTAGTCATAAAAGCCACAAGTATTGCTGTGCGCAGAATATTCATTGCTTTAAAACTCCACGATAATGCGTAATAATATCTTATCTATATGATAAGGATTTTTTGATTCTTCAATGGAAGAAAGGTATAAAATGGACCAAAAAAACAAGACAATAAAACAAGATGTAACAAAACAAAATGCAGCTTCCCTTAAACAACGCCCCCTTCCTCCAGAAGCACAACGTGCCCTTAAAGAAGCTGCACAAAGACGTAAACAAGCACTCCATGAAAATATGCCTTTGGAAAATGGTGGGCGCGGCGGGAAAGACCCAGCACGCTATGGAGACTGGGAAATTAAAGGCCGCGCTATTGACTTTTAAAAGGCTCAAATTAATGGCTTAAAAAGCAAACCACTTTTTAAAGACAAAGCAAACATCTTTAAAATAAAAACAAACAACGATTGCCTGCTTAAAACACAAGCTTTCACAATTTTTCTCTTGATGAGATTTAAAGCACTCATACTTCTTCTGATGCAGCAACCTCTTCTGATACAGCTTTTTCAGCAATTGAAGCTGATGCTTCTTCAGCAGCTTGCTTTTCTGCTGCAGCACGCTCTTGTGCTTTTTTACCAGGCTCACCTTTGTGTGGGTTGTTACGTGCTGGACGTTTTTTCAAACCAGCAGCATCCAAAAATCGCAAAACACGATCTGTCGGCTGAGCACCATGACCAAGCCAATATTGAATACGTTCTTCGTTTAGCTTCACGCGCTGTTGATCTTTAGGCAACATGGGATTCCATGCACCAACACGCTCAAGAAAACGCCCATCGCGCGGACTACGCACATCCGCAACAACAATATGGTAATAAGGACGCTTCTTTGAGCCCCCACGAGACAAACGAATTTTTAATGCCATCTTTTTCTCCTGTTGATCAACTTTAACTTTTATCTAAACTAATTTGTTTTGCTTCTTTGCCCTTTAGCAATAATTATATGATGAATCACTTTTAGTAATGAAATTTAAAAATTTTTCAGCAAAATCAGGATCACGACAATTGTCTACACCCAATTGCTGCAGACTTATAGCCTGACTTTTTTTACACGTTACATAAACTGTAGGTAAATTATAACGAGCTTTTACCCCCCCAACTGCTTGTATATAATAAAAGTATTTTGCCAAAATACAAACCAGTGCCACACCGAAATTATCAATAGATATTCGTAAATGCGCCAAATTATTTGGTACTTTCTTCTGCATCAGGCTTCCCTTTTTCTTTTCTTTACGATTTCTTCTTAGGAAGCGGAGGTAACTTTTCTTCATTCCCAGAAAAACCACTAGAAAGCCCCGGAAATGGTAATCCACTCTGAGGAAGACCAGGTAATTTCTTGCCTAAATTACCATTTTTAATTTGCTTTTGTAACACCGATAACTGGGCTGGATCAATTCCCGATAAATTAGGCATATCACCAGGAACACCTCCAGCCCCAAATCCTAGTTTAGAACCAAGCCCTCCTAACATTTTTCCCATCAAACCGCCCTTGCCTTTCCCCCCCATAGCTTTCATCACATCAGCCATTTGACGGTGCATTTTTAAAAGCTTATTAATATCAGCCGCACTCGTACCAGATCCTTTAGCGATTCTTTGTTTACGGCTATGTTTCAAAATCTCAGGATTAGCACGCTCTGCACATGTCATTGACGAAATAATAGCCAATTGACGGTTCAAAAGATGATCATTAAGACCTGCAGCTGCTATTTGATCCTTCATCTTTCCCAACCCCGGCATCATTCCCATAATGCTGCCCATACCCCCAAGTTTTTTCATTTTCTGTAACTGCTCTGCAAGATCATTAAGGTCGAATTTTCCAGCCTGCATTTTTTTTGCAAAATTCATCGCCTTTTCATGATCAATCGCTTCAGCAGTCTTTTCAACTAAAGAAACAATATCTCCCATGCCAAGGATACGATCTGCAATACGACGAGGGTGAAATTCTTCCAAAGCATCTATTTTTTCACCAACCCCAATCGCCTTGATCGGCTTTCCTGTAACAGCGCGCATTGAAAGAGCCGCACCACCGCGGCCATCACTATCCATTCGTGTTAAAATAATCCCTGTAAGGCCTATACGTTCATCAAAAGAACGCGCAAGATGAACAGCATCTTGACCGGTAAGACTATCAGCAACCAACATAATTTCATGAGAAAGAGACAACGCCTTGATCTCAGCCAATTCAATCATCAAAGCATCATCAAGGTGATTACGTCCTGCCGTATCAAGAAGCAAAACATCATAACCACCCAATTTTGCTGCCTGTACTGCCCGTGCAGTAATATCAATAGCAGATTGACCAGAAATAATAGGTAAACTTGCAAGTTGCGCCTGCTCTCCTAATTGACGAAGCTGTTCTTGCGCTGCGGGACGGCGCGTATCCAATGACGCCATTAAAACTTTTTTATTGTGCTTGTCGGTTAAACGCTTTGCAAGCTTTGCTGTCGTAGTTGTTTTTCCCGAACCTTGCAAACCAATAAGCATGATAACAACCGGTGCTGGTGCGTTTAAATCACTAAGGACAGCCTCATCACCCAACATGCTCACAAGTTCATCGTGAACAATCTTAACAACCATTTGGCCAGGTTTAATAGATTTAACAATAGCAGAGCCAACAGCTTTTTCACGAACCTTATCCGTGAAAGAACGCACCACATCCAGTGCAACATCAGCTTCCAACAAAGCACGACGAATCTCACGCAGCGCTGTTGTAACATCCTGATCCGACAACGCACCACGCCCTGTCAAATTAGACAGAATGGAACCAAGACGTTCCTGCAAGGATTCAAACATCATCTACCTCATTGACTACATAACAAACAAATCAAAATGGCATCCGAGGACGCAACGCGTTATCGGATGTTGACCTCTGGGATCTGTTTATACCCTTATAAGTGGGATCCCAGTCGGTGGCTCCAAGTTAATTCTTGTCACTGAATATTCGTTTCTTCAAACAACAAAAACCACTTTTTGTCAAGATTGATCATACACTCCCTTTGCACACAAAGATCACGCAAGACAAAAAGATATTAAAGATTTACTCAAGTAAGCAACTTTTCTTCAACGCGCATAAAACGCCCCGTTTTTTTCTCTAAGCTCCACAATTCACCGTTTGAAATATCAAACCAAGCGCCATGTACTGTCAAAAGCCCCTGATCTTTACGTTCTTTTAACCATGGAAATGTCTCCAAATTCCTCAACGAATAACGAATAGAAAAATGCTCCAACGCAGCCTGTCGCTCTGTTTCACTCATCGATTCACGGCAGCAAGTCTCTTTTCCTACAGAGACCAAAAGATCCATCCATAGCCCCATACAATTATTCGATGACAAAGGCTTGTACACCTCATCAAGAACAATATTAATTCCCCCACAACGCCCATGACCTAAAATAACAACATGTTTAACTTTCAATGACTGCACCGCAAACTCAATTGCTGCTGCTGTTGCATCATATTGATCACCAGGACAAAAAGGTGGGACAAAATTTGCCACATTGCGCATAACAAAAATTTCACCAGGGCTGGCATCAAAAATCGTTTCTGGCGCTGCACGTGAATCACAACACGCAATCATCATAATTTCAGGCTTTTGCCCTTCCTCTGCTAATTGCCGATAACGCGCCGCCTGCTGCGAAAAATTATTGGCCATAAAGGACCGATAACCATTTAAAAGTCTTTCTGGTAAATCTGTCATCTTTATATCTATTGTTAGTGTGTATTTTTAGAATATTACTTTAATCATAGCAACAATATCAATAAAAATATTCACCATCTATGCAATTGTTTATCCAAAATTTACAGCATTACCCTAAATTGCATAAAAAAATTTATAATTATCTGAATAAATTACTATTCATTCAGAAATAAAATGATACAGTATAAAGATGACATAAACGACCTGCTCTTGTGAGGAGAAAAGGTCACCAAGAGCAAAAAGGGGAGTATCACTATGTCAAAACAAGAAACATTGGATATCAAGAATAATCAAAAGCAATTAGTAAAAATCCTCTTTGCCCATACCGATAAAGAAGATATTGCGTGTTATAAAAAAGATGAGCTCGAAAAAGCTGCAGCTATCGCTGCTCAAGCACTCAGCTTACATCAAGCAGGAAAAAGCACCATTTGCTTTGAACAAAAAGAACTAACGCGTAGTGGCAAACCTATAACAGCTATCACACTTGTCAACGATAACAAACCTTTTCTGCTTGATTCTGTTTTAAATGTCTTTAACCAACAAGTAAGCCACATTTATTTGATTGCACATCCTGTTCTTGATTGCCCTTCTGGACAACGCATTAGCCTTATACAAATTCATATTGAAGCATTAAGCAAACAAAAAGCTAAAATACTCAAAGATGAGCTCACTTTAGTCCTTGAACAAGTCAATGCCGCTGTGCAAGACTGGAAACCTATGTTGGAGGAACTTAAAAAGCACATCCACGCCTATCAAACAAACCTCCCACAAAATTACCAAAAAGAAGGTGAAAAAGCCATTGAGTTTCTTAACTGGCTTACAGATAATAATTTTATCTTCCTTGGAATGCGCACTTATAACTTCATTAAAAATAAAGAACCCCAAAACAGTTTGAAAGCTGGCAATGTTGAATTGGGTATTCTCACAGATGCCTCCATTCGCATTATTGGCGATACACATGTAGAAGAACGCCCCCAAGAAGTCTTATCCTTTATGGAAAACAATGACCTTCTTATTGTGACAAAAGCCAATAGCCGCTCAAAAATCCACCGTCCTATTTGGTTAGATTATATTGGAATTAAAATTTTTAATAAAGAAGGGCGTGTATGTGGAGAATTACGCATTGTAGGATTGTTCACATCTTCTGCTTATACCCGCTCTGTTTTGCAAATCCCTTTCTTAAAAGAAAAAGCACAAACCATTATTCAACGCCTTGGATATAATCAGGCTGACTATTCTGGAAAAGCACTTATTAATGTTTTAGAAACTTATCCAAGAGATGAAATGTTTCGCTCTGATGTTGATACGCTCACAGAAAATGCTGAACTTATTTTACAATTAGATGAACGCCCACGTTTGCGCGTACTTGCTCATACTGATTCTTTTGGCCGCTTTATTTCCATACTTGTTTACGTACCGCGCGACCAATACAGTAGCAATATTCCTGAAAAAATTGGCACGTATTTTGTCGATATTTATGAAGGTGATTTTTTTGAATCTTATCCACTCTTCTTAGAAAGCACACTCATCCGCATTCATTATATCATTCACCGCAAAGGAAACAACAGCGTTCCTGCTATTGAACGCACCACACTTGAACAACACATTCGTTCAATAACAAGAAATTGGGAAGATAATGTTCAAGCTGTGGCGCTTGCCCACAAAGCAACAGAACAACAAACGCTTCTAGCAAGCCAATTCCCAAACAGTTATCGCGACTTATTTTCAGCTGAAGATGCCATTGTAGATGCAGATCATATTTTAAGCCTTAATGATGAAAAGCCACTTTTTGTCACTTTTTATCACACCCATCATAAAGAAAAACACAATATTGCTCTTAGACTCTTTCATCGCCACGAAGCACTTGCCCTTTCTATACGTGTACCACTTCTTGAAAATATGGGCTTTCGCGTCATTGCTGAACAAACACTTGAATTACCAGATGGGCATGGGAAATATGTGTATCTTCATGATATGCTGCTAGAAAGTGCTTTCCAAACTTGTATTGATCTTAATAAAAATGGTCAAAAACATGCTGAAACCTTTGAAGCCATTTGGGCTAAAGATGCTGATGATGATGCCTTTAATGCCTTAACACAAACGGCTCAACTTGATTGGCGTGAAATTGTTATTTTGCGCCATTACGGGCGCTATCTCCAGCAAGCTGGAATTCCCTATTCACAAAAACGTGTCGCTCAAACCTTAAATGCTTATCCTGACATTACCAAAGATCTTTACGCTTTATTTCATTTGAAATTTCATCCAAGCCACAAAGAAAAAGAACGGCAAAACAACGAACAAATCATTCAACAACGTATTGAAGAAAAATTGCAGATGGTTCCCAATTTGGATGATGATCTCATTTTACGTCGTTATCGCAATCTTATTGCCGCAAGTTTACGGACTAATGCTTTTGTCCCCCTTCCAAATGGCAACCCACGGCGTATTTTGGCAACCAAGCTAGACCCACGCCAAATTGAAGGCTTACCTGAACCACGCCCTTATCGAGAAATTTTTGTTTACGGACCAGAAGTAGAAGGGGTTCATTTGCGCTTTGGCCCTATTGCCCGTGGCGGCATTCGTTGGTCTGATCGCGCATTAGATTACCGCACTGAAGTGTTAGATTTAGTTAAAGCCCAACAGGTTAAAAATGCAGTTATTGTCCCTGTGGGTGCAAAAGGTGGCTTCTATCCCCACCACCTTCCCAAAACAGACGATCGCGCTGTGGTGGCAGAAGCGGCACGACAAGCTTATATTGACTATATCACAGCGCTGCTTTCCATTACTGATAATCTCATCAACAGCAAAATAAGTGCCCCCACAAATGTGATTCGCCATGATGGTGATGATCCTTATTTTGTTGTTGCTGCAGACAAAGGTACAGCAACTTTTTCTGATACGGCAAACGCAATCAGTCAAGCGGATAATTTTTGGCTTGATGATGCTTTTGCTTCTGGAGGATCAGCAGGTTATGACCATAAAGCCATTGGAATCACAGCTAAAGGTGCTTGGGAAGCCGTCAAAAGACATTTTCGGGAATTGTTTGATCATAACATTCAAACAACCCCCTTTAGTTGTGTCGGCGTTGGTGATATGTCGGGAGATGTCTTTGGCAATGGAATGTTACTGTCCAAACAAACAAAGCTTATCGCTGCTTTCGATCACCGCGATATTTTCATTGATCCAGAACCTAATATAGCTGAAAGCTACGCAGAGCGTATGCGCCTATTTCAGCTCCCCCGCTCAAGTTGGCAAGATTACGACAAAGCAAAATTGTCAAAAGGTGGTGGTATTTTTTCACGAGCAGCCAAAACCATTACTCTTTCTCCTGAAGCTGCACAAGCCATTGGTTTTGAAAAACAAACAGGAACACCCTTTGAAATCATTACAGCTATTTTAAAAGCTCCTGTTGATCTTTTATGGTTTGGGGGCATTGGTACTTATATACGTGCAACAACAGAAACCGATGCTCAAGTGGGCGATCGTGCTAATGACGCGCTTCGCATTACCGGTGAGCAAGTACGTGCTAAAGTTATTGGTGAAGGAGCCAATCTTGGTCTCACCCAACGTGGTCGTATTGAATATGTCTTAAATGGTGGGCGGTGTAATACTGATGCTATTGACAATTCCGCAGGGGTCAATTGTTCTGATCTTGAAGTTAATATTAAAATCGTTCTTGCATCAGCAATGCGTGCTCAAATGCTTACGCGTAAAGCACGTGATACGCTTTTAAAACAAATGACACCACAAGTTGAACAATTAGTTCTACGCAACAATTATCTGCAAACTCTTGCCCTCTCTTTAGCTGAAAATCGTGGCATTATTGACCTGCCTTACCAAGCACGCTTTATACACGATTTAGAACAGAAAAAACTGCTCGATCGCAGGGTTGAAATTCTGCCTGATGATCAAATTTTGCGCCAAAGAATGGATCAGGGTCAAAGTCTTACACGCCCAGAACTTGCTGTTATTTTGGCTTATGCTAAATTAACACTGCAAGAAGAAATCACTAGCAATTCCATTGTTGACAATCGCTATTTCGACGCAACCTTGTTAAATTATTTTCCAACCCAGCTTCAAAAAAGTTTTAAGAACGAAATTATTGATCACCAATTGCGTCGCGATATTATTGCCACTCTCATCGCCAATGATATTGTTAATCGTGGAGGACCTACTTTCGTCAGTCGTCTGCAAGACAAAACAGGGCAAAAAGTTGAAAATATTATTCGTGTTTTCATTGCTATTCGTGATGGGTTTGAAATTCCTCAGCTTTCTGACCAAATTGATAATCTTGACAATAAAATACCTGGTCTTGTCCAAAATAAATTTTATGCAGCAATCACCTCAATGCTCTTTGAAACAACCAATTGGGGATTGCTCAATATCGATTTATCTGTGCCATTAGAAGAGCTTGTAACAACAATTCAACAAGCGCGTAAAACCATTGAAAAACAGCTTACGCACTCCAACAACAAAGATATACATGAAAAAATTGCAGAAAAAATCGCATTATATAGCGAACAAGGGATACCTAACACTTTAGCAAAACAATTAGCTCTCCTTGAAACTGCCCCAATGATTTGTGATATTTCGTTAATCGCAAAACAAAGCCAAAGTGATCTTACTAAAACTGCAAAAATCTATTTTTCATTGACTCAAATTATTCGCGTAAACCGTATTAATGAAGCCAGTCAAACAATTCCTGTTCTTGATTATTATGATGGTATGGTCTTAAGCCAAGCTAAAGAAAATATTGCTGAAAATGTGCGGCGAATTGTTATAAAAATCTTAAAAAACTATGGTGATAAAAATGATCCGCTTGCAGCATGGCTCAAAACAGAAGAAGACAAAATTTGCGATGTAACAAACCGAATTGGTGCACTTATTGAAAACGATCTTAATATTTCTCGCTTCATCTTTGCTGCCAACATGATTGCCCAGCTCAAAAATATTGCTTTCCAAACTTAAAGTGGCGCAAAGCAGCCAAGTTAAAATACAGTTTTACTCCTCCCTGTGATAACTTTAAAATGGTGAATAAGCTGGCTGCTCACTGTCTTGAGTCATCAATTTAAAAAAGCTTAAAGATTTACGTGCTGTGTATTAAGAAAACAAACACTTCCCCGTGAAGAAGAGCCTTGTGTATAAAGAGATAGAAATTTAAATTTTTCTGTCAAATATCCTTAATTGTTAAAAAAAAAGCCATTTATGTTAGATATTTCATCTGCATGAAAATCAATTGGCTGTACTTAAAAAACAAAATACCTCTCATGTACAAACGCTGTTTCTAATCACCCCATTATCTATGACCCCATCTACTCCAAAAATAAAGCACATCATTGAGATTTCATTTATAAGACTTTATCAACTTTGAGAAAATCAACAAAGCGAAAATTTTTCTTATTTAAAAGTTATTTTCAAAAATAAATATAATCTTTATATTTATTTAACACAAAAAATCTGTTGCAATGCATTTTTAAACCACTGGCGCAAAATCTTGTCATACATTAAGTGGCCTTGTAAATGTAAATAGGTAGGCTGAGCGCCTTTTTTAGTCAATTTTTTAGCTGAACGCGCCACTAAACGCTGCATCATAGTCCGTGTTAATTCGGCATGAAATTGCAAACCCCACGCACTATTTCCATAACGAAAGGCTTGTACAGGGTATGTTTGACTACTTGCTAAAAGAACTGCCTCTTTAGGTAAATCATAAATACCTTCATCATGAAAATTATAAACCATTTCAGGCCAATCCATAATCGCTTTACCTTGAGGTGTTGCTTCCAATGGATACCAACCGATTTCAACAATTTTATCACTTCTCGCACAAACACGCCCACCCAAATTTTGCGCTAACATTTGTGCTCCAAGACAGATACCTAAAAAAGGTTTATCCTCTTTTATAGACAAAGAAATCCAATTAATCTCCTCACGAATATATTCTTCCCTGTCATTGACACTCATCGGGCCACCTAAAATGACAACACCTGCGTAATGTTCCAATGTATTGGGAAGTTTTTGTCCTACAATAGGACAGTAAAGATCAAGCATAAAACCGTTTTGTTTCAGAAATTGTCCCAAACGACCAGTGTATGAAGATTGACAATGTAAAACCACTGCAATTCTTGGTTTTTTACTTTTTTGTTTTTTACCAAGACACATTTTTGCTAAAAAATTCTTTTTTAATTATTATTATAGCAAATACAGATTTAGTTACACACTTTTAAAACATAAAAAAGTGATTTTTGTCAACAAGGCTTATTCTAAATTTTTTTCTTTAAAATAATTGAAATTTCTTTTTTGATTTAGAAGCCTTTTTTTCTGTTGTTTTAATATTTAAGTCATCAACATCTAAATGAATCTGATTGAATATCTCTTCATTTTGCTTCTTTGTATAAACCTCAAAGGAGCTATTATTTTTTTCAGGAAGACATTCATCTAATAGATTATCCTTAAAAGCTATTTCGGGAACACTTTGTTTGTCTTCCTTTTTCAACATAATGTCATCAGCTTCTAATGTTAAAGGAAACCGGCGGGGAGGTGCTTTCCATTCAAAACAGCCCAATCGTCCACTTATTGGGGAGACTGCTGACCAAGAAGAAAAAAGAGTATTATCACAAATCCATGTTGGATCACGTTCTGCATTGCGTGCTAAAAAAAGCCACCGATGTACTAACCCCTGATCATTTCCTTGAACCTTTTCAATATCTGCTAGTAATAAATATACACTTTCTCGTGGATGATAATTTAATGCTTTTTGTGCCTTTTCTCTTGCTAATGTCAATTCACCTGCCTCTAGAGCAGCTTTAGCAATAAGAAAAGCTGATTCAAAAGTGTTTTTATTATAAGAAGCCAGTTTTTTAGCTCTTTTCAAACGTCCAACAGCTCTTTCTTCTCTTCCAAGATAAAGTGCTCCAAAATCAGGATGAGGATCTTTTTTCCAAGCTTCAATGATTATCTTATCAGCCTTGCGGGTTTCGTTTAATTTATAAAGAATACCTGCCGTTATAACTCTTATTGGCCCAAAATCAGGTACTAACTTATGCGCTTTTAAAATGGCGGTACGTGCTTTTACAGGGTGGGTTTTAAAGACATGAAGTGCCTTTCCACTTAGTAACAGAGCATGTGTAAGATTGCGCTCTGCAGTTAAACGAGCAGGGCGCGGTAAAGCTTTTTGCGCTTTTTCAAAAACATCAAGTGCTTCGTCCCACTGCCCTTCAGCACTCAATCGATCGAGCACAGCTTGATGAGCCCACACCAGTGATGGCGATAAAGTAAATGCCTCTTGTGCATAGTGTTGCGCTGCTTCATAAGCTTTCGTATCCATAGCCTCACGAAACAAACCATAAAGCCCAGCAAGTTTTGTCAATTTTTTTTGTCTCATCTCCTCGTAGAGATGAATAGCTCCAATAGAATCTTTCTGCAAAACTAAAGTTTGAGCTTGTAAAAGTTTTATCAACGGTTCATGATTTTCTTCAAGATATTTTAACGTTTGTATTTCCATTTTTCGCGCTGTTAGATGATCACCAACAAAAGCTGCAAGAAGGCCCTGTGAAAGAGCTTCACGACCGCGTCTTTGACGACGTGTATAAAAATAATTGTAGAGAGCTCCAGGTGCAAAACAAATAAGATACAAAAGCCACCATAAAATCCCCAAAAATATAATAAACGTACTAAAAAAAGCTAACAATGAAATAGATAATCGCATTTGCATAAATGTTATGGTCACCACACTATTATGGCCAATAACCCATCCAAAAGCTCCACCAAGAATACAAACAACAAAAATATAAATAAAAACACGTATCATTCTTGGCCCCATTTACATTTTCACAGCCTTAGAAGATCCTTGCTGCACAAAAATCAGTAATTGCTGAACAACACGTTGCACCATTAAATGCCGTTTTAACTGGCGCATAAAATCTACTGAAATATCCTGAGCATTTTGGGGTAATGTTTGCCACTCTGCTAAAGCATTTTGGTAATCTCCAACTTGAATGGCCATTTCCATCCGCGCCACAATCGCACCTACCGTTGTACCTTCAACATTCCCAACTGGCCGTAAAATAAATAAACTTTTTATCCAAGCCCAAATCCGTGCAAAAAAACCAGCATCTGATGCAACAGTATTTTGTTGCCCAACAATCGTATCTGCAATACTAGAAAAATCAGCCGCAAGTTTAGCAGGGCTTGGAAGACCTGTATCTGCTGTTTCTTGCAAAATATCAAACCCAGAAATTGAAGACGAAAAACGCTGCATTACTTCCAATTCATTGACATAAGGCTTACCATGATCGATAGCGTTTTTTAAAGCATTAATCGCCATTAAAAGTGTAGAATCTATTCCCTCTTTTGCATTATTTCTTGCAGCAATTTCTTCCCGTAGAGTGTCTATTTGTTGCTTTAATGCAGCAAAATCATTTGTATTGTCTTGCCCAGCTAATAAAGCTTTATGAACATCGTGCGACATTGCAACCAAATTTTGTATATTCTCTTCAAGAGCATTGACCTTATTCTCTAAAGCCGAAAAAACTTTTCTACTTTCCTCTTGCGATGCCTCATCCCTTTGAAAAGAATTATCATGTTGTGATGAAAAAGTAGAAAAAGCTGTCTTTAATGCATTAAGTTCTTGGATAATATGGTGTAATTGTCCCGCTGTTTCTTTAGCTTGGCTTTTTGCAATTTCAGCAATCTGTAAAGCTTGCTCTCCCTTAACACGCTCGTCCCCTAAAAAAGGAGAAAGAAAACCCACCCATTGAATTCCTACCCAAAAACTTAAAGTGATAAAACTACCAATAATTACTAAAATCAACGAATGAAACCAAGCAATACTAGATGCATTTCTCCCTTTTGGTTTTTGTTTGTTTTGTTTTTCTTTTGTCATTGATTCTGCTGAGTTTTGTATTTCTTGCTCTAAATCACAATTTATCACATCACCTTCAATCACAGATGCCTTATGGTTAATACTGGTGTAATGGGGGGGTGTTTTAGGTTTTGAAAATTTTACCATAAATGTCTCTCTTCTCCCGCTCACTTTTATTATAAAATAACAAAATGAAAGAAACTTTAAAAAAAGCTAAGCATTGATTGAATATCTCGCTTTTTAGGTATTTTTATTCAATTCCTCTCAAGTAAGCTAAATATTGCAACTAAACTAAACATTGCAATAGCCTATCTCCCTTGAAGGCACTTAACTATTTTAGAGAAAATAGTCTTGGAAATACATCAAAATCGATGCTAAAAAATCCTTAAAACTTGCTGATTATAAACATAAAATACAACAATTCCAACGATATCACCATTGATTTCCAAAAAAGTAAAACGCATATCAATTTTAGAATAAACGCACCAATTCTAAAAAAATCCAATTGTACCAAAAATTTTTTTTAGGTTTAAACGCCATCAACTTCTTACAGTTGTATATCACATGTACATCACATCGTTTGATCACAAAAATTTCCAAAACCCAATCATCAAACATAATTAGTATACAAAAAAAACACATCTCGCGTCAGTCATTTGGCCTTTTCTCATTAAAAATTCTCAAATGGAGCAATAATCCATCGTTGACTAAAGCGCCCTACAGATCGTATCCAAATGTATTGTCTTTTATATAACTGAAATTTCAAGAGGACTCTTTGCATCCTTCTTGATCCGTGATACCCACTACATGCAAAAATCTTTCAACAATAAGGTTATCCTGCAATGCGTCTGCTGGGAATAGAAACAAGCTGTGATGAAACTGCTGCTGCTATTATTGAACACAACAATAATGGAAAAAGCCGTATTCTTTCTAATATCGTTTGGAGCCAAATTGAACATCATGCACCGTATGGTGGTGTTGTTCCTGAAATTGCTGCACGCGCTCATGTCGAAATCCTTGATAGCTTAATTCTTAAAGCGCTTACAGAGGCTAATATAAAATTGAAAGACATCGATGCTATTGCAGCCACAAGTGGCCCTGGTTTGGTTGGGGGGCTTTTAGTAGGGCTTATGAGTGCAAAAACATTAGCCTTTGCTACGGGAAAGCCTTTTATTGCCGTCAATCACCTAGAAGGACACGCTTTAACAGCGCTCATGACTCATGATGTAAATTTCCCCTATTTATTGCTCTTAGTCTCAGGTGGTCATACACAAATCATTCTTGTCCACGGTATAGGAAATTACCAACGCCTAGGAACAACCATTGATGATGCCTTGGGAGAAGCCTTTGATAAAACTGCAAATCTTTTGGGTCTTCCTTACCCCGGTGGCCCAGCTCTTGAAAAGGCCGCTTTATCAGGGGATAAAAATCGTATCTCTCTCCCACGCCCTCTAAAGGGTGAAAAACGGTTGGATTTTTCTTTTTCCGGCCTTAAAACCGCTGTTCGGAAAGCCGCAACAACGATGGCTCCTTTAACACAACGCGATATCGCTGACATCGCTGCAAGTTTTCAAGCAGCAGTCATCGATACATTGCAAGACCGTATTAGTTTAGCTTTGCAATATTTTGCCCGCCATTATCCCCTTGCTCATCAGAAAGAATGTCGCCCCCCTGCTTTGGTTGTTGCAGGCGGGGTATCGGCCAATCAAGCCATTCGTTTAAGTTTGCAAGAGCTTGCTTACCAATATGGTTTTGAATTTATTGCTCCCCCTCCTTCTTTATGTACAGACAATGCTGCAATGATCGCTTTCGCCGGCGCAAAACGCATAGAACAAGGGCAGACGAGCTCTCTTGATATTGCTCCTCGCTCACGCTGGCCACTGGATGAAAAAACACCCCCCTTAATCGGTACAGGGCGGCGAGGAGCAAAAGTATGAAAACAATAAACCCCTATAGCTAAAACCCTTCCAACATTTATTTTCTATAAAATTACACGCAAAAACAAAATATAGTGCATACAAAAGGAGACTAAATGGCTTATTGGCTTTTTAAATCTGAACCCCAAAAATGGTCGTGGACCATGCAAAAGCAAAAAGGCACACATGGCGAACAATGGGATGGTGTACGTAACTATCAAGCTCGTAATAATATGCGTGCCATGAAATATGGTGATAAAGGATTCTTTTATCATTCCAATAAGGGGTTAGAAATAGTAGGCATTGTGGAAGTATGTGCGCAAGCGCATCCCGATTCTACAACTTCTGATCCACGCTGGGAATGTGTAGATATTCGTGCCCTTTGTGATATGCCAACCCCTGTTTCATTAAAACAAATCAAAGCTAATCCAAAATTGAAAAATATGGCACTGGTCAAAACCATACGCTTATCAGTACAACCTGTCACAGAAGATGAATGGAAAGAAATTTGCTCTATGGGTAGGCTCAAACCAGAAATGTTTTTAACCTAAAACAACAATTTTTGTCCGCCAATTAATATAAGGTAAAAGACGCTCCATATCACGGCGGGAAAGTGCAATACATCCTTCTGTTGGGGTATAATTATCTCGCGCTAAATGCATAAAAATAGCGCTTCCTCTTGCCATTTTGCGCTGTGTAATATTCCAATCTAGAATAAGACCAATCGCGTAAAGACCATCTTCACGGTGCATTTTTTCAGCCCTTTTAGGGTAAGGAAGGCGCACCAAACGATTATAATTGGCATCACCACTAGCATCACACCAACCATCTTGTGCACGAATATGGTGAAAAGGCAAAACTGAGCGCACGAAAGGACGATAAAAATTATCGCGAAATCCCCCTAAACAACGCATATTTGCCAAAGGTGTAGCACCATCACCCTCGCGCTTACAAGGGGAAATACCACCTCGCCCTAAAGCGCAAAAAAAACGATGCTGACCAACACAAAGAATACCCCGTGTACGCACACCTGCTTGTCGGCGAATGACCATAAAAGCAACAAAAGTTTGTTTTTTATAGGACTTCCTTTTTAATTCTACTTGCATAAAATCTTTATTTCATGAAACTATTTTCCACAAAGTATAGCGCAAATAAGCTTTATAAGGAAAAAAAATGAACAGCTACACCCTTTTAATTGTTGAGGAAGAGGATGATTTGCGCTCCATTCTGGTAGAACAATTGCAAATCCACAAAGAATTTGAAGTGCTCCAAGCAAAAACAGCTAAAGAAGGAATTGCAATAACTCATAAAGAAAAAATCGATCTTGCCGTTTTTGATATTAAACTGCCCGATCTGGATGGTCGCGAAGCTGTTAAAAAATTACGTGATCAAAAATTTCGTGCTCCCATTATTATGATAACTGATCATGATACAGACTGTGATACTTTTTTAAGTCTTCAAGCAGGTGCCAATGATTATGTAACAAAACCCTTTCGTTTTGCGATATTATTAGCGCGTATTCGAACCCAATTACATCAATACGAACACCAGGAAGATGCAACTTTTCATATTGGTCGTTACACTTTTAAACCCGGACAAAAACTTCTGATTGATTGCTATGGTAATAAAATCCGCCTTACCGAAAAAGAAGCAGCGATTCTTAAATATCTCTATGACGCTCGTAATAAAATAGTAAGCCGCGAAACATTACTGGAACACATTTGGGGCTATAATAAAAACATTGTCACCCACACATTAGAAACCCATATTTATCGTTTACGCAAAAAAATTGAAAAAGACCCCTCTAATGCCCAGATTCTCATTACAGATCACAATGGCTATCGCCTTAATCTTTAAACTTTATGAGAACGATTAGTTTTAAAATAGCTCTGACATCATCAATTTTTTATCTAAAACAAAATCAGATTCAGATAAGATATACCTCTCGCGAGCCTGTGGTGATAAAGCAGGAATGAACACACGTCGTGATTGGCGGCGTTGTATACTTATACCTTGATAAATACGTTTGTATGCCTGACACATTAAAAGTCCACCAAAATAAGGGAAAAGATGGCGTACAAATGGTCTATAGAAAAACGAAAACAACTGCGCTGTATAATTTAAGGAAGGTGTATAATATACAATTTCTTGCACAGGTCCGGATATAAAATTTGTTTCTTCAAATAACCGAACAATTTGTCGCCGACTATAAGGTTCGCCATAGCCAAAAGGTGTACGATCATTACGTGCCCAAAAACCGCTACGATTGGGAACAATGACAATCAAATGTCCATTAGGTGCTAAAACACGCCATATTTCTTTAAGAGTTTCGCATGAATTTTCTGTATACTCAAGCGCATGTACCAATAAAATACAATCAATCGAAGCATCAGGAAGAGGTAAATCTTCTTCAAAAACAAGTGCTGTAGCAACCCTATCGGCACAAGGCCAAGGTAAAGCACCTTGACTAGCAGGCATAAAAGCAAAACAGTGTTGTGTACGTGTACACAACGCAGAAAGGTAAGGAACTGCATAACCAAAACCCATCACTCGCTTATCAGCAAGATTTGGCCAATAGAAATTCAATTGGTCACAAATCGCCGTTTGCACCCGAAGACCAAGTGCAGAAGCATAAAAATCTTTGAGTGTAACTATATCCAATTTATACTACCATGAAAAAACAAAGATCAAACATTCCAGCCCTCTATAGCCAACTTATATGGGTTTGTGTCTCTTCCCCTCAAGAGCAAAAATCTCCACCTCCCGCTCTTTTAACTAAAAATATTCAAAAATAAAGTAACATAAGTAAGGCACACAAGCGTTATTATCACTGCATCAAAAGAACGGTTTACTTTGTTGTGTTCTTTATTTTGAGTGCATCTTATTTCATAAAAATTTTTGAATGTGCTTTTTTCAATATTGATTTAAAGCTGACTAACGAAAATGAAGTAATCTTTCAAGATAGCTTTTTTCTGCCTCAGGAATACGATCCTTATTAAGGCGTTTGCGAATTTCTTCCAAAATCTGTCGTGCACGCATTTGATCATTTTTCTGTGCCCCCCCTATTCCTTCTTGACCTTGACCTGTCTGTGAGGAAAGCGGACGCCCTAATGGATCTTGAGGACTATGGACATCATTGTGATTATCTCCTTCCTTTTTCAGTAGTTTGCGCATTTCTTTTAAAACACTTTGCGCACCTTGCCGCAAGGACTCTAAAGCCTCTGACTGATTTTGCATTGACATTTCATAGTCTCCATTATCAAGAGAGGTCTTTGCTAAATTCATTTTCTTTTCTGCTTCTTTCAACGCGTCATTTTGTTTAAGACCTTGTGCTGAAAGTTCCTTTTCTAATTCTGATAATTCAGACTGCAATTCAATCAGACGGTCTTCCAAAGCTTTGTTCTGCTTTTCCTCATTACTTGGAACATTTTCTCCACTATGGCGTTGTTTCTTTTCTAAATAGTGCGTATCATTAAGAATTTCCTGCTGTCGACGCATCAAATCACCAAGTTGATCTAACTTTTTTTTCATTTGCGTTTCTTGATGGTCATTTTGCTCTTTAGCTTGATTACTTTTTCGACTCTGCAAATGATCAAGTGTCTGTTCAATTTCAGCTAAAAGCTGTTCAGCTGCAGAAGAAGAACCCAATTTGGCCATTTCTTCAATTGAATCCAACTTTTGGGATAATGAATCTTTAGAAAGGGTAGTCTTACGCGCATTGCCATCTTTTGATTCTTTTTCAGGCAAAGCAGTAATATAATCATTCACAGCTTGGCGTAAATTTGCCATCAGTCGTTCAATTTCCTCACTTGAAGTGCCATTGCGCAACGCATCACGCAAAGCAGCTTGTGCTTGTTTTAACCTTTGCTGAGCAGATTCGAACTGATCACCTTCAATACCTAAAGCAATTTGCCATAAATAATGAACCACACCACGCAATTGGTCATCTGTTTTCGCCGCAGAAAGCCTTATCCATGCACTCTGCAATGCCAGGAAATGTGTTACATTTTGAAGACCATCTTCCGGGCGCACAAGCAAAGCAGAAAGCATATCGAGCACACGCTCTCGTGCACACGCATCAAGTGCTAATAAACGACGCTGCTCGTCTACTGCACGAGCAACAGGGTTGGCAAAAATACGTTGTGGTAATATCATGACAAAAGTTTTGCTACGCCCTTGTTGACCAGATCCATCTTCTGCAACCAAAGTGATTTTAACCTCACTACCAGCCCACGGATGACCAGATATATCTTGGACTGTCCGCATTTTGCCTTTTCCACCACGTGCTAAAAGAAGTTTTATCTCCGGTGCTTTATAAAGAGGAGAAGAATTTTTACTATGATCAAGAAGGGGCTCTATTGCAACAAAAGCCTTTGTTACACCATAATCATCATCCATTTCATAGCGTAATTCTAATGAACCGGCTAAAATCCGCTCTGGTTTTGCAAGCCAACCAATCGTCGGCGCTTGATCCTTAATCATATGCAAGTGCCATTGTTGTTGCCTATGACGCGATGAGACAGACAAACGTATTGAACGATCTAAGCGCGTTTCAAAACGAGTCATTGCATTATTTAAAGCCGTTTGTTCATTTTTCTCAGAAAGTAAAATTTTGTGCCCATCTTCTTCAGACACAGCCTTAACCTTAACACCAGCACCATTAACAACACGCACAACAACCTCACTACCTTCAGGAACAGTAAGCTGTGTTGTCTCACTTTGTGTTAAATAAATAGGCGCAATACCTGTATAAGCAGGTGGCGTGACCCAAGCATCAATACGTATTAATGCTTCATCAACCACAGGGCGCAGATCAAACGCGTCTGATAAACGCCCCCCAGACGAGCCAAAAGAAAAACTAAAAGCACATACACACAACAAAATAAATAGTGCCCTAAAAGCTATAGGGTCATAGGCAGCGCTATTAGGGTAAGCAAATCTGATCTGAACATGACGCAATTGTTCTGCCATGCGGCGTTGATGTTCTCGCCAAATAACCACGCTAGAACCATCATCATCTTCAACACACAAACGATCTGTTTGAACACTTAAAGGTTGGTTTTTAAATCCACTTATCTGTTCAATATAACAATCAACATCCCTTATAGTGGGAAAGCGAAAGCCAAAAAGAAAAAACAAGCTTCCCAAAATAGCAAAAAGTATGAGCCAAAGAAAAAATAAATGCCACCAATAACTTAAGAGATTAAAAACACCAAACCAACTAAGCGAAAACAAAAGACTTAACGCTAAAAAAAACGGTAACAGTCGCGGCCATATCCACTCAAAAAATAAGAAACACCAAGCCAGAAGGCGCGCAAATAAAAGCCTTATCTTTAGAAAACTTGTGATGTTTTCATTTTTCATAGGCAATCATTTGTCCTTTTTAATATAATGAGTTAAGAATCATAAGACCTATACAAAATAATTTGTATCATATAAATTGTTCCATAAAAGTTTATTGGAAATAAAGTCAAAAACATTTAAAAATTCTCAATCCAATCTGGAATATGATCAAAACCAATCAATTGTGTATAATCAAGACGGGGACGAACAATAGCATAACGTGTATCTTGAACTAAAACTTCCGGCACCAAAAGCCGGCTATTATAAGTATTTGCCATCACCGCACCATAAGCGCCCGCTCCAGTAATTGCCAAAAGATCACCCGCCTCTAACATTGGTAGACAACGATCCAATGCTAAATAATCACCAGTTTCACAAACAGGGCCAACAATATCTGCATTGATCATCACAGCATTTAATGGTGTTTTTTTCACTGGCACCACATTGTGCCAAGCCTCATAAAGTGTTGGACGCATAAAATCATTCATCGCTGCATCAACAACAACAAAATTGCGCCCCTTTCCTTTTTTGAAATACACAACAGATGTTACCAAAACACCAGCATTGCCTACAATACTGCGCCCAGGCTCTAAAATTACAGTAATCCCTAAAGGTGCAATATGCTTCTTTACCAGTGCCGCATAATCAAAAAGAGAAGGCACTAAACATGACTTTCGCCCATAAGAAATCCCCAACCCACCTCCAATATCTACATGGGTTATAGCATAACCATCATTGCGTAAGTGGCGCACAAAATCTGCGGCAATCACAAACGCTTCTTCAAATGGTTTTAAATCACAAATCTGACTGCCAATATGCATAGCCACACCACATACCTGAAGGCCAGGCAATTGCGCTGCTTTTTTATAGGCATCATACGCTAACACTAATGGAATACCAAATTTATTTTCAGACTTACCAGTTGTAATTTTCTGATGAGTTTTTGCATCTACATCTGGAGTAAGACGCAATGAAATACGTGCATTTTTTGAAAGTGCGACAGCGCGTGCTGATAATTGTTCAAGTTCTTGCTCTGATTCAACATTAAAACAACAAATATCATGTGCAAGAGCAAAATCTATCTCTCTAACTGTTTTACCAACACCAGCATAAACAATACGATGGGCAGGAATACCAACAGCTAAAGTGCGCCGTAATTCACCTTCTGACACCACATCAGCTCCCGCCCCATTGCGTGCCAAAAGCCGTAAAATAGCTTGATTGGAATTTGCTTTAACCGCATAGGCAACAATACTAGGTATATCATGAAATGCATTTTGATAGTCTTGAAAATAAGCAACAAGTGCATTAGCTGAATAACAATAAAAAGGTGTTCCCACCTCATCTGCAAGTGTAGAAAATGAAAGACCTTCAGCATAAAGCATGTCTTTATGATAAGGAAAAAAACGCATAAAAACCTCTATCGTATCAATCGATCAAGAACAAAAGGTTTATCCGTTTTTCTTTCAGAAACAAAAGCTTCTTGCGAAGGCTCCACCGTTATTGAAGAAGGTAATTCTAATGCTCCTTTACGCCCACATCCAACTATAACAACATTAAAAAAAAGGACAATTATTAAATTCTTTAAAATAGTTCTCATACGCCTTTTCTTCTTATATCGATATTTTGCTGCACTTGTTTGCATTTACAATAAAATCTATTCACGCACTCACAAGACGTTTTTCCCAATAAGCAATTTAGTAGAGCACTTCTAAAGGCGCCGTTCTATCAAAATTTTTACGACTTTCAACTGATTTTTCAACTGTTAAAACATCAAAAACAGCTACATTGATATCAGGATAGATCATCTGAAGCTCAACCAATAAATTATTAAGATGGCTTTTCTTTTTTCTGCTAATGCCACAATACGTCCGGTAATATGATGAGCCTCACGAAAGAAAAGTCTCAATTTATGCACAAGCCAATCGGCTAAATCTGTTGCTATTGCAAACCAGAATCTGTTGCTTGTTTCATCATTTCTTTATTTACTTCCAAATCACCAATGACCCTTGTCATTGCTGCAAGCCGATAATTCCAAGTTCAAAGCCCCATCAAATACATAAACTTTTATCTTCCTGCATATCCTTCGAATAAGCAAGGAGTAAATCTTTCATCACTGTAAAAACCCAATAAACGCGCCATTCACAACTGCCCCGATTTAGCTCGTATAAGCTCAGCAGCATCAGGATTTTTTTGTGGCATAATAGATGACCCCGTTAAAAAAGCATCTGATAAATAAACTGAAATTGTGCACTCGACCACAGGATAATTTCTTCTGCTAAAAACGTGAAAGATGCATTGCACAAAGCGCACCAGCGCTTAAAAATTTCAACGCAAAACCACGATCTGAAACACTATCTATTGAATTGCGCGTCGGTTTACAAAACTCTAGTGCTTATGCTTTCATAAAACGATCGATTAGAAAGCCTGTTCCTGCCAATACACAAACCTCTAAAGGCGAATCATTCACTCAAACGCATCACGCATATGTGATAATCTCAACCAAACATTTCAACATAAGCCATCATATAATGACCAAATTTACGGATTGGGTAGTTTGTAAATGTATAAAACCTGGTATAAAGGTATCAACATTTTGTTCTGCTCGAATGAGTAATCTCTCTATGAGCTTTTTTAATGCGTGCGCTATTTTTTGCGTTTCTTCACATACCCACAAACGAAAATCAACTGCAACCTGATCATTACGTGAACGCGCTGTGTGTAAACGGCCCGCTACAGGACCAATCAATTGGCTCAATCGCGCCTCAATATTCATATGAATATCTTCAAGTTCTCGTGAAAAAGTAAACGTGCTTTCTTCAATTTCTTGACTAATAAGCTTTAAACCATGCACAATTTTTTCATAATCAGAGTGTGAAATAATTTCGTTTGTGCTAACTTGCCACATAAGAAAGTGAACCTTCAATATCTTGTCGATAAAGTTTTTGATCACAATCAACGGAAGCATTAATATCTTTCATAACTACAGCAGGCCCTTGTGCAAAACGGCCACCCTACATTTTATTGCTCAATTTATTATTTGTCATACCCTAAAAAGCCCATTTAAAGGATAAAAATTATGATTCCTCAAATTTTCATCAACTGGAAAAATAAAAAAACACAATGCTTGTTCACATCCTTTATCATTGCTTTAAGTCTATACACAACAATAAACCATGATCATAAAACACCTCTCTTTTCTCACTTTATTTCAGTTGCAAAAGCACAAGAAACAAACACCAACAAAATAAAAGCGGAAAAGATAATAGCAATCAAAAAAGAAACCAAAGGCTTTTTTAAGCACATCCGATTTGCCGATACTTCCTATAATATAGGCCAGTTTTCTTTTAAAGATATTCAAGGAAAAGACCATAAATTCTCTGAATTTACCGGAAAACCATTGCTTATTAATCTGTGGGCCATTTGGTGTGCACCTTGCCGTGTGGAAATGCCAGAATTGGCACAACTAAAACGCGACATGAAGGAAGAGAATTTCGATGTCATTGCCATTAATATCGATAAAGCAGCTTCTCCTGAAAAAATTCAACAATTTTTACGTGAAGTACATGCTGATAATTTGACCTATTACCGCGACGAAAAAATGAATATTTTTACCAATATCCGCAAACAAGGATTAGCTTTAGGGCTACCCATTACACTCCTGGTTGATCAAGACGGTGACCTCATTGCTTCATTTAATGGTATAGCTCCATGGGCCAACGACGATGCTAAAGCATTCATAAAAACTATCATTAAAAAAACAAAATAATGTTTTAAATAATAATGCCTTTTAAAGCGTTGTACAATTCAATACAAAACCACTCAAAGACAAAAAAAATTATTGATAAGAAAAAAAAGGGTAAAGTCCATATTGCTCTACCCCCGCAAACCTCTTGTTGTTATAAAAGTTTGGCTAATTGAACTTGCTTAAAAAAATGCACTACTGCCCTAAGGTAAGCTTCACTTTGCTGTTCCTACCCGCATTATCCACCCTGAAGATTTTAACCTATCTTCATGATACAAACCATTATGCTTATAATTTACATTCCAATCCTTGCACCGTAAAACTCTTCTTAAAAAACAAATTTTCTTTTAAATAAGCGTTTTACTAAGAATTAAGAAAAGACAAAATATAATATTTGAAGCTGATAATGACACATAATACGACCACTTTTGCTTTAGGCACAAATATCTTTATCAATAACTAAAAAGCAACAGTAAAATGTACACTTTTTTATTCCTTAATTCTCTAATAAATAAAGAGTTCTTTTATGGATCTAAACGTTGTAAACGAGTGCGATAAAACATAATTGCTGCGTTGATTTCACCTCCCAAAATAAAAATCGCACTCAACATATAAAGAAAAATAATAGCAATCATGATAGATGCTAACCCAGCGTAAGTGGAAACATAATTAAACATTGTTAAATAATGTGCAAAAGTAATCGACGCCGCAAACCACAAAAAAAGTGTCACCACAATCCCTGGTAAAATATCTATCAATTTTCTCCGCTTTGCTGGCAACCATTTATGAACAATCAAAAGACTAATAAATAAAATAACCACCGCAATTGTATAACGCCATAAACGAATAACACCAATATATTCAGCAATAAAGGGAAAATGATTTTGCGTAATTTTTATCAATAAAGGCGCTAAAACTAATAAAAAGCTGATAACAGTAATACCGATTGCTCCAACGATCACAAAAAATAAGCTTTGAAAACGACAAAAAAACAAACTTCGATGATCAACAACGCGATAAGCCTTATTCAAGGCTGTACGTAAAGCTTCTACCCCATTTGAAGCAAAATACGCTACCCCAACAAAAGAAAGCGTTAATAAGCCTCTTCGTTGCGTTGTCAAAACATTGATGATTTCTTTAGAAAAAGGCTCTGCAATTGCATCAGGTAACAAATACATAAGCGCTTCAATCTTTTGCGGTGTATACGCAAAATCCCAAAAAAAACTGGCCAGAGACGCTCCAAAAATACAAAAAGGAAAAAATGCTAAAAGCC
This sequence comes from Bartonella bovis 91-4, assembly GCF_000384965.1. NCBI lineage: Bacteria > Pseudomonadati > Pseudomonadota > Alphaproteobacteria > Hyphomicrobiales > Bartonellaceae > Bartonella > Bartonella bovis. The sequence goes on from NZ_CM001844.1 coordinate 1,580,403, forward strand.
CTGAGAGTACGATATGACTTGCAAAAGCACTACCGTCATCACGCACATAATGACTTACTGCATTAATGAGAATACGATAGCTATACCACAACACATTTTTTATCAAATTTTCACACTCTTTGGTGACTTTTTCTTTTAAGTCTCTTTAAGCTTTAAAAAATGATCTAAACTTTATAAATAAAAGTTGTTCTCGCATAAAGCAGATACATTCTTAAGAATAACAATTATGATAGCCAAACTTAGAAAAAACTATACTAAAACCAGCAATTATAAATCAACAAATTTCATTGATATTTCAAATTGTTAAAATTACTGCGTAATTCCCATATTATCATTGATAAATGAGTACTCCCTATTATACCGCAATCCAAAATATTAAGTGACCTTGTATTTTTTACTCAAATCATGTTATACAATAGCCTTTTTAATCTTGGTGGCAAATTTAGTAATTACTAAAATAAACAATACTGACTAATTTCACGCTAATACCACAATCTTATAACAAAAATCCCTTATGAGTTATCGCTCTTTGTCTTTTGATAAAAAAACACCACAAAAGAAAAATACACTTCATAAAATTACCAAGTCACAAAAACTCTTCAATGCCGAGGTAGCCAATTTTAAGAAGAAATGCGTCTTCGTGCATTAACTGCTAATCCTAATAAAACTTGATGAACAATAATTTCACCTAAAAACGGATTTTTACGGCTATCTAAAACAGCACGTTGAATTTTTTCCATAGCATAAGCAATTTGCTCCAGTCCCCAATATTTTAGGGCTTTTTCAACTGTTTTTTCTCTACGAAAAAAAATCGGTGGCCGTGCTTGAGATATGACTGCAAAAGGAGTTTTTCCTTCAACTTCCACTTGATAGCGCAACAGCTGTAATTGTTGAAAATGCCTTTGTGCTGTACTCAAAACAAAGAAAAGCGTATTTTGCATAGCCGTATATCGACTAAAATGCATCTCAAAGCCCGTCACATCCCCCAGTAAAATAGCATCAATGACTTCATCTTGAGAAAGAGCGCTAGCTTCACTTACCACAGTCTTCACATCCTCAAGAGTAATTTGTTCTTTCTTTAGAGCATAAAGACAAAGCTTTTCCAACTCACCACGCGAAATAAGACGGTCTGCCCCCAAACTTTCGTATAACCACTTGCGCGCTTCCAAAGAAAGAGTCATTTTAAAACCACTCAAAACCTCATCTATCACTTTATCAAGAGAACGGGTATCATCCGCATAACAGGGCAAAGCCATTGCTGTTGATGCTGTTTCAACAATATTGCGTAACCCCACCCCTTTTTTCAGATCCCCTGCTTCAATTAAAATAAAACATGCTTTTGGTGGTTCTTTAATTAAAAGTTTAAGAGCCGCAAGAAAACCTTTTTGATTCGCACCATTAGATATCCATATCAAACGATCACCGCCAAAAAGTGATATAGTATGTGCTTCATCTTGTAATCGCACAGGATCTTTATCAATCTCAATTGCATTGAGACGAATCGTAGAAAAAGGGTCCTCTATTGCTACTTGCGTCAATTTAGCAAAACGCTGCGCACGCTCACAAACAAGACCACGATCAGGACCATAAATTAAAACAATAGGAAAAGAACGCGAAAAATGCGTTAGAAAATGATCAACTTCATGTGCTTTCTTTACAGCCAAAATATCAATCCATTATTGTAGATCATTTCAAAAACTTCACTGGGAACCTTTTAAACCATGCCAATAAAGTCACCAAAAAAACCACCAACACTTAACTTATACTTTTTTTAGTGCATGTCCAAGATCATTCTTCCTCCACGCACTATCTTTGTGCACATCTGTACACTGATCCCTTATATTCAAAAACCTGATAGATAAAATACATCATCATAATCGTAATTAACCCATTCTTTTTTTAACAATCTTTTCAGTTAAATATATTAAAAATCAATCACTTAACATATCTAATACTGAAACTGTATTTATTTAACTCCAAAACATCCTCTTGCATTAAAGTAGCAACCATACATGAGATAGATCTCATCTATACTGTTTACTCAATAAACTAACCTACACGATTATGAAAAACTTTAGCAAACTTAAAACTTCATTGAGTAATTCTATTTGGAAAAAACTGTCACTTCTCATGACTTAAAATTTGAATAAAATTTTCAATGTCTCCCGAAGTATCACAAACATCAATTTTTAAATTGTCAAAAAACCATCGTAACTGGATAATCAACTTGAAAAACACAAATAACGCTGCCAAACTTCCTATTTATTGATAAACAAAAGAGTATATTGCTTAAACTTGCAACCACTTACCCTCCCGCGGGAAAAATATTCTCGCTAAAACATAAAGTAAAATCAATTATTCAAAACTATTAGAAGCAATAATTGTCATAAATACTTTTTTAACATTGAAAAATAAATTTTACTGAAACGTTATTTTTTTGTTGCAATTCAAATAATGCTACGTCATACAAAAAGCGTTTAAGAATGTGTGAGCGGGTGTAGCTCAGGGGTAGAGCACAACCTTGCCAAGGTTGGGGTCGTGGGTTCGAATCCCATCGCCCGCTCCAATAAAATATATTTTACTTCCATTAAATTTACTTTGTAATGCAAAACACTTTTTCAAGTGATTCTTCACTTTTTTGAGAAGCGTTTCTCGATTTAAGTATTTACAAAAACAATGAAGTAAATTTGCTAATTAAGTGAAATGTTCTGTAATGACTTATATTATCTGAGAATCTTCGGCCATACATACTTACTTGAATTGCATCAAGTTGAATTGAATTTGATCAGCTATAAATATACCCTTTTCATGAAAACATAAGATCACCTTTACGCATTTAATGCGGCCACAACTAAATTATTACATTTACATTTTAGGTTTTTATTTCTGATAAAACTTTAAATTTGTTCAGATTCCAATCTGATAAAGATCAAAACCAACTAATAGATAATAAAATCTGTTGAGAAAATTTGCTCTTATCAGCCTGTGACATTCTTAATCTCTTGCTTTATATTTTAAAAAATTAAGTATACCATAATGAAGATATTTTCCATACATATGGTGTTATAATTAAAATCTCATTTGCAAATATTAAATAATAATATGGTACTTATCCTTCGTTCTCTTCTTTTTACATTCGTTTTTTATATAGCCACCTTTGTGCAAATGATTCTTTATGCCCCCTTTTATTTTTTAATGCCTCGTAAAAAAGCGTGGATTGTCCCTAAAACATGGGCACATGTTACATTGTTTTTACAAAAATACATTGCTGGAACACATTATGAAATTGAAGGCTTAGAAAACCTACCAAAAGGTGCATATATTATTGCTATAAAACATCAATCCGCGTGGGAAACTTTTAGCCTTGTGCCCTATTTTGATGATCCTGCCCTTATTCTAAAACGCGAATTGATGTGGATTCCTTTTTTTGGCTGGTATATGGCCAAAACACAAGTTATCCCGATTAACCGAGCAACCCCTATTCAAACCCTCAAAATCATCATACAAAAAGCAAAACAAAAAGCAAAACAAGGGCGCCAAATTTTGATCTTCCCCGAAGGAACACGCCGACAACCCGGTCAAGAACCAGATTATAAACCAGGCATTACTGCCCTTTACAATGAATTGAAACTTCAAGTTGTACCCATTGCCCACAACGCTGGTTTATATTGGCCACGTAATAATTTTCGCCGTTATCCGGGAACAATTCGTGTGCGTATTCTTCCTCCTATCGAAATTGGCTTAAATAAACGTGATTTTTTAGATAAACTAATTGAAAAAACAGAAAAAGCTTGTGATGAATTACTCTTATTAGCCGCTCAAGACTCCACTCCCCCACCTATGCCACCTTCTGCTGTTAAGAGGCTCCAAACGCTCGGTCATCCCTGGAAAGGACCTATACGTAATTAAACGTTCTTTTTTTACTTTATACGTTCAAATCTATTGTATTTTAAGCTAAAATAGTTCTAAATCGCTTAAACTAAATAATAATTGGACTTAAATTGTATGCGTCAATTTTTATACAGGCTCTGTTTGTCTTTCATTCTAAGTATGACAAGCACTTTGGCGCAAGCCTATCCTTTTATTTCTGTTGACGCTGCAACTGGACGAATATTAGAACATAATCAAGCTTTTGAACGATGGTATCCTGCCTCTTTAACAAAATTAATGACCACTTATGTCATTTTTCGCGCCATGAGCACAGGAAAAATTTCACCACAAACACACATCACTATAAGCCAAAACGCATCACAAGCTTCTCCCTCTCACTCAGGTTATGAAACTGGTACCATCCTTACACTCGAGACAGCTTTAAGCGTCACTTTAGTTAAATCTGCTAATGATTTGGCCATTGCTTTAAGCGAAGCCGTTTCTGGTTCACAAAAAGCTTTTGTGCAACAAATGAATGCTCAAGCCCAACGTTTAGGTATGTTTGGAACTCATTTTGCCAATGCAAGTGGTCTGCCACATCCAGACAATTACACCACAGCACGTGATATTGCTCTTCTCGCTGTTCAAATCCGTCGGGAATTTCCCCAATATGCTCATTATTTTTCTATTCCGGCTATTGATTTTGGTGATGGGCGAAAAATTAAATTCAACTCAAACAATCTCATTAACCGTTTTAACGGAATAGATGGTATGAAAACTGGCTTTACTTGTGCCTCTGGTTTTAATCTTGTTGCTTCAGCAACTCGTAACAAACGCACGATTATCGCTGTTGTTTTAGGCTCAGATAACATTAACACAAGAGAAGGAAAAGCAGCACAATTGCTTGAAAAAGGCTTTTCTCTTCAAGGCTCTCCACAATCAACATTAGCCACTCTAAAACCTTATGGCACTAAAATGACGCAAATCACCGATATGGATGAACAAATTTGCGATCCTGAGGTTGTAAAAAAACGCCTAGAAGACACCTTCGATAAAGAAGGGAATATTATTTTTACTTCTCCTTTAATAAACGTTTCGCCTTCTTCCGTTCTTCCTTTAACAGTACAACTCATTGCTACACCACAGGCACATAAAACTAATACAAGAATACCGCGCAAAATCCCCATTCCACATAAACGACCTTCCTATATATAATGAAAATAATAAATTATTATTGATGATTCACGTGGAACATAGGAAAGAAAGTAGATTATATTTCTATTACCTTCATGATCAGCTTTTCATGTTTTTCCAGTAGTTTTACTCAAATTTCTCACTAAAACATGATAACATTATCGTCGTAAATAAATTTAGCAAAATGAATATTGATCCTTTTTTGATTTTAAAAAATTATAAAATGTACGATATTTTTTACAATAATATTTTTTACAATAAATGTCATATTTATGGTTTTATCGCACTTAAATTTTTCTCGTTAAAATGATCGAAAACATAACGTTTTTCGTGAACATCAATTTTTGAAAGCACACGCTTTTTCTCAAAGCGATCATAACCTTCTTTGAGCATCACCCAAAATTGATAATGAGGATTGTCACGATAGCGCTTCATATTAGCATCGGTCATGCGAAAGGGGAAGGTATGTAACTGAAACTCTTTCTGCCCACCTTTAAAAGCATCCCGTGCAAAAGCATAAATTTGCCCCATATTGCTATCAGTCATTGCATAACAGCCTACAGAAGTACAACCCCCATGAACCATAAGATAACTACCTGTACGTCCATGTGCTTGATCATAAAGATTGGGAAAACCGATGTTAAAAGAAAGATAACGACTCGAATAAGGATTCATTTGGCTTGCGTTAACGGTATAAAAGCCTTCTGGTGTTTGATAATCCCCTTCCTTATATTTAGGCCCAAGTTCACCTGACCATTTGCAAATGTCATAACTTGCCATAAGTACAAAGCGTCCACTACGATCTTGTTTCCAAATTTCAGCAGTATTTTCTTCCTTAAAAAAACGCATCATAATCGGTGCATATGGATCAACATTATACTCAACCATTTTACGTTGAATTTCTTTTGGCAATGGCTGCTTAACTTTAGCCCGAATAGAGGGGGGCAACCGCTCCTGACACGCTGACAATATCCCAGTTGCTAACAAAAAAAATAATAAAAAACATCGATTTAATTTCATTAAAATAAAACCTAATCTATAAAATCTCACACAAACTGCTTCAATTAAGCCAAAGAACGCCCAATTTGAAGATATTTTTCCCAACGCTCCTGCTTTATAGTTTCACCATCCTTACCCGCCATAGACTGTAAAGCAATAGAAATAATATTGCCTGTCGTTTCCATAACATTTTCCTTCCCTCGATGTGCTCCCCCCAAAGGCTCAGGAATAATGCCATCAATAACCTTTAGCTTATAAAGATCTTGAGCAGTAATATGCATATTGGTTGCCGCATCTTTCGCACGAGTTGAATCACGCCATAAAATAGAAGCTGCCCCTTCTGGTGAAATAACTGAATAAATCGAATGCTCCAACATATACACCTTATTAGCTGCAGCGATCGCTATCGCCCCTCCAGAACCACCTTCTCCAATAATGACCGAAACAACTGGAACGCGCAGACGTAAAGTTGCCGCTGTTGACTGTGCAATTGCCTCTGCTTGTCCACGTTCTTCAGCACTCACACCCGGATAAGCACCCGCTGTATCGACAAAAGTTAACAATGGCAAGTCAAAACGGTCAGCCATTTCCATGATGCGCACAGCTTTGCGATAACCCTCCGGGCGAGCAGAACCAAAATTATGGCGCAAACGCGTTTGTGTATCATGGCCTTTTTCTTGACCTATATAAGCGACTGCCTCACCTTTAAAGCGCGCAAAACCAGCCTGAATAGCCTCATCTTCAGCAAATTTACGATCGCCGGCCAAAGGTGTAACATCACTCAACAAATATGACGAATAATCCATAAAATGAGGTCGATTAGGATGGCGTGCCACTTGTGTTTTTTGCCACGGTGATAATTTTTTATAAAGATCGCGCAAAGCTATTTGAGAACGCATCTCAAGACGCGCAATCTCATCTTTCATATCAAGACTACCCTTTTCTTGAGCAATCTTTTTCAATTCAAGAATTTGCACATCTAAATCAGCAACAGGTTTTTCAAAATCAAGATAATTATACATTGTCTCTAACTTACTTATATATAAGTTATATATCTATAATTTATTTTTAAAATATTCTTCAAAATATTACTCCCTGTTTACCCGGCCTTATGCTGATCGGCAAGTGGGTGATTCTCATTAACCAAACAATACAGCCTTTCTTCCAATACATGTGTATAAATCTGAGTAGTAGAAATATCACAATGCCCTAATAAATTCTGAACCACACGTAAATCAGCACCATTTTGCAAAAGATGACTAGCAAAAGCATGGCGCAACACATGGGGAGAAAAGCTGCTGCTTTTCACCCCTGCTCTTGTAGCGAGATCTTTTAATCCTCGTGCAACAAACTGGCGGGCAATATATCCTGTTGATGAGCGAGCAGGAAAAAGATAAAAGTTTGCCGCATCTTTACCTTGATCACGCAACACCAACCACTGAGAAATAACTTGGCACGCCTTAGCTGATAAGAGGACCATACGTTCTTTTTCTCCCTTACCACGAACAACAATAAATTGCTCCTTTCCCCGTACTGCTTGAACCGGAAGACTCACCAACTCACTAATACGTAATCCTGTTGCATAAAGCATTTCAACCAATACTTGAAGACGCAACGCGCGCAGATGATCTTTCGATCCATGATCTGCTTGATCTACTTCTAGTTGCGCACGATCAAGTAACTTTGTCACCATATTTTCACTTATAGTTTTTGGCAAAAGACGTCTTTGACGAGGCGTATCAATATCATGAGAAGGATCATCTGTCCTTAATCCTTCAGCATAAAGAAATTGATAAAACTGACGCAAAGTCGATAAACGACGTGCTTGTGAAGTAGCTGCAAAACCAGCAGTATGCATAAATGACAAAAGACTAATTAAATCTTCTCTTTGTGCCGAAAAAAGTGAAACAGAGCGTGAACACAATTGCTCATGTGCCCATTGTAAATCATGCTGATAAGCTGCAAGTGTATGGAAACAAGCCCCTCGTTCAGCACTCATCATTTCAAGAAAACGATCTATCACAACACTACTTTTCATGGATCTGCTTTCAAAAACACATTACATAAATTAAAAAACATTGCTATGCATATTTTTTGTTATGAATTCAATCCAAAACAAACACTACCATAAGATTGAAAAAAGCCGATTACAATGGAAGAAACTTATCAAAAACCGGGTTAATATTGGCATAAATAAATTATCCTAAAAACATTACCTAATGTTTATCATGCCTGACAAAGATTAACAGAAATTGATTTTAAAGCAGATAAATGCCGAAAAAAATCATGGAAAATAAACAGCCTCAAAATATTCCAATAACACAAATAAAAAACCAGCTACTATCACATCTTAACCAAAAAGCACTTGTATTTGTTGGTCTCATGGGTTCAGGAAAATCCGTTATTGGAAAACATGTCGCCACTATGCTCAATTTACCATTTTATGATTCCGATCAAGAAGTCGAAAAAGCTGCGCAAATGACAATTACCCAATTATTTGAAATGTATGGTGAATCAAAATTTCGCGCTCTTGAACAGCAAGTTATTCTAAATATCATCAAAAAAGGTCCTCTTATTTTGGCGACAGGTGGGGGTGCTTATATGAACGAAGACATCCGAAAAGCTATTCATCAAAATGGTATATCCATATGGCTTAAAGCAGATCTTCACGTTCTCATAAAGCGCATTTTATGGGGGGGTGCGAGACCATTGCTTCAAACAGCAAATCCTAAAGAAACGATGCAAAAACTCATGGAACAGCGCTACCCTATTTATGCACAAGCAAACTTAACAATTAATAACCATGCAGAATATTGTCATATAGTAGCACACAATGTGATACGGTCTGTACAACGCTATTTGTCCACGAAATAACGATAAAGATAAAAAGCATGCAAACCAAAATCGTTACTGTTAAACTGAACAAACACTGTTATGATGTTGTTATTGGCTCAGGTTTGATTGCACAAGCAGCTTTAAAGATTAAGCATTATTTGCATCAAAAGAGTTCTTATCAAACACGTTTAGCTATCGTTACAGATAAAAATGTCGCTGCTTTTCATTTAGACACATTGCAGGCAAAATTAGCAGAAAATAAAATCTGTATTATCCCTATTATCGTAGAAGCAGGAGAACAATCAAAATCGTTCTCAATTTTGCAAAATGTGATCGATAAAATTCTTGCTGCTCGTTTAGAAAGAGGCGATAGCATTATTGCTTTTGGAGGTGGTGTCATTGGTGATCTTGCAGGATTTGCTGCAAGCATTATACGCCGAGGTATGCATTTTATTCAAATGCCTACAACACTTCTAGCACAAATTGATTCATCTGTTGGTGGAAAAACTGGAATCAATAGTCTTTATGGCAAGAATCTCATTGGTACCTTTTATCAACCCCAATGCGTTATTGCTGACACTGATGTCCTTAATACATTACCTTCACGTGAATTTCGCGCAGGTTATGCAGAAATGGCTAAATATGGCCTCATTAATCAACCTCATTTTTTTGAATGGCTTGAAAAAAACTGGCAAAAAGTCTTTTCTACGGGTCCAATACAAATAGAAGCCATTGCCCGCTCATGTCAATTTAAGGCTGATATTATAGTTCACGATGAATATGAAACGGGCCAACGTGCATTACTAAACCTTGGTCATACATTTGGACATATGCTTGAAACAGCAACCGCTTATGATTCAAACCGTTTAATCCATGGTGAAGCTGTAGCTATTGGAATAATTTTAGCCCACCAATTTTCTGAACAATTAAATTTAATCAGCCCCACAGTGACGCAACGTATTGAAACACATTTTAAAACCGTTGGTTTACCAACACAATTACAAGATATCCCTGGCAAACTTCCAAATGCTGAAACACTTATGACCTTTATTACCCAAGATAAAAAAGTTTCGCAAAATAATTTAACCTTTATCCTAACACGCGCACTAGGCCAATCATTTATCGCTAAAAATGTTTCACCAAATGCAGTCTTGACCTTTCTGGAACAAAAATTAGTGAAAACTGATTAACTTCTATTTATTAATTGATTAATTTTTATACTTTAGTTAAAAGAATATAGGTGATTTGAGTCTGCGTAGCTCAGTAGGATAGAGCACAGGATTCCTAAATGAATTGGGCGCTTTGAGGAGAAATCCTTGAAGTGGATCTGCTCAAATTCGGGGAAAGCTTCACAGGAGACTGTATGCCAATCCCGAGCCAAGCCTGTTTTAAAGGAAACAAGGAAGGTGTAGAGACTGAACGGGTAGCACCTAAAAAGTGTATCCTTCAAGGTGAAGAGACAGTCCAGACCACAAACAGCTTACAATAACGAAGACTGGCGATGAAAATCGAAGTGGTATGAATCCTGGGGTCGTGGGTTCGAATCCCGCCGTAGACACCATTTCATTAATTAAAGTTATTACATAAATAAGAAGGAAAGCGTCATGAAAAAAACTCTATTTATTTTAGGACTTTTTGCTTTAGGAGCTTTTGTTATTTTTTGTTTCTTGTTCAGTAAAACCAACATCTTTTCTAGCTCTTTGGTCATTGAAGTACCAAGCAATTCAAACCCCACTAAAGAGACAATTGCCTATCAATGTGGCACACAAACCAATAAAGAGCGCATTGAAGTTACTTATCTTAATGCTGGTAATATTTCATTAGTCGATTTCACATGGAAAGATGAACGCATTGTTGGAGCAAATGTAATCTCAGCTTCAGGTTCAAAATATGCGGGAGCCCAATATATTTGGTGGACAACTAAAAATGAAGCCACACTTTATGACCTTATTAATGACCCTAATGAGGAAAAACCTATTATGTGTGAAGAAGAAAGAAACACAAAATAAAATAGGTTTTAGATTAAAAGTCACATGGTTTAATGCGATGTTTGATCTTCTAATGTAGGCAGCTTTTCTTCTGTCTGATTTAATAAAAAGGTTGGCGGCTTTTGCAGCCAATCTTGTGAGTGGTCTCGGTGAGCTGCGGCCTGTGAGAGAAGCATAGTAGTAACAGGTATTGTTACAAGAGTAAAAATTACCAGCAAAGCGTCATGCACAACAAAATAACCATCCACAAATATTGCATAAAGGATTGCAGCAATAACAATGCTTCCAGTTCCCAAACTTGCACCCAATGAAGGCATATGAAGACGTTCATAAAAGCAAGAAAAACGCATAAGTCCTATTGCTCCAATAAGTGTAAGCCCCGATCCCAGCACTAAAAAAATAGTAATAATAATGGCAATCCAAAGTGAAACATCATCTTTCATTCAATAATTTCTCCACGCATCAAAAATTTTGCTAAAGCAACACTTGAGATAGGACCTAAAAAACCAATCATAAGAGCAACATCAAAATAAATATTTGTCCCTGAACGAATATCAAATATAAGAAATAATAGAACAGTCGTCATATAAAGAGTATCTAATCCCACAACCCGATCTTGCGCCCTTGGACCATAAATTAATCGAAAAAACGCTAAAATCATTGCTAAACTTAAGAAAATCTGTGAGAGGAAAATTCCCCAATAAAGGATTACCATACTCATTAGAAAATCTCCAAAAGTAATTGCTCATATCGTTGTTTGATCAACTTTTGGTAATCATTTCCATCCGTTAAATTAAGCACATGAACTAAAAGTTCACTATTTTTGCTGTTATACGCAATCCAAACAGTACCCGGAATTGCCGAAAAAATACATGCCAAAACAGCTAAAGCCGTACGGCTCTTAAGTGCAAGAGGCACAATAATAAAACCTGAGTGTTGTTCTTTGCGTTTTTTTGTTAAAATAAACCAAGCCATCATAATATTTGCACAAATAGAATCTATAAATACTCGAAAAGCTAACCGGAAAACCGCATTCCAATTTTTAATTGTGATTTTTTCCGGCTCAAGCAGCTGAATCATCCAACCACCAAACAAAGAGATTATACTTCCTAAAAGGAGCTGGCCTAAAGTAAAACCGTTTAAAATAAGCCACATAAAAACAATCGCACTATTTAGGAAAGGATGAGGAAAAAAGCGTTTCATTGATTCCTCTCGGTTTTTTTGAGAGAAAAATTAAATAAAACACTCTCAATATAATTTTTAGGATCATGCAAAGTTTTAGCAGTTTCAGACATATAATGACTCACAGGGCTAGCTATAATCGTCATAATAAAACATAAAGAAAAAAGAACAGCGATAGGTGCAAATTCGATCACTTGTATAGGTGGGACTTTGCCTTCGAAAGAAACCCAAAAAGTTCGAATGCCCATGCGTATCATTGCGACCAAAGTTGCAAAACTAGATAGAATAACAAAAACTATAAAAAACCAATCACGTAAAACTGGTACGTAAGTAGAAAAATTTCCCTCGTTTGCATTTAAAATGGCTGTAAGCATCATAAATTTTGCAACAAAACCAGAAAAAGGAGGCAATCCAATAATCAAAATTGCACAGATACTAAAACAAGCTCCAAGAACAGCTAAGGTTACTGGCAAATAAGTACCAATTTCATCTTCTTGCTCTTCTTCATCCTCACCATACATTTCCAGCGTAACAGCTAAAACATTGGTAGCCATATCTCGACTGCGCTCAATCAATTCAACCAAAAGAAAAAAAACCCCAAGCGCCAAAGTCGAAGAAACAATATAAAAAAGTATCCCCGTAGTTAGTGCCACATTACCTGTGCCAATCGCCGTTAACACTGTACCAGAAGATACAAGAATACTATAAGATGCTAAACGTCCTAAAACTTGACTACCTAATACGCCAATAACACCAAAAGTCAGCGTGGCAAGCCCACCATAAAATAAAACCGTATGACCAAAATGAGTTAAATATTCGCTTTCAGCTCTAAACCACAACAGCGTTAACCGTAAAATAACATAAATACCCACTTTGCTTAAAATCACAAAAGAAGCACCAACAGGCGCCGCTACTATACTATAAGCTGGCACCAACCAAAAATTAAGTGGCCACATACCAGCTTTGAGCAAAAATGCAATACCTAAAAAGGTTGCACCTACTTTAAATAAAACAATATCCTCATCAGTTATATGTTTTATCTTGATAGCTAAATCAGCCATATTCAGTGTACCAACAATCCCATAAATGAGCGCTGCACCAATTAAGAAAAACAATGAAGCAACAAGGTTAATGACCACATAATGCATACCTGCACGCACCCGTGATTGACCCAAACCGTGCAACGCAAGCCCATAAGAGGCAGTTAACATAACTTCAAAAAATACAAATAAATTGAATAAATCACCCGTTAAAAAAGCGCCATTTATCCCCACCATCAAAAATTGCATCAACGACTGAAAATGGGAACCTGCTTTATACCAATAAGCTTGCGAAAAAATCAAACCGCCAGAAATCAACACGCTTGAAAGTAAAAGCATCATAGCACTTAAGCGATCAAGAACCAAAATAATACCGAAAGGAGAAGGCCAATTACCAAGCCGATACACACCTGAAACTGGAGTCATTTCAAGAGTACGTATAAGCAAAATAATAGAAACAACAACCAATAAACCTGCAGAAAAAAGGCTAATGTGTGACTTAAGTTTTGAACGACGTTCATCATAAAATAGAAGAATTGCCCCAACAGTTAATGGCACAAGAATAGGTAAAATAAGTAAATGATTTAGCCAAATTTCTGTCATCTTACCTCACGCCCATCAACATGGTCTGAATTTGTTAAACCGCGTGAAACCAAAAGAATGACTAAAAATAAAGCCGTCGTTGCAAAACCAATTACAATTGCCGTCAAAACTAAAGCCTGAGGCAGAGGATCAACATAATTTGCTGGATTAATCACAACAGAAGGGTCAACAATAGGTGCGGCATTGTTGCGTGGCCTGCTCATTGAAAATATAAAAAGATTAACCCCATAAGAAAGCAACGACAAACCAAGAATAACTTGAAAAGTTCGTGGACGTAAAAGAAGCCAAATGCCAGATCCAATAAAAATACCAATACCTAAAGAAAGAACAACTTCCATTAACTTTCCTTTTTCTTTGCAATAGATTTCTTGCTAATTCGGTAAAAGCGAATTGATTGATGTGCAAGCGCAATTAAAATAAGAACACTCGCTCCCAAAACTACAGAAAATACCCCAAAATCAAACAACAAAGCAGATGCCACTGGAATGTTTCCAATTAAAGGTAGCTTAGTATATTGAAAAAAGGATGTTAAAAAAGGATATTCGAAAAACCAGGAACTTGCCCCCGTTGCCACTGACAATAATAAACCAAAACCAATCCAACGTACAGGTAAAACACGTAAATGGCTTTCTACCCAGCGAATATTAGTAGCAAGATACTGTAGAATAAATCCCACTGCTAAAGTAATACCACCAGCAAACCCACCTCCTGGAAAATCATGTCCACGCATTAATAAATAAACCGCAATAGCGATAATAACAGGAAAAAGCCAACACATAATAACAGAAGGAATAGTTAAATAATCCGATAAAGTATCTCCAACTTCACGATCAGGTTGCGCTGCATCAAAAGCTGTTTGAATGCGTTGTTGAAAAGGCGCATCAATACTTTCAGGAGCAGGGCGAAAACGCCGCAAAAGAGCAAAAACCGTGAGCGAAACGATACCCAAAACGACAATTTCCCCCATTGTATCAAAGCCACGCAAATCAACCAATAACACATTCACAACATTGCGACCACCAGCATCAGAATAAGCGTGAGTAAGAAAAAAATCAGAAATTGTTACCCCTTGAGGACGCGTCATCATCGCAAATGATAACCACGCCATACCTGCTCCTCCCACAAACGCTATAATAAAATCACTTATACGACGCAAGCGCACAACGAAGCCAACAGGTAGTGGAGCAGGATCATATAAACGCTTAGGCAACCACCGCAAACCAAGAAGTAAAAGAATTGCCGTCACAACTTCAACAACCAATTGTGTCAGTGCCAAATCAGGCGCAGAAAGCCATAAAAAAGACGCACAAGTCATCAAACCAGCGCCCCCCAAAAACATTAATGAAGCAAAACGATGAAACTTTGCATACAAAGCAACCAAAAATGCACAAACCCCACCAATTAACCAAATTGCTATGAAGGGTAAATCAAGTGGAAAAAGTGACAATGGACCAGCTGAAATCAAACCATCATGCCACAGTAAAAAGCCAATGAACACAAAACAAACCAAAAGCACCCAATGCAATTGAATTTGTAAACGACGTGTTGACAAAAACGCTTCTGCCGCGCGCGCCCATTTCCAAGAAATCATTATAAGAATTCGTTTAAAAATGCGCTGCTTCTTTAAATAACGAAAAAAAGGAGGGCCTTCACCACAAGATAGAAAATAATGACGCCCTAAAATATAAAGCAGAACCCCTCCCGATAAAGCGACAAAACTCATCATTAAAGGGGTATTAAAACCATGCCAAACAGCTAAACTATAAGAAACTGTCGCAGGCCCTAAAACAGCTATAACAGCATTATCCAAGATAAATCCCATTGTTAAGCTGGGAAAAATACCAACTGCCAAACAAATAAAAACCAAAAATTCTATTGGAAAACGCATAAAACGTGGTGGTTCATGTGGTATTTTAGGTAGATTGATAGGTTTTGGCCCCAAAAAAACACCATGAATAAAACGCACAGAATAGGTCACACTAAACAAGCTAGCAAGTGTTGCTACGTAAGGTGCAATCCAATCCAACCACGACTCCATATGCGTTTCAACCGCTTCAGCAAAAAACATCTCTTTTGATAAAAAACCATTCAATAAAGGAACACCTGCCATCGCCGCACTCGCAACCAAAGCAAGAGTTCCCGTAATAGGCATATAACGAAAAAGACCTGTTAATTTACGCATATCACGCGTTCCTGTTTCATGGTCAACAATACCGGCTGCCATAAATAAAGACGCTTTAAAGGTAGCATGATTAACAATATGAAAAATTGCCGCAACACATGCAAGTGGACTACCAAGACTTAAAAGTGTTGTAATTAAACCAAGATGACTAATGGTTGAATAAGCAAGAAGACCTTTTAAATCCTTCTGAAACATTGAAAAATAAGCCCCAAGAAGCAATGTCGTTAATCCTGAAAAGCCTATCAGAAAAAACCAAGATTCTGTTCCCGATAAAACTGGCCATAAACGAATAAGCAAAAATAACCCAGCTTTTACCATTGTTGCCGAATGCAAATAAGACGATACAGGCGTTGGAGCAGCCATGGCATTTGGTAGCCAAAAATGAAAAGGAAACTGTGCACTCTTTGTTAATGTCCCCAATAAAATACAAATAAGCACGGGTATATAAAGAGAATTTGACCGAATGAGATCCCCAGATCGCAACACCTCATCTAAATCAAAACTGCCAACAATATGACCAATGAGCAAAACTCCCAAAAGTAGCGCAAAACCTCCAAAACCCGTGACTATTAAAGCCATACGTGCTCCATCACGCGCGCTAGCATTATGATACCAATAACCAATCAATAAAAAAGAAAAAATACTGGTTAATTCCCAGAAAATGACTAAAAAGACGAGATTTCCTGATAAAATTACTCCTGTCATAGATCCCATAAAAGCTAGAAAAAAAGAAAAAAACCGTGGAACAGGATCTGTCGGGTTCATATAGTAACGTGCATAAACAACAACAAGAAGACCTATCCCTGTAATTAAAAGGCAAAAAAGCCACGATAAACCATCCATGCGCAGAGTTAAATTAACACCCCACTCAGGCAACCAAAAAATATCTAAGCGGACCAAACGATTTCCATAAACCGTTGGATAAAGTATCAATGTGAAAAGAAGACTAAAAAATGCTATTACCCCAGCAAACCATGCTTCGTTATTTTTGGCAGTTGAGCCCAAAAAACTAATGATAACGCTACCACAAAGGGGAAGCAAAACTAGCAATATCAACATTGCTTCCCGTATTGTCATTATCCAAGTTCCACCCTATTCTTAAGCGCTCTGCTATCGGCAAAATAAAAATTTCTTTATTTCACAATTATGATAATAAAATTTAAACAAAATTAAAAAAATGTCGCAAATTCTTTAGAAAATAATTACTTTTGAAAGAAAACTGCACACAACGCACCGTCTTAGCATTTTGTGATTTTAAAAAAACATTTGTTTACAAAGCTGACAACACAATAAATAATTATAATTGTTGGGATCATAAAAACAATCAAAATACAAATCAATATATTAAAAGACTATAATTTTCTTCTCTGAAAGCGTCTTTAATAGCACTTATTTGATATGGGGATGTGCAAACACAACAAATACCATTCCAAGATACTACCACTTATCACCACATTTACAATAACAACATTGATTATGACGATAATCCTAAAATTCTTAAAGCTTCCTGATATCTTTGTAACTATTGAAATTTCTCAAGCAAAATATCTAATAAAACATCCCCATCTCAATGCTATTTTCTACGCTTAATCAGTGGCATTTCGTTATCATAAATACTTCTCACAAAATATATAAGCTTAAAAATAGTACAAATTCTTAAATTACGCACATGAGCACAAATCTTAAAATAATTTAAAACAAAATGAGATGACAGATCGTCTTTTTATAACTAGATACAACAGATTTTCTTTTATGATATTTTTTCCCTTGAGACATCCTATTTCTATAGGTACTTAAACATCGACACGAATAATAAAATTCTTCAAAAGAGAATGGATAAGCAATGATTAAAACCCCTTATTATCTTATAGATAAATCCAAACTCATAAAGAATATGGAAATTATTGCTCGTTTACGAGAAATGTCGGGAATAAAAACCTTGCTAGCTTTGAAATGTTTTGCAACATGGAGCGTGTTTGATTTTATGTCTGAATATATGGATGGAAGTACCTCATCATCTCTTTATGAATTACGCTTAGGAAGAGAAAAATTTGGGAAAGAAACTCACGCCTATTCGGTTGCTTGGGCAGATGATGAAATTGATGAAGTATGCATCTATGCAGATAAAATTATCTTTAATTCAATTCAACAACTTCAACGTTTTGCAGATGCTACCAAAACTATTCAACGAGGATTAAGGCTAAATCCAGGTATCAGTGCATCAAATTTTGATCTTGCAAATCCCTCTCGTCCTTTTAGCCGTTTGGGTGAAACCAACCAAAGTGCAATCGAGGAAGTCTTACCCCTTATAAACGGTTTAATGATTCACAATAATTGTGAAAATGCTGATTTTAATCTCTTCAATCAAATGCTTAACTACATTGAAGAAAAATTTAAAAAACTCTTCATCGCTATTGACTGGATTAGCCTTGGTGGTGGAATTCATTTTACTGGTGATAATTATCCTTTAGAAGCTCTTGCAGAGCGTTTAAAACATCTTTCTCAAACTTATAATGTAACTGTTTTTCTGGAACCAGGAGAAGCTGCTGTCACAAAAAGTACTACATTAGAAGTTAGTGTTCTTGACACACTATATAATGAAAAAAGCCTCGCTATTGTTGACAGTTCAATCGAAGCACATATGCTTGATCTTCTTATTTATCGTGAAAATGCCAAGTTAGAACCAAATCAAGGACCACATGAAATCATGGTTTGTGGAAAATCCTGTCTTGCTGGCGATATCTTTGGAACATTCCAGTTTCCTGAACGGCTTAAAATAGGTGACAGACTGTCTTTTCAAGATGCCGCAGGCTATACAATGGTTAAGAAAAACTGGTTTAATGGCATTGTAATGCCTGCCATTGTTATCAAAGAATGCAATGGAAATCTAACTATTCAACGTCAATTTAACTATAATGACTATAAAAACAGTCTTTCATAATCAAAACAACATTACAAAAAACTATTATGCAGCGATATTAAAAAGGAGACAAACTACAATGAAAAAAAATGTTCTCATTATTGGTGCCGGCGGTGTTGCACAAGTTGTCGCGCATAAATGCGCCCAAAACAATGATATACTTGGAGAAATTCATATCGCTTCACGAACACTCAAAAAATGTGAAGCTATAATTACTTCCATTAAAGATAAAAAAGCAATGAAAGTAACAGATGTTCTTAAAAGCCACACGCTTAATGCAATGAACATTGAAGAAACTGTAAAACTTATCCAACAAACTAAATGTGAAATTGTTATCAATGTTGGTTCTCCTTTTTTGAATATGTCTGTTCTTTCAGCCTGTATTAAAACAAAATGCGCTTATATTGATACCGCAATTCATGAAGATCCTTTAAAAATTTGTGAAACACCACCTTGGTACAACAATTACGAATGGCCCAGACGTAAAGAATGTGAACAAGCTGGTATAACAGCTATTTTAGGTGCAGGTTTTGATCCTGGTGTTGTTAATGCTTATGCAGCGTTAGCGCGTGATACTTATTTTGATACAATTTCTGACATTGATATTATTGATATTAACGCCGGAAAACATGGGCGTTGGTTTGCAACCAATTTTGATCCAGAAATCAATTTTCGAGAATTTACAGGACAAGTATGGTCATGGCAAAATAAAAAGTGGGTTTCCAATAAAATGTTTGAAATTAACCATGAATGGGATCTACCAGTTGTTGGAAAACAAAAAGCTTATATGACAGGGCATGATGAAATTCACTCATTATCTAAAAATCTCGATGTTCAAAATATCCGCTTTTGGATGGGTTTTAGTGAACTCTATATTACTGTTTTTACCGTTTTAAAAAATCTTGGGCTTTTATCAGAACAGGTTATTAAAACAGCAGAAGGTCAAGAAGTTGTTCCTTTGAAAGTCGTAAAAGCTGTCTTACCTGATCCAGCTTCTTTAGCGCCAAACTATACAGGAAAAACCTGTATTGGAAATTTCATTAAAGGTATAAAAAATGGAACTCTAAGAGAAGTTTTTATTTATAATATAGCTGATCATAAACAAGCTTTTAATGAAACAGGCGCGCAAGGAATTTCCTATACAGCCGGTGTACCCGCAGCAGCTGCTGCCATTCTTATCGCCACTGGAACGTGGGATGTAAAGACCATGGTTAATGTAGAAGAATTACCACCACTCCCCTTTCTTAAACAACTTGATCATATGGGGCTTCCAACCTGTATAAGAGAAAAACAAGAAGATAAGAAATTACAATTTTAACCCGTCAATATACCAAAAACAAAAAACCGCCCTCTTAAAGGCGGTTTTAATAAAACCATAGATACAGATTAATTTGTAAAACAGGCCGCTCTCTGTCAAGCAGCATCACAAAAATTCTTTTTAAAATTTTTCTTAAGTGTGAAGTGGCTTAGAAAATGTTGCTAAAGCTGCTTCTCGTACCGCTTCTGATAAAGTGGGATGTGCATGACAACAACGGCTCAAATCTTCTGATGAACCGCCAAATTCCATCAATACCGCAACTTCATGAATCATTTCACCCGCACCAAATCCGAGAATGTGCCCACCCAATATTCGGTCTGTCTTCTTATCAGCAAGAATCTTAACAAAACCATCACTTTTTTGCATCGCACGTGCACGTCCATTAGCCATAAAAGGAAATTTCCCAACATTATAATCAATTCCAGCAGCCTCAAGCTCTTCTTCTGTCTTACCTACACTTGCAATCTCTGGTTGTGTATAAACAACACTGGGAATAACATCAAAATTCACATGACCTTTTTGACCAGCCAAAATTTCAGCCACAGCAATGCCTTCCTCTTCAGCCTTATGCGCTAACATCGGACCTTTAATGACATCACCAATTGCATAAATTCCTGGAATATTGGTCTGCCAATGCTGATCTGTTACAACACAACCACGCTCATCTAACTGAACACCTACCTCTGCTAAACCAAGACCCTCAACATACGGATGACGACCCGTTGCAACCAAAACAACATCTGCCTCTAGAACTTCTTCTGTACCACCTTTAACTGGTTCAAAAATCACCTTAGTAGTCGACTTAGATTTAGTAACAGCCTTAACTTTCGCACCAAGTTTATATTCAATTCCTTGTTTTTCCATCAACTTTTGGAACTGACGCGAAACTTCACCATCCATTGATCCTAAAACTTTATCAAGAAATTCAACAACGGTAACCCTTGCACCCAAACGGCTCCACACTGAACCAAGCTCTGAACCAATAACACCTGCACCCACAACAACCATATGTGCTGGAACTTTCTCAAGCGCAAGTGCTCCTGTGGAAGATACAATAACCTTTTCATCAATTTCAACATTGACACCTGGAATACTCGAGCTATCTGAACCTGTAGCAATAACAATATTCTTGGTTGCAATTGTTTGTTGGCTACCATCTTTAGCAGTAATCTCAATTTGACCCGCATTAAAAATCTTTGCTGTACCAAAAAAAGTATCAATTTTATTTTTCTTCATCAAAAAAGAAATACCACTTGTATTAGCCGTTATAACAGTTTCTTTATGCTCCATCATCTTTTTAAGATTAAGCTTAGGTTTGGAGACAGAAACACCAAGTGTTTCAAAACCATGCTGCGTTTCAGCAAATACCTCCGAAGCATGCAACAATGCCTTAGAAGGGATACAACCAACATTGAGACAGGTGCCACCCAATGTCGCACGTTTTTCAACAATCGCAACTTTAAGACCTAATTGTGCCGCTTTAATCGCTGCAACATAACCACCTGGGCCTGCTCCAATCACAACAACATCATAAGACATCTGCTTTTCCTTTCATCCCCAAAAACTGTACTTTTACAAATCAAGAACAAGACGTTCTGGATCTTCTAAACTTTCCTTGACACGTACGAGGAAAGTTACAGCCTCTTGCCCATCGACAATACGGTGATCATAAGAAAGCGCTAAATACATCATTGGACAGATTACAATTTGACCTCCAACAACCATTGCACGTTCTTTAATCGCATGCATTCCTAAAATACCAGATTGTGGTGCATTCAAAATTGGCGTCGACATTAATGACCCATAAACACCACCATTGGTAATAGTAAATGTTCCGCCCTGCATATCAGAAACCGCCAATTTTCCCTCACGAGCAAGACGTCCCAAACGGCCAATTTCTTTTTCAATCTCTGAAATTGACATTTGATCTGCATCACGAATCACCGGAACGACAAGCCCTTTATCTGTTCCAACCGCAATTCCAGCATTGACATAATTTTTATAAATAATATCCGTCCCATCAATCTCAGCATTAATTGCAGGAAGCTCTTTTAATGCATGGCAAACAGCTTTGGTAAAAAAACCCATAAAGCCAAGCTTAACACTGTGTTTCTTTTCAAAAATGTCTTTATAACGCTTACGCAAATTCATTACTGCAGACATATCAACTTCATTAAATGTCGTTAACATAGCCGCTGTATTTTGTGCATCCTTAAGACGTCGAGCAATTGTTTGACGTAATTTTGTCATACGAACACGCTCTTCACGCATTTCATTAAACGATGAAGATGAAGAAACTGACACAGAAGCATTTACTCCTATTTTTTGCGTTAATGCATCAAGAACATCCCCTTTAAGAATTTGCCCGCGCTTGCCAGAGCCTAAAATCTTATCTTTTTCAATGTTATTTTCAGCCATCAATTTTGCTGCTGAAGGAGCAGGAGGCATTGCACTGCTCAAAGAAGGTGAAGCTGGCTCAGATGCTGTAACCGGACTTGGTGCACTAGGAGAAGATACAGATAATGAAGAAGCACCAACAGCTCCTGCTTCAATCAACCCTAAAAGAGCATTCACTTCAACTGTATCGCCTTCTTTTGCAAGAATTTCTGATAATTTTCCCGCAACAGGCGCAGGAATTTCAACCGTTACTTTATCAGTCTCTAATTCAACCAAAGGCTCATCTACAGCGACAGTTTCACCACACTGCTTAAACCATTTGCCGATTGTTGCTTCAGTAACCGATTCGCCCAAAGTAGGAACACGGATTTCACTAGCCATAATATTTTTCCATACGTCAGAGTAATAATTAAGTTAAGAACCCAACGCGTCTTCAAGAAACGCGGCAAGTTGTTCAAGATGTTTTGACATTAATCCAGCAGCTGGTGACGCACTCGCAGAACGTCCAGTATAACGCGCACGTGAATATTTTGCATTAATATGGGTTAAAACCCATTCTAAATAAGGCTCAATAAACGACCACGCTCCCATATTCTTGGGCTCTTCTTGGCACCAAACAATCTCAGCTTGTGAAAAACGTGATAGCACATCCACTAAAGCTTTCGCTGGAAAAGGATAAAGCTGTTCAACGCGAAGCAAATAAATATTATCAATTCCCCTTTTTTCACGCTCCTCATAAAGATCATAATAAACTTTACCTGTACAAAGAACAACACGGCGGATTTTATCATCTTTTTGTAATTTAATCGTAGAATCTTTAAGACATTGTGCATCATCAAGCAATAAATGGTGGAAATTTGTTTTTGGCCCTATCTCACTCAAAGAAGAAACCGCTCGTTTATGACGTAAAAGTGACTTAGGTGTCATCAAAATCAATGGTTTCCGGAAATTGCGTTTAACCTGCCTACGCAAAATATGAAAATAATTTGCAGGAGTTGTACAATTAGCAACCTGCATATTATCTTCCGCACAAAGTTGAAGATAACGTTCCAAACGTGCCGAAGAGTGTTCTGGTCCTTGACCTTCAAAACCATGAGGCAACAGACAAACAAGACCAGACATACGAAGCCATTTATGTTCCGCAGATGAAATAAATTGATCAAAAATAACCTGTGCGCCATTAGCAAAATCACCAAATTGCGCTTCCCAAAGTGTTAAACCACGCGGTTCAGCAAGTGAATATCCATATTCAAAACCAAGAACAGCTTCTTCAGAAAGCATGGAATTTACAACTTCATAAATAGCCTGCCCTTTTTGTAAATTGTTCAAAGGAATATAACGTGTTTCATTTTCTTGGTCATAAAGAACTGAATGACGTTGCGAAAAGGTCCCACGTTCAACATCTTCACCAGAAAGACGAATTGGTGCTCCCTCTAAACAAAGTGAACCAAAAGCTAAAGCCTCAGCTGTTGCCCAATCAATTCCTTCACCAGTCTCAAACATTTTTGCACGATTGTTTAAAAAACGTTGAATAGTTTTATGAACACGAAAATCTAATGGAATCTCGACAAGCTTTTGTCCAATTTCCTTTAAAGTTTTTAACTCAACGCCTGTTGCACCACAACACTGTTTTTCATCAGCATCACTGGCTGCTTTCAAACCTGCCCAACTTCCATCAAGCCAATCAGCTTTATCAGGCTTATAAGAAGCACCTGCTTCAAATTCAACCTCAAGTTTATCGCGCCATTCTTTCTTTTGTTGCTCAATTTCTTCTAAACTAATAACCCCTTGTGCTATCAATTGCTCACTATAAAGCTGAACTATCGTTTTGTGATTACGAATTGCTTTATACATAAGAGGCTGCGTAAAAGAAGGCTCATCGCCTTCATTATGTCCATAACGGCGATAACAAAACATATCAATCACCACCGGTTTATGAAAAATTTGACGGAACTGTGTTGCTATTTTTGCTGCAAAAACAACAGCTTCAGGATCATCACCATTCACATGAAAAATCGGTGCACCAATCATCTTTGCAATATCCGATGCATAAGATGAAGAGCGTGAAAAGCGCGGATTAGTGGTAAATCCAATTTGATTATTGACAATTACATGGATAGAGCCCGCAACACTATAACCTTTTAAACCTGAAAGACCAAAAGTTTCCTGAAGGACCCCTTGCCCTGCAAAAGCTGCATCACCATGAATCAACACAGGCATCACTTTTGAACGCTCACTTAATGGAATAACATCAGTGCGTGTAGGACCAATAAGTTGATCTTGTTTAGCGCGCGCTTTCCCAATAACAACCGGATCAATAATTTCAAGATGAGACGGGTTAGGCAAAAGCGATAAATGAACTTTTTGACCATTAATTTCACGATTAGCTGAAGCTCCTAGGTGATATTTTACATCACCCGACCCTGCCACATCATCAGGCTTATAAGAACCACCTTTAAATTCATGAAAAATAGCCCGGTGCGGTTTTGCCAGAACTTGTGAAAGAACATTTAAACGACCACGGTGAGCCATTCCAATAAGAATCTCCTGAACACCTAAAGCATTTCCACACTTAATAACCTGTTCAAGAGCAGGAATAAGCGCCTCACCACCATCAAGACCGAAACGCTTTGCCCCTTTATATTTTGTATCCAAAAACTGTTCAAAACCTTCTGCTTCTATAAGCTCGTTAAGAATAGCTTTTTTGTCTTCTTTTGTGAAAGCACTCTGTTTATCTTTCCCCTCAATACGCTCTTGAATCCATGCTCTCTGAGCAGGATCAGAAATATGCATATATTCCACGCCAATTGTTGAACAATAAACACGACCAAGAATTTCAAGTATTTGCGCAATTGTTGCGTATTCTAACCCTAACACATTATCAATAAAAATCGGGCGCTCATAATCTGCAGAACTAAAACCATAAGTCTCTGGAGACAGCTCTTTATAATCCTCAGGTTTTTCTGCTAATTGGAGTGGATCAAGCTGCGCACGAAGATGCCCATATGTCCGATAAGCACGAATCATCATAAGCGCTTGAATAGAATCTCGCGTCGCTTGAGCAATATCTTGTTTGCTAGAAACGGTTCCCTTTTGTGCAGCGGCTTTTTCTTTTAATTTGTCACCTACATGCTTTTCAAGAGCAGACCAATCACCATCTAAAGCACAAACTAACTCCCCACTTGCTTTTAACGGCCAATGGTCACGTTGCCATGTTGCCCCTTCAGCATTCTTAAAAACATCTTCTTTATTATCCTGAAAACTCTCAAAAAAAGCACGCCATTGCTCATCCACATTAGTGGGATTTTTTTCGTATTCGGCATAAAGCTGATCTATATAATCTGCATTTCCACCATACAGAAACGACGTTTGCGCAAAAAGACTATTTATCTCATCCTGCCTTGCCATATATTTTCCCGGAATATTTGTTCCATCTCCTTAATATACCCACCTTACTTTTAACTAAGAGTCGGGACATTGTAAAAAAGTTTTTACTCTTTGTTTTATCTGAATGGATACAAAAACTCACCCAGATAAAACCTTCTTTTATTCCTTTAAAACTGAAACCAAAGTTTTACCAATTTGTGATGGTGAAGGAGAAACACGAATTCCAGCAGATTCCATTGCAGAAATCTTATCTTCTGCACCACCTTTACCACCAGAAATTACCGCACCAGCATGACCCATTGTACGACCAGGAGGAGCTGTACGACCAGCAATAAAACCAACCATTGGTTTTTTACGGCCTTTTTTGGCTTCATCTTTGATAAATTGTGCTGCTTCTTCTTCAGCGGAACCACCAATTTCCCCAATCATAACAATAGATTCGGTTTCATCATCAGCCAAAAACATTCCCAATACATCAATAAATTCAGTTCCCTTAACAGGGTCACCTCCAATACCAATAGCAGTTGTTTGCCCAAGACCTTCACGACTTGTTTGAAACACTGCTTCATAGGTTAAAGTTCCCGACCGCGAAACAATACCAACAGACCCCTTCTTAAAAATAGAACCAGGCATAATACCGATCTTACATTCATTAGGTGTGAGGATACCTGGGCAATTAGGACCAATTAAGCGAGATTGTGATTGCTCTAATCTAGCCTTAACCTCAACCATATCCATAACCGGTATACCTTCTGTAATACAGACAATTAAACTAATCTCAGCCTCAATAGCTTCTATAATAGCTGCCGCAGCCCCTGCAGGGGGCACATAAATAACAGAAGCATCAGCTCCTGTTTTTTCTTTACCTTCTGCAACACTAGCAAAAATAGGGAGAGTTTCCCCTTTTGATCCTTCCCACGTTTCACCACCTTTTTTAGGGTTGATACCACCAACCATTTGCGTACCATAATAAGCAAGTGCTTGTTCTGTATGAAACGTTCCCGTTTTTCCTGTAAGCCCTTGAACTAAAACTTTTGTATTTTTATTGACAAGAATTGACATAATTTAAGCTTCCTTCACGGCTGTAACAATCTTGTGAGCAGCATCATCTAAATCATCAGCAGAAATAACATTCAATCCACTATTATTGATAATCTCTTTACCGCGCTCAACATTGGTGCCTTCAAGACGAACAACTAAAGGAACTTTTAAACCAACATCCTTAACAGCAGCAACGACACCTTCAGCAATAACATCACAACGCATAATTCCACCAAAAATATTGACCAAAATACCTTTAACATTCGGATCAGCGGTAATAATTTTAAAAGCAGAAGTAACCTTTTCTTTTGAAGCACCACCACCAACATCAAGGAAATTGGCTGGCTCAGCTCCGTAAAGTTTGATGATATCCATTGTTGCCATAGCAAGACCCGCACCATTTACCATGCAGCCAATCGTACCATCAAGAGCAATATAAGCAAGATCATGTTTTGATGCTTCAATCTCTTTTGGATCTTCTTCTGAAAGATCACGTAATTCTAAAATATCTGGATGACGAAACAAAGCATTATTGTCAAAAGAAACTTTCGCATCAAGAACACGCAAATGACCGTCTTTCATGACAATAAGAGGATTAATTTCAAGAAGACTCATATCCTTTTCACAAAAAGCTTTATAAAGAATTGGAAAGAGTTTTTCGCCATCTTCACGCGCACTATCACGCAAATTTAATGCATCGCAAAGCTTTGCACAATCTACAGAAGTCACACCCTTTACAGAATCAATAGGAAGAGTGAGTATCTTTTCCGGCGTTTCTTCAGCAACCGTTTCAATATCCATACCCCCTTCCGTTGACACAACAAAAACAACCCGACCAACTGTACGGTCAACTAAAAGTGAAAGGTAAAGTTCTCGTTCAATGTCAGCACCATCTTCAATATAAAGACGGTTAACTTGCTTGCCTTCTGCACCTGTTTGTTTGGTTACCAAAGTTTTACCAAGCATTTCTTTTACATTAGCGACAACTTCTTCAACCGATCGAGCAAGTCGAACACCACCTTTTGCATCAGAGTCAAGTTCTTTGAACTTCCCCTTACCACGACCTCCAGCGTGAATCTGACTTTTTACCACATAGAGTGGTCCCGGTAATTTTTTCGCCCACTTTTCAGCTTGCTCTACAGAATAAACAGCCACACCATTTGCAATTGGTGCACCATATTCGTGAAGTATACGTTTGGCTTGATACTCATGAATATTCATTCGTTTTCCCTTTTCTTTTATGGACCACTAAACCAACCTTCAAACACTTAAAGCATCTTATTTTAAGCGTAGAATTGAGTTTCATTTTTTAAGATTAGGTGCAATAGAAACGCAAGTTTCACAAAGCTTTTGCACTGCATCAACTGACTTCTCAAAAGCATCTTTTTCATCTCTATCAAGATCAATTTCAATTACTCGTTCAACACCACCAGCGCCAATAATAACAGGAACACCGACATACATATCTTTGATGCCATATTCACCTGAAAGATAAGCAGCAACAGGAACAACACGCTTAGTGTCTTTTAAATAAGCTTCAGCCATAGAGATAGCAGAAGAAGCTGGCGCATAAAAAGCAGAACCTGTTTTGAGCAAACTTACAATTTCCGCACCACCATCACGCGTACGTTGAACAATTTGATCAAGCTTTTCTTGAGTTGTCCAACCCATCTTGACAAGATCAGGCAAAGGAATACCACCAACAGTTGAATAGCGCACTAAAGGCACCATCGAATCACCATGCCCCCCTAAAACAAACGCTGTTACATCTTTAACAGAAACGTTAAATTCTTCAGATAAGAAATAACGAAAACGTGCCGAATCAAGAACACCGGCCATACCAACAACTTTTTGTACTGGAAGACCTGAAAATTTCTGTAATGCCCAAACCATTACATCAAGAGGATTAGTAATACAGATAACAAACGCTGAAGGTGCATATTTTTTAATTCCTGCACCAACCTGCTCCATGACTTTCAGGTTAATCCCCAAAAGGTCATCACGACTCATACCAGGCTTGCGCGCAACACCTGCAGTTACGATAATAACATTAGCCCCTTCAATTGCCTCATAAGCATTAGAGCCTGTTAAATTAACATCAAAACCATCAACTGGAGAGGATTCAGCTATATCGAGAGCTTTACCTTGCGGCATTCCTTCCATAATGTCAAATAAGACGGCATCACCAAGTTCTTTAAGCCCAATCATATGTGCTAAAGTACCCCCAATCATACCGGAGCCAATAAGAGCTATTTTCTTTCGTGCCATTTTTTCTTTCTCAATTTTTATCAGATAACCAAACGCAAAATTTCCAGCGTTAATTTAATAATGAATAATATTGAAATATTTCCCCTAAATTTATCAAAAATGGGAAAGTATGAAATTAATCACATTTCTCTCTTCATTGACATAAAATCCCTCTATAAATCAAAAATTAGAAATTTACTGTGTTCTACCGATAAGATGAATTTTAAAAAAATACAATAGATTATTACAATACTTTTAAATTCAAAGAATTATTATTTTTATAGTTTACGTAAAGACAAAGTAATAATCATTCTTTTTTATCCAAAAACTGTTTTTTCCAAATATCTAGATAGTCTTGGCTTTGCATCTCAAAAAGACGTGATTGTATTCTCTGAAACTCAAATGTTTCTGTTGTCTGCCAGCACCCTTGATATAAATTTTCAAGTTCTGTTGCCATCGACATAAATAGTCTTATGTGGCGTTCATAAAGGGTATCAATAAGTAAAATAAACCGTTTTGTTTCATTGCGATGTGTATCATCCATCACTGGAACATTATCAATAAAAACTGTATGATAGCGTTCTCCTAACGCTAAATATTCAGCCGCTGCCAAAGGTTTTGCACATAAGTCTTGATAATCAAAGCGCACACACCCTGCACCAGAACGTGTAATATGAATGAAGTGCCCTCTTACAGATAGAGTATCAGGTACTTCTTTTTGACCTTGCAGCACTAATGCCCATGTTTGATCCATGCTTGCATCTGCCGCAGGCCCTAGTGGTGTTACATATACATGGTGTAAATTTGACTTTTCAAGACGATAATCTGTTCTTGCATCAAGATTAACAACGTTAACATGGGTCTTTAAAACTTGAATAAAAGGCAAAAAAAGCTCTCGATTTAAACCATTACAATAAAGGTCATCAGGAGCAACATTTGAAGTGGCAACGAAAATAACCCCATAATCAAATAAAGCCGTAATAAGGCGATAAAGCACCATAGCATCTGCAATATCTGTTACACAAAATTCATCAAAACAAAGTATGCGCGCTTCTTGAGCGAGATCTTTTGCAACAGCTAAAATAGGATTATCTTGTTTGGTTTTTGTACGTTTAAGCATCTGACGATGTATTTTAATGCGTTCATGTACATCAGTCATAAAATCATTAAAATGGGCGCGTTTTTTACTACCTTGCGGTAAACAAGAGAAAAACAAATCCATTAACATGGTTTTGCCACGCCCTACTTCACCATAAATATATAAACCCTGAATGCCACCATGATTACCACCTTGTTTTGAAACACGCAAACAGAATTGTTTTTTTCTTTTAAAGCGACGCCAGAATGCCCAAGACTGAAAACTATTTTGTGCTGAAATTTCTTGCAGTAAACAATCAAAATATTTTATCAAAGCTAATTGAGCTGGATCCGAACTAATTTCTCCTTTGGAAACTAAACTTTCATAGCGCGTTGAAACTAAAACCATCCAAGCATCCTCTTTGCAAATCGTTCTTAGTAAAAGAAAAATTTACACACAACATTTATGAATAATATTTTTTATCAACGACTTAAAAAAACTGGCTGATTATCAAATGTACGCCCTTCAAAATAATCTCCACTGGTGGAATAAAAAGTAGCTATAGCAGCCCCTGAATCATCATAAAAATACAATTTTTTTCCCTTAACAGCCCATGATTTGACTCCAGAAAATGTTTTCGGACAAAGTAAAGGACCAGCTCGATATCCTTGACCAAATTTCGTTTGTGGAGTTGCAATTCGGCAAACTTTACCGTTTACAGACAAGTTCCACACACCGGCAATACTGGCAGGAAACAAATCAACGGTATTGCTTGGCAATTCAATGCTTTCTTGTTGTATTCCACTACTAGAATACTCGCTTTCATCAATTGAAGAGACAGATGTTTCAGGTTCCGGGAGATCAGATGCTGTTACAAATTCTGACATCTGCTGAACAGGATAAACAACTTCTCGTACATTGCTACTATCACTATTCCCAAATCGTGATGTTGAACAACCACTTAAGATAATTATAGCTGATAATGCAATGAAAGTTGAAATTCTTGAAAAGATCATATTTTACTCCTTCCCATAATAATAACCTCCCATAAATAATAATAAAGACGTACACAGAAACATGAAAGCATCTCTATATGTGCCATTTTTTATATGTACCATTGTATTAAAATAAATTAATAAATAAAAAAAACTCGTGAAATAAAGGCAAAAAATATGAAAGTACAATGAAATTTATCAATTTTGAATAATCATGCCTCTTCTTATTCAGTTTTATCTCGAACAAACACTAGTAATCTGAAAGATTTTCGGTCATATATTGCCCTATTGTGCTTATCATTTACCATTCAAAATAGAGAAACCTTATGAAGATACCTTTCAGTAAAATGAATGGTCTTGGAAATCAAATCATTGTTGCTGATATGCGTGTAAGCGCACATAACATCACACCACAAGCAATTTTTACCTTGGCTGGAGATCCCCAAACACATTTTGATCAAATTATGGCTATCCATCCGCCAATTCAAAATGATACTGACTTTCGCATCGAAATATGGAATGCTGATGGCTCAATGGCAAAAGCTTGCGGTAATGGTACACGTTGTGTTATCGAATGGCTCTCAAATCACACTCCTAATAAAAGCTTTCGACTAGAAACACCTGTCGGAATTGTTGAAGGTGAACGCCAAAATAATGGCTTTATTTGCGTTGATATGGGGTGCCCATATCTTAATGCAAAAGATATGCCAGTTTCACGTGAAATAACTGATACTAATCATGTAGAAATAACTGCTGGCCCCCTACAGGATGCGTGTCTTGTTTCTGTTGGGAATCTGCATGCTATTTTTTTCATTGATCATGATATTCAATCTATTCCATTAGAAAAATACGGACCAAAGCTCGAATATGATCCTCTTTTTCCAGAACGGTGTAATATTTCTATTGCTTTTGTAACATCACAAAAAAGCTTAACCTTACGCACGTGGGAACGAGGAGCTGGATTAACAAAAGCATGTGGGAGTGCTGCTTGTGCTAGTGCTGTAGCCGCGTACCGACGTGGATTAACTGAGCGCCATATTAATGTAAATCTACCAGGCGGAACACTTGCTATTTATTATCGAGAAGATAACCATATTATCATGACGGGCCAAGCAGAATATGAATTCAATGGTTTTTTAAACCCTTTAACAGGGGCTTATGAAAAGGATTATTCCTGATGGCTATAAAAATAGTAACATTTGGTTGTCGACTTAATAGCTATGAATCAGAAATCATTCGTGAAAAAAGCGCTTCTGCTGGTCTTGATAAACTCAAAAATGATGCCATTATTTTTAATACTTGTGCTGTCACTGCTGAAGCAGTGCGACAAGCTAAACAAGCTATCCGTAAAGCTAAACGTGAAAACCCTCATGCACATATTGTTGTTACAGGGTGCGCTGCTCAAACAGAAGCAGAAAATTTTGCTCTTATGACAGAAGTGGATCTTGTTTTAGGTAACGAAGAAAAACTCCATACCCATTTCTATCGCCAATTTCCTGATTTTGGCATAAATCACGATGAAAAATTACGTGTTAATGATATTATGGAGGTGCGCAATATTGCCCCCCACATGGTTGGTGCAATAGAAGGGCGTACGCGTGCTTTTGTGCAAGTGCAAAATGGATGCGATCATCGCTGTACATTTTGCATTATTCCCTATAGCCGTGGACCATCACGTTCAGTTCCCATGGGCACTATCATTGAACAAATTAAACAGCTCATAGCAAATGGTGTTCAAGAAATAGTTCTCACAGGCGTTGATCTTACAAGTTACGGTACCAATTTACCAGGAAAAGCCTCTTTAGGAAAATTAGTTTCAGCCATTTTACATCATGTGCCTGATTTACCACGACTACGCCTTTCATCTATCGATTCTATTGAAATAGATCAAGAATTAATCGATCTCTTAGCTTATGAAAAAAGAATAATGCCGTATCTGCATTTGTCTTTACAAGCAGGCAGTAATATGATTCTAAAACGAATGAAACGGCGACATTTGCGTGAAAACGCAATCCAATTTTGCCAAGACTTACGTGCTAAACGTCCTACAATGGTTTATGGCGCTGATCTAATTGCTGGTTTTCCAACCGAAACAGAAGAAATGTTTCAAAACAGCTTAACTTTGATTGATGAGT
Organism: Bartonella bovis 91-4; assembly: GCF_000384965.1. Lineage (NCBI taxonomy): Bacteria > Pseudomonadati > Pseudomonadota > Alphaproteobacteria > Hyphomicrobiales > Bartonellaceae > Bartonella > Bartonella bovis. The sequence continues at coordinate 1,613,814 of NZ_CM001844.1, forward strand.
GTAATTTAACACATCTTCATGTCTTTCCATTTAGCCCAAGAAAAGGGACACCTGCCGCTCGTATGCCTCAAGTCAATCGCGAAATAATAAAAATTCGTGCAGAAAAACTCCGTACCGCAGGAAAAAAAGCCTATCAAAAACATCTTGCTCATTTAACAAATAGCCAACAAACAATCCTTATTGAAAAAGATGAGATTGGACGAACTGAAGATTACACACTTACACACATCAAAGGTACTAAAGCTGGAACAATTATTAAAGCTCTCATTATTGGCCATGATGGCAATAAATTAATTGCTGAACACACTAAATGGAATGCAGCTTGAATAGGAAAGCTCTTATGACACAGTCTTTTATCAAAAAAATATTCTCTTTTCGTAAATCTAAAGAGCAAACAATCAAACAAAAACAAGCTGTCACCCCTTATGAAGCTTATACAGCCGAGAAAACCACAAAAAATAATCACGCCTCTATATCTGAAAATACTAATATTGAAAAAGAAAAACAAACACAAGATAGTGAAAAATCTTCATCTTTTGAACCACTTTCTGAAAAAGTGATTGTCACTGACACAATTAGAAAAAAGAAAATCGAAGAACATTCACCTTCATTGCTTATTGAACAAAAAGAGGTCACATGGTTTGAGCGTCTTAAAAAAGGATTATCTCTTTCTTCACAGCAATTAAGTGATTCTCTTGGTACATTTTTTATTAAAAAGAAACTTGATGAAGACACATTACAAGAATTAGAAAATATTCTTATTCAAGCTGATCTTGGTGTGGAGACTGCTATACGTATTACCGAAACTTTAGCATCCAGTCGTTATGGAAAGGATCTATCTCTAGACGATCTTTATACTATTATGGCTGATGAAATCAAAAAAGTGCTTGAGCCTGTTGCGCTCCCGCTAAAGCTTGATCTTAGTCATAAACCTCATGTTATTTTGCTGGTAGGTGTCAATGGAACAGGAAAAACAACAACTATTGGAAAATTAGCTGCTAAATTAGCAGAAGGTGGGTTGAAAATTACGCTAGCTGCTGGCGACACATTTCGCGCTGCAGCCATTGAGCAATTACATATTTGGGGTGAACGTACCGGCGCTAATGTTATTTCAACCAAACTTGGTGCAGATGCTGCCAGTTTAGCTTTTGATGCTTATGAAAAAGCCAAAAAAGAAGAAAGTGATGTTTTGATCATTGACACAGCTGGACGCTTACAAAATAAAAGTGAATTAATGGATGAATTAGCAAAAATTATTCGTGTTTTAAAGAAACATAATCCTCAAGCACCCCATACAGTCCTTCAAACACTTGATGCAACAACTGGGCAAAATGCACTCAATCAAGTGGATATTTTCCACAATGTTGCTGGTGTTAATGGTTTAGTTATGACAAAACTTGATGGTACTGCGCGAGGAGGAATTTTAGTCGCTATTGCAAATAAATATAAATTACCGGTTTATTTTATCGGTATAGGAGAAAAGATTGAGGATCTTGAGCCTTTTTCTGCCTCTGATTTTGCTAAAGCTATTGTAGGAAAATCATCATGAAACACTCTAAATCCAATTCACCCCATAACTTTGATCTGAAGAATATCAATGATAGCCAAAAATCCTGTTCACCAACACTTAAACTTTTTTTGGAAATGGGACCATTGGTTGTTTTTTTCCTTGCTAATTATAAAGGGCAATGGCTGATTAATAATATTGGACTTTTTAAAAGCTTTAACAAACCTATTTTTCCTGCAACTGCTGTTTTTATGATAGCAATTATTATTGCTTTAAGTTTATCGTGGCTCATTATGCGCAAAGTTCCCATAATGCCTCTTATCTCAGGGATATTTGTCCTGTTCTTTGGTTTCTTAACTCTTTGGCTTCATAATGATACCTTTATCAAAATGAAACCCACAATCATTAATAGTTTATTTGCACTTATTCTTTTTTGTGGCCTATTATTTAAAAAACCACTATTGCGTTATGTTTTTGATTCTACTCTTAAAATGGACGACATAGGATGGCAAAAACTGACCTATCGGTGGGCATTTTTTTTCGTTTTTCTTGCTGTTTTGAATGAAATCATTTGGCGTAATTTTAGTGATAATTTCTGGGCTAGTTTTAAAGTATTTGGTGTGATGTCTATAACAGTCATATTTATGCTGTCACAAATAACTATCATTATGAAACATTCAACAAATCCTTTGATAAAAAAGAATCAATCTAATTCTTAAATAGAATGTATTCCTTATTATAGTTTATTTTATAAATTCTTGTTCAGTATATCGATAAAGGAAATTTTTGATTGAACGACTTTTATATCAAAAAATAGTGTTGATATGTCTATTTATAAAAAATATAGCTCAACTTAATTCTCTAAAGACAAATAAATCACATAAATACAGCTTTTTGGTATCTATTTTTTCAAAAAGGCGTTAGCTTAAATTCTAGAATCTAAAGAAAAATTTGCCAATTTCTTTGATGAAACAAATACCTTTTAAATCATAAAGATACTAAAATTAACGCTCTTTTTGCATTAATTACCAGATCCAGACCTAAACCAAAGAGTGGAAGAAATTCCTTTGTTACCAATGCAAAAAATGCTATATTTTATGAGAAACTTTAAAATAAGAAAAATTTAAATTCTTTTCATTACCAGGATGATAGTGCTTTGCAGAAAAATTCTGCTAATAAAAAAGCAAACAGAGAGCTTTACTGAAAACTGTAAAAGAAGGGGATATTTTAAATCATGTTAAAATTCGTATTGTATGTGCTTTTTATTTTACTCTTTCCTCTTTTAACATATGCTCAAAAAACAATAAAAAATGAAACAGATTATCATTCCATTCTAACACCTATTCCCTCTTCAAATATCGTTGCAAATTATCCTTTAACAGAAGATTTTCTTGTAAAAATGGAACAAATTAAAACAGAAGTTGTAAATTTACCTCCAGAACCAGATGCACCTGGTACTGGAAACGATAACAGTATTGAAGGGCTTATTGCTTCTGTATCTGGTCGACCAAAACTAACTAGCGTTTTAGAAAAAAACAATATTACACCAAAAGATTATGTTATTGGTTTTATAGCACTTCAAACAACATTAGCTGCAGTATCAGCACTTGAAGACAACGATAATTTTGAAGAAAAAATTACTCTATCTCAAAACAATCTGGAATTTGGTCAAAAATATATTAATCGAATTCGTGCCCTTCTGGATGATTGATTAACTTTGCAAACGTCGACAAATATCATCTAATTCCTCTAATGAAGAATAATGTATTTTTAAATCACCGCCTTCTTTACCGTGTCGAATGACTACTTTCATTCCAATCATATCCGTCAATAATTTTTCTAAAGATTTTGTTTCCGTATCTTTTTTCACTAAAGTTCGTTTTTTAATTTTAGGATTTGTTTGTTCATGTGTAAGTACTTCTACTTGACGTACAGAAAGTCCCTCACGAATAATCTTCTCAGCTAAATCCTGTGGATTGTTGACGGTAATGAGGCAGCGTGCATGACCGGCTGAAAGTTGGCCATTAATTAAAAGTTTTTGTACTTCTGATGGAAGTTTTAACAAACGAAGAGTATTTGTAACATAACTTCGGCTTTTTCCAATAACTTGTGCTAAATCCGCTTGAGTATAACCATATTCATTGAGCAACATTTCATATCCTATTGCTTCTTCAATAGGATTGAGATCAGCACGTTGAATATTCTCAATAATAGCTAGTTCTAAAGCTGTTTTATCATCTACATCGCGAATAATAACGGGCAGTTGATTCAAATTTGCTCGTTGTGCAGCACGCCACCGCCGTTCACCCGCAATTAACTCAAACCGACCAGGGTGATGAGGTGAAGGCCTTACAAGAATAGGTTGAACAACACCATGTTGGCGAATTGATTGAGCTAAATTTTCAAGTTCTAAATCCGTAAAGTGACGTCGTGGATTATTAGGATTACGTGAAATAAGTTCAATAGATACCAACCTTTCAGAAACTATAGAATCCACATTTGATTTCATTGTAAATCTCACAGAATTTAATAGATGTGCACCATTGCTATCTAAACTGGCATCTCCAATTAATGCTGCTAATCCACGACCTAGTCTTTTTTTTGATTGATCATCATTCATGATTTTACTCTTTGAATTAACTTCACAATAAATTACTTTTTTACACTTTTTAAGCAGCAGTTTTTGCTTGTTTTTCGCGTTGAATAATTTCTGTTGCCAGTCGTAAATAGGCCTGACTGCCAGCACATTTAAGATCATAAAGCAATGCTGGTTTACCAAAAGAAGGAGCTTCAGAGACACGTACATTACGTGGAATAACAGTACGATAAACCTTCTCTCCCATAAAAGAGCGTACATCTTCAACTACTTGATTTGAAAGATTATTACGCCCATCGTACATCGTTAAAACAATACCTTGAATTTCTAGAGATGGATTTAAAGTATACCGCACTTGTTTTACCGTTTCAAGCAATTGGCTTAAACCTTCAAGTGCGAGAAATTCACACTGCATTGGCACTAAAACAGAATCTGCTGCCCCCATAGCATTTAATGTTAAAAGATTAAGTGAGGGGGGACAATCAATTAAAATATAACTGAATTTTTGAGCCACTATTTGATCATCACACAAAGCTTTTCGTAACCGTTGAATGCGATCTTGCGATGAAGCAATTTCCATTTCAACACCTAAAAGATCGAGTGTAGAAGGTACAATATGCAAATTAGGCACAACCGTTTTTAAAGCAGCATCTACCACAGAGATTCCAGAAATCAAAACATCATAAGAGGATAAAGGACGATTATTACGATCAATTCCCAATCCTGTACTTGCATTACCTTGAGGATCAATATCCATAATAAGAATATTTTCACCTATAGCCGCCAAAGCTGTTGCAAGGTTAATAGCTGTCGTTGTTTTACCCACTCCACCTTTTTGGTTTGCAATAGCGATAATTCGTGTCTCGCTCATTTTGCTTTACCCTTTACATGATCGAACATGAGAAATCTCTAAAATAACAGAACTTGTATCAATTTTACTTTGATGTTTTAGCAGATCAAAATGCCAATTGGCAGAGGCATTTTTTATTTCTGTCATATAATCCCGACCTTTTTGTAAAAGAGCAATTGTTTTTTGTGTTAATAAAGGAGATAAAAGTTGTAAAAGAACATTCAATGAAGCTAAACCTCTCGCGGTTATAATTTCTGGTTTATCTATTTTCTGATATACATCTTCAATTCTACAATGGTGAACTGTTGCTGGAAGATCTAGATGAGCAATAACTGTTCGTAAAAAAGCAGCTTTTTTTCCATTGCTTTCAACTAAATCAATATGTCCTCCTTTTTTGTTTTTAAGAAAAATAGCAATAACAATTGCGGGAAACCCTCCTCCAGATCCAAGATCACACCAATGCAAACACTGATCATGTAAAGGATAAATTTGCGCAGAATCTAAAATATGACGAATCCATAAAACAGGTACTGTCGCAGCAGATATCAAATTAATACGTTTATTCCATTGAATTACCAGAGATTCGAATTGCATTAAATTTTCTACCGTTTCACGTGAAACAGAGGGAACTATGTTTAAAAGATCCTGATATTTTTTTTCTATCAAAAAAGTCATTAAGCTAATTTTGCCTTTTCACGTTTTTGACGCTGAATAGATGTAATAATTAATGATAATGCCGCTGGTGTCATACCATCAATCTTTTGTGCATCAGCAATTGAGCGTGGTGATACTTGTTGAATTTTTATTTTCAATTCATTCGAAAGACCAGAAATTGCTTGAATATCTAAAGAAGTAGGAATTTCTAAACGTTCATCTCGTTGAAGAACAGCAATATCTTGTGCTTGTCTTTCTAAATAAACAGCATATTGTGCTTCAATTTCTAGAGCCTCAACGGTTTTAGTATCGATTGATTGTAATTGTGGCCAAAAAGACGAAAGACGTGCTATACTCATACCAGGATAAGCCAAAAGATCATAAGCTGATCGCCGGATTCCGTCATGATTTATATGTAATCCATGAGCAGATGCTTCATTGGGAGTTAAAAAGAGTTTTTGGCAAATTGATCGCGCTTGATCAAGACATCTTTGTTTATGTTGATAGAAACTCCATCGAGTATTACTAATAATACCCCACTGTTGTGCTAAAGGAGTTAAACGAGTATCAGCATTGTCTGCACGTAGAGATAAACGAAATTCTGCCCGTGATGTAAACATTCGATAAGGTTCACAAACCCCGCGTGAAACTAAATCATCAATCATAACACCAATATAAGCTATTGAGCGGCTTAAAATAATTTCTTTTAAACCAATTACTTGACGGGCAGCATTAAGTCCCGCTAAAAGTCCTTGTGCTGCGGCTTCTTCATATCCTGTTGTACCATTAATTTGGCCTGCTAAAAATAATCCTGGTAAAGATTTTAATTCTAAAGTTCTGGTAAGTTGTTTTGGATTAACAAAATCATATTCAATAGCATAACCCGGCTGTAAAATTGTTACATTTTCTAACCCTTCAATAGTCTTTAAAAAAGAAATTTGTATATCCTCAGGAAGAGAAGTAGAAATGCCATTTGGATAGATAACATCGCTATCTAATCCTTCTGGTTCCAAGAAAATTTGATGCCCATCTCTTTCACCAAATTTAATAATCTTATCTTCAATTGAAGGACAATAACGTGGCCCTAATCCTTCAATGGCTCCAGAATATAAAGCAGACTGATGTATATTTTCACGAATAATTTGATGTGTTTGTGTATTTGTGCGGGTTATTGCACATTCAATCTGAGGTTGTTCTATTTTCTCTGTTAAGAAAGAAAAAGGTACCGGACATTTGTCAGCTTGTTGTTTAGGAAGCATCTCCCAACAAATTGTTTTTTTACTAAGACGAGGGGGAGTTCCTGTTTTTAGTCGTCCAAGATTTATACCATATTCTTTCAAGCGCCCAGCAAGTTGCACACTTGACTGTTCTCCCATACGACCGGCATGCCATGTTTTATTACCAATATGAATAAGGCCGCGTAGAAATGTGCCTGTTGTTAAAACTACAGCTTTAGAAAAGATATTCCCTTGTTTTTTTAAAGAAACACCTGAAATACGTTCATTTTCAACAATCAGATCAATAACTTCATCCTCAATAAGTGTTAAATTACTTTGCTTTTGCAGAAATCCTTGAATTGCTTTTTTATATAACTGTCGATCAGCTTGTGTACGTGGCCCTCTGACTGCTGGTCCTTTACGTCGATTAAGAAGTCGAAATTGTATTCCAGCAGCATCTGCAGCCTGTCCCATTAAACCACCCAAAGCATCTATTTCACGAACCAGATGTCCTTTTCCAAGTCCGCCAATAGCAGGATTACATGACATTGTGCCAAGTTCTGATATTTGATAAGTAACAAGTACTGTTCGTGTTCCAACACGCGCTGAAGCTGAAGCAGCTTCACAACCAGCATGACCTCCTCCAACAACAATAACATCATACAATTGCATCTGTTTTATTCCATATCAAACTATTTTAAAGTTTCACGTGAATCATTTATTTACCAACACAAAATTGTGAAAAAATAACATCAAGTAAATCTTCAACATCAATGTCACCTGTAATTCGTCCAAGTGTATCACTCGCACGACGAAGATGTTCTGCACGTAAACTTAAATCAAGAGAAACATGATTTATTGCAGTATCAATTTCTTTAACAGTTTCTTTTAATAATTGGAGTTGTCTTTTTTGTGCTGAAACAACATTACCAATTTCAGCAATACGACGCAGACAAAATGATTCTATCTCTTTTATAAGATGATCAAAATTTAAACCACTTAACGCTGAAAATTGTATAGACCAACGTTCTTTATCCCCTTGATAAAGATCAAGTTTATTACCAACACGCCATACTTCAGCCGATGTTTTTGGTAAATGAATTTCTTGAGGATTGTTCATATCATCAACCAAAATAACTAAATCAGCATCTATAACGTGTTGTTTTGCAGTTTCGATACCTAATTGTTCAATTTTACTTTCTGTTTTTCTAAAACCAGCAGTATCTGTTAAAAAAACTGGTAAACCGCCAAGTATTAATCTAATTTCCAAAGCATCACGTGTTGTTCCTGCTTCTTGCGTTACAATAGCAACAGGTCTTCCAGCTAGACGATTAATAATACTTGATTTTCCAGAATTTGGAGCACCTACAATAACAACTTTTAACCCATCACGTAAAATATTTGCGCGTTCTCCTGCACAAATATGTTCACAAAGCGAATAACTAAGCTTTTTTATATTTTTCCAAATTTCATCAGATATACAGTCTGGAATATCATCTTCATCAGAAAAATCAATTTCCGCTTCTATTAAAGCACGTGCTGTTATAAGTTCATCACGCCAATTACGATATAACTTTGTTAAGTGTCCACTTGCACCTATAACAGCTAAACGTCTTTGACTTTCTGTTTCTGCTTCTATTAAATCAGCAAGAGCTTCTGCTTGAATTAAATCTATCTTTCCTTCAGCAAACGCTCTACGAGAAAATTCACCCGCCTCAGCAATGCGGCACTCGGGAAATGTGGATAATTCATCTAAAAAACGATTAACAACTGCCTTACCCCCATGTAAATGGAATTCCGCACAATCCTCACCTGTAAAACTATGAGGACCAGGAAAGAAAACAGTTAAAGCAGAATCTAAAAAGCTACCATCACGTGCAATAAGATTCCCATAATGCATAAATCGTGCTTTAGGTAAACAACCACAAAGCGTTTTAACAATGTTTACAACATGAGGACCAGAAAGTCGAATAACTGCAACCCCCGAAGGTAACAATCCACTTGAAAGCGCAAAGATTGTATCCACAGGACTAATCCTAACTTAAAACTATGATGTTTCTAAGTATTCATTGAATCAAAAAATTCACTGTTATTTTTTGTCTGTTTTAATTTATCAATTAAAAACTCAATTGCATCTGTTACATTCATAGGTGCTAAAATACGACGAAGTACAAAAATCTTATGTAAGTCTTGACGAGCCACTAAAAGATCTTCTTTACGTGTTCCTGATTTTAGAACATCCATAGCTGGAAAAATACGTTTATCCGCAACTTTACGATCAAGAACAATTTCTGAATTACCTGTTCCTTTAAATTCTTCAAAAATAACCTCATCCATACGACTACCTGTATCAATCAAAGCCGTTGCGATAATAGTTAAAGATCCACCTTCTTCAATATTACGTGCTGCACCAAAAAAACGTTTAGGACGTTGTAAAGCGTTAGCATCGACACCACCTGTTAAAACTTTACCTGATGAAGGAACAACTGTATTATATGCACGTCCAAGACGTGTAATTGAATCAAGAAGGATAACAACATCACGTCCATATTCAACTAAACGTTTAGCTTTTTCAATAACCATTTCAGCTACTTGTACATGACGTATTGCTGGTTCATCAAAGGTAGAAGAGATTACCTCTCCCGTTACAGAACGCTGCATATCAGTTACTTCTTCTGGACGCTCATCAATTAAAAGAACAATGAGATAACATTCAGGATGATTAGTCGTAATAGAATGAGCAATATTTTGTAATAAAACCGTTTTTCCTGTTCGAGGAGGTGCTACAATTAATCCTCGCTGACCTTTTCCTAGTGGGGATATTAAATCAACAACCCGTGATGACATATCCTTATTTGTAGAATCTTGTATTTCCATTTGGAAACGTTCATTTGAATAAAGAGGTGTCAGATTATCAAAGTGAATTTTGTAGCGAATTTTCTCAGGATCTTCAAAATTAATCGTATTAATCTTTAGAAGAGCAAAATAACGTTCTCCCTCCTTTGGACCACGAATAGGACCTTCAACCGTATCTCCTGTTTTTAAAGAGAAAGATTGAATCTGTGCAGGAGAAAGATAAATGTCATCGGGCCCTGGAAGATAATTAGCATCAGCAGATCGCAAGAATCCAAATCCATCTTGTAAAACTTCAACGACACCTTCCCCAATAATCTCCACATCTTGTAAAGCGAGTTTTTTCAAAATGGCAAACATTAACTCTTGTTTGCGCATCAATGAAGCATTTTCAACTTCTAATGTTTCAGCAAAAGTAACAAGTTCAACTGGATTTTTACTTTTGAGTTCCTGTAGTTTCATTTCTTGCATGAAATATTCTCTTTAATTAGAATGAGGAATTATCTCTGAATAAAAAATTTAATGAGTTTATGGGAGATTTGGAGAATGAAATATTCTTATTAAGAGACGAGCATTATACACTCACCTCTTTCAAACTGCAAGTATTACTCTTTTATCTTTAGTTTAAGTATAATTGAATAATTATAGTAAGTATATTGGTTATAATTAAGTTTATAAAAATAACTAAACACTATAAAGAATAATTTATATTATTAAATTAAAAATTTTCATTTTCAATGATTATTACAAAAATTATTTTTTCTATCCATATATTTTTAATAATAATTTTCAAGTTATTATATGTATAAAAATAAAATAAATTATCTCTTATTTAGATTTAATAAAGTGTTCATTATTATAATTAAATTTTTTTTCAAAAATTTTTCTAAATTAAAAAATATTTTAAAAAGAGAGATTCTTCTTATTAAAATCTGTGTTTAATGTGGATTATTAATTATACTTATTCATTCCTCAGTTTTGTCCACAAAGAAGATTTTAAAAGAAGTAAGAAGTAGAAGTACCTTAGACATATTATCCCCATTCTTTTTTATAAGGGAAATTTATTCACCACAGCTATCTAGTTTGTGCATAATAGTAAAATATTTCTTAAAAATTTCTATTTTATGAACAAATATGAAGTTCTATACACATTTATTAACAAAAAGTTAAAATTTCT